>CAZTNS010000221.1:0-2730 GCA_964615585.1 uncultured Bacteroidales bacterium | reverse complement strand
CCCCAACCTTCTGATCCGTAGTCAGACGCTCTATCCAGTTGAGCTACAGGTCCAGATTTCTCGTAATAATAATCTTGTGCAAAGATAGGACTTTTTTGCCTGATTCAGCAAAATTAATCCAATATTTTTATTAGTTTTGCTTCAAACTCATGGGCGGTTGCAGCCTTTACTTCTACCTCACAGAATGTTCCCGTCTCAACATGTTTTGTTTCACTGTCAATAAAAATTTCGTTGTCAACCTCCACAGAATCATACTGGCTACGTCCCACCAAAAACCTTCCTTCCTGCCGGTCAACAATCACTTTAATGTTTTTTCCAACCCATTTCCGGTTCTTTTTTAGAGAAATGCTATCCTGCACATCCATAAGTTGTTCCGCACGTTCCTGTTTTATCGCATCAGGAATGCTGTCATCAAATGCTTTTGCACCATACGTGTTCTCTTCGTGGGAATAGGTAAATACACCAAGCCGCTCAAACTGCCATGTTTGAACAAAATCCAGAAGTTCACTAAATTCTACCTCCGTCTCTCCCGGATGGCCTACCATCATTGTGGTTCTGAGGGCTATATCGGGAACGGTTTCCCGTGCTTTTTGCAGAATCGTCTCAATTTCTCTTTTATGGGTTCCCCTGCGCATCTTTTTCAATAAGGCATCATTTACATGTTGTAAAGGAATATCCAGGTAATTACAAATTTTTGGATTGTTTCTCATGATTTCCAGTATCTCATCAGGAAAATCATTCGGATACAAATAATGCAAGCGCACCCACTGGATGCCCTCAATTGTGGTAATCTTTTCAACTAGCCGGGGAAGGTAGTCGGGTTTTCCAATATCCTTGCCATAATAACTTAAATCCTGTGCTATCAGTAACAACTCTTTCACCCCTGCTGAAGCCAGGTAAGCCGCCTCAGCGACAACATCGCCGGGCTGCCTTGACACATATTTCCCCTTGATCAGCGGGATGGCACAGTAGGCACATTTCCGGTTACACCCTTCTGCCAATTTAAGGTAAGCATAATGTCCCGGCCCCGATATGATGCGTTTTTCTCCGGCATTAAACCTCTCTTGCAGAACCTGCATCATTTTTGGTGCAGAATAATTTCCCATCCATACATCAATTTCAGGAATTTCTGCTTCCAGCTCTTCCCTGTACCTTTCCACAAGGCAGCCATACACAACAATTTTATCAACCAATCCCGATTTTTTGGCTTCAGCAACATCAAGAATCATTTCCACACTTTCTGCTTTGGCATCATTTATGAAACCACATGTATTGATAAAAACAACATCATGCATCCATTGACCGGCTTCATGCTCAACCTCCCAACCCAGTTGCCTCAAGTGCCAGGCAAGTTTTTCCGAATCCACAAGGTTTTTGGAACACCCCATGGTAATCAGATTTGCCTTTATCTTTTTTATCATAACAGAAAACATGCTATTTTTGCAAATATACACAAGCAAATGGCTAAATTATATTTTATCGGCATAATATTGTTTGTCATTGGACTCAAAGCCTCTGCACAACATTATCAAACACCTTCATGGGTAAACAATATACCACTTCACGGGGAATATACAGCCATAGGCATATCAGATCCGAGGATTGAAGATGATTCGTTAGCGTTGCTGCAAGCTAAAGTACGTGCAAAAGCCATCATTGCCATGCTTCACGAAACCGATATTTCCTACACATCCCAATATTACCAGGATGAAACCGAATCCCACAGGACCTACAAATTGAATGAAAGCATCGAAAAGCTTGGCAAGTATAAAAGCCGGTTACCATACAATGAATCGGACTTTGACATCGTATCGCAATACACCAACAAAAACAACGAAACCATTGTGCTAATGGCATATCGTGATGATGACAAAGCAAAAAACAAGGTGCTGAACGTGCAGGCAGAATATTACGCCAAAATATTCGAAACATCAATCACCAGGGCTTACAAGTTATCCGAGATAACAACATTTACCATACGAGACAGCAGCCGTGCTGAAACCAAAGTGTATAATTACACATGGGAAGCTGATGGCAGTCATTTCCATATAACAAGCACGGTTGATACCCTAAAAATTGACATCCCTGGTTATCAATACCGGTACATGAACACCGATACGATAACAGATTTTGCACAATACGGAGCGATAAGAAAACCTAAAAAAGGACTTTGGGAAGCATACCTGCATGCATTTCTGCTTTCCTGTAATTCAGATTCAAAGAACTATACATCCAAAATCAAGAATCTGGATGATGATTATGATGTCATAAGAGAAAACACGGACAATTATCAGAATGACACCAAACAACAAGAGTTGTCCAGGCACATTACAAAAAACAGAATGCACTTTTATCTGCACGGATTCAGGATATTTAACAACAACCTGTACATTCACATTTCATCCCCACTGCTGGGGCAAAAACCACCCGGGTTGTATATACCCCCTACAGATACCACCAATAATCTGCAAAAAAAGGAAAGTAAACGCAGTTTCTGGGACTGGTTGTTTGGAAGAAATAAATAATCTCAATTTATATGGTTCTACTGCAAACTTAGTGGAAAGCCGGTAATATCTAAAGGTAAAAATTTATATGATTTTAATTATTCGTTTTAATTTTCTTTAATCCATTAAATGATGAGTACATTCTAAAAAATAAAAAAAATGCCACCAAAACACCAAAGCTCTAAATCCCACAAAACACAGATTAACAACCCGTAGAAATTTCGTG
>CAZTNS010000220.1:0-3013 GCA_964615585.1 uncultured Bacteroidales bacterium | reverse complement strand
ACCCCAAGCATGGCCTTACCGAAGAATCCCTCAAGGATATAGTGACTCATCCTGTAATTAAAGAATTGAAGTATATTAGCCAATTGCGCTTTCCATCCATATCTGACCATATCTGAAACCACCGAAACTTGCTTTTTTATGGACTGTTTCAGAAAATCCCGGGCTACCAAAAGAACACTTAACACAAAAGCCCCTCCATAAGCTGCATAAAGTGCCAGGACATAAGCAAAAGCAGTTGTATTATCAAAAACAAATACCATAAGGGATAAAACACCCAGTAACAAGGCAAACTGGGCCAATGAAACCAGGTTAAAATGTTTCACACGTTCCTTACCCAGCATCACATTTTGATTGATGGAGGCCATAGATTGCAGTAAGGCAATAATCATCACATGGAAAACAAACTGATGTGGTATTTTGCCAAGCCAATCAAGTACCAGAGCACCCGTTAAGGCTGAAAAAACAGCCCACAAATAAGAAGGTACTAATAACAATATCAGCGGTTTTCGGGGAATAAAATAAACCAGGGCTCCACCACCCACAAGGTGATTTACAAGGCCTATAATTGTAATACCAAGGATTACAAGCGTTACAGAGCCATAAGCTTCAGCTCCGAGATTATTGGTAGCGATAAAGAGCACAGAAAGCATGATAACTGCATTCAAAATCCGCGTAAGTGCCGTACCAGCTATTTTTCTTATCATGATTCCAGCAATACTTTCTGATAAAGGTGATCAAACTGGCTTCCAACCACCTTCATACTAAAGTGATTTACAGCATAATTCCGTATTCTATCATGGTCAAATTCCGGTAATTTTTCCATCATTTTCTCCATTGTGTGAGCCAAAAGAAGAGAATCTCCGGGTGGAATCAATATACCCCGCTCATCAGAAAGATGCTCCGCTATACCCCCCACATTCGATGATATCACAGGCATTCCGCATGAAAACGCCTCCAGAATTACTACCGGCAGATTTTCATAATGACTGTAAAGTACCATTATGTCAGCCCGCTGCATCAGTTGAAGCAATTCCTGTCCCTGCTTCAATCCGGTAAAATACACAAACTTGTCTTTCAGTTGAAGCTTTTCAGCCTCCCGAACGGTTTTATCCCAGTCGACCCCCTCTCCTACCATGTATAGCAAAAAATCCTGACGCTCTTTTGAAAGCTGTTTTACTGCCTGTAAAATTCCAGACATATTTTTAGACCGTTCTTCAAAACAAGACAGATGAATAAAAATCGTCTTGTCGTGATGCTGTTTTGACAGCGGTGGTCTGAAAAAATCCACATCCACCACATTTGGTATGGTTACTGTCCTCCTGGCAATTAACCCATGATTCTTCATAGCTTCCCTGAGATTGTCTGTAACTGTGGTCAAGCCCCCGGCATGCTTAACTACATGCGGCGTAATCAGCTTTCTCATAAAACCCTGATATCCATTACGACGACTTAAATAACGCGACCAATGCTCTGTAATGATATATGGAGTTCGGTATTGAAATTTCAACAAGCGTGCCAGCACTCCCACTCTTGTGAGTACATTTACATGCACCAAATCCGGTTTGCTGCGTTTGCTTATAACCGTTTGATAGGCTTTTCTGAAATAATTATAATACCGAAACGGGCTTAACAGACGTCCTGATATTCCGGCCTTTGAATAATAATACTTCACTTCGAGAAAGTGCGTTTCTTCGTGAATTTCCTCAAAAGGTTGTATATCTGCATCAACAGGAAGAATGTAAATGACCGATACATCATGATACAAGGCCACAGCACGAGCATGACGCTCCACAAAAAGCCCGTACATCGGATCATAATAATGTGGATACCAGCGTGCCAGAAATAGAATGTGTTTTCGTGTACCTGTTTGCATCAGAACTACAAAAGTAAGAAAATATTCTGCCTGTAGCCGGCAGCAAAATAAGCCGGTAATAACACTGTCCAACAAAATGAATTGGTTTTACACATGAGAACAGGTCAATAAAATACTTTCGTTATCCTTACCAGTCAATAAACATAAAGCACTGTGTTAAACAAGTGTATTTTTTGTATTTTTATCGTTCTCAAAATAACAAACTATGATAAAAACCATTAAAGAGATAAATCCTGAGGAAATCAGCAAATTATTGCAGGAAAAGGATAAACGAATTGTATTTGAAAAAACCAATATTATTCCCGATGATCATGATCTGTATTATGAGTTACAAAAATATATCGACTACAAAAACATCCCCAACAATGCTGTTTTAGGTGTTGATATATTTCAATACAGCGCCTACGGTGAATTTGAGCAAACACTTATTCCGTATTTGTTTAAGAAAATGTTTGAAATGACAGGCACACTTTGTTTACGAAATCATCCTTATATTTTTCAGGGCTATAAATTCGACGATTTCAAAACGCGCTTTATCAGCAGCGGCGATGGTGGTTTCCTGATTCTTGAGACCCCGCTTCATGCCTTATTATTTGCAGCTAATATGGCTACCATTTTAAGGGTATATAACTCATTTAATATGTTTCCTAAGTTGCGGAAAATAATTGGCGGTATTACACTCCGCTATGCGATTACGTATGATAAACTCTATTTTTTTGATAAAAACTATTTTGGCCGTGCCATTATCAACAATGCCCGCATTTTGTTTAAGGATTCGTTAAATCGCTGCCTGATTGATGAACACGTACACAGTTGGTTTACTACCAACATTGGCGGTGTGGAAAGCTTACAGGTTCTTACGATGGAAGATGTAACAAACATCTACCATTTCAAAGACCATTATGACAAAAGTTACCTTAAGGAAGGAGACCCGATGTTTGGCGAACATATTAGCCGCGATACCGGAATAATCAATTCTGATGTGCTGAAAATCGGGAAAATACAGTCTAAAGAAGCAAGCATTACCATCTACAATCTGCATCTGCAAGTGTCTTTATGGCTCAACAATGACGACCATCCCGAACAGAAAAAACGTATCACGATCAGCCTCGGCAATCTAAATACCAGTGGAATATAATA
>CAZTNS010000219.1:0-3144 GCA_964615585.1 uncultured Bacteroidales bacterium | reverse complement strand
TTGAATTTTGAATTTGGGATTTTCTGCCAAAAATTACACGAATATTATTGATAAGCGCCTAACCAACCCGGATGTTTCAGGACGTCAGGTCAAAGATGTTCCCTTTCACAAAGACGGGCAGTTAATTCTTGTCAGGCAGGAGCAAAAAGTGGACATCCCTCATGGTAATACATTGTTAAAAAAGGGGGATATCATTACCGTTATAGGAACTGAATCAGCCTTGGAAGATTTCAGGGAGAAATTTAAAGCCTGATGCTTAGGTACCTGCTGAAAATTACTTTTTGAAGGGTTTGATTATATTGATACTTTGCAACAACTTTTCTTCTCCGGAGGCACATCATTGACATTGCAATGCTGACAGAAGTAAAAAAACACAACCAGGTTTGTCAAAATTGTTTGCTGTCCAATCATCCGGATTCCTTATTCTTCTATACTTTGTTGCCCCATTTGACCCGTTTGCCTGTCACCCTGCCTGAAGCGGTAACGAATGGAAAAAGAAAACACCGGATAATCCCACAGGGAATAATACACTTCACGTTCTGTTTCAATGCCTGCGTAATCGCTGTATCCACCATGTTTCATCACGCTCCCGAGTAAATTTCTGCCCGATATAGAAATCATCAGGCTGCGTTCAAATAAATGTTGAACTATAGACAATCCGGCATCAACATCCGGATAATCGTAACCGTCAAACTCCACCTCCCGGCTGTTGTAACCGATATTAACCGAACCATTGGTGTTGGCAAATATTTTTATGCTTGCATGCATTTTAGCATTGTATCCATAATTGTTTGTTACAATTTCTTCAACCGGCACTCCTTGTGCCTCCATGCTTTCTGAAAGGCTTGTTGCATCAATATGGCTGTGATAAAAAGAAGAAGAAAATGTCAGGTTGCATTTGCCTTTGAACATGGCAGCATACGCTGATAAGTCAATACCAAGACGGGATTGGTAAGCAATGTTTTCCGGCATGCTCAGGGTAATGATTTCATTGACAGGATAACTTACGTATGATATTTCATTGTTGGTTTGGCTGTAAAATACTTCAGCAGAAACATTCCACAACGGCTGGTTAAAATTATAACCCAAATACACATTGTTGTAAGCTGACGGATCAAGGTCTGTATTTCCGGTACTCCATGCATTCGGATTGCGTTTTTTCACAAAACCGGTTAAATACGATGAATAAGGCACACGCACGGAGCGTGAATAACTTATTTTCAGGTCTTGCATGCTGTCGATTGTGAATTGCAGGTTCCCTGAAGGCAAAACGTTATAATAATCTGCTCTAATATTGACAGTAGTGTCTTCAAGGCTTTCCGTATAATGATCATAATTTTCATGGTATTTTTTGTATTTTTGTTCAATGCCACCATCAAACCGCCATTTTTTCCACCTTGTACCCAAACGTACAGAAAAACTGTGACTGGTATTGTATCCTGATTGTCCTGCATACTGTGTTAACATAGGTACCCCATTGACATAGTGCATGGTTTCGTTGTCATTGATAAAGTTGAAATTTCCCCGGTAACGAGCATTCCATCGCGTTTTTTCTGTAAGCGGATGATTGTAATACATTCCGGAATATACACGGGAATTTCTCTCATTTGTTTCAGTGAGATAGTTCATTGTATCATTTACCAACTGGCTATTCAAATACCGGTAATGATAATTGCTCTCAGTAAACGACTTATCATCAAACAAACCCGGCGAATAATTGACATAAGCTGTAAATTCACGCAAAGTTGTGTCAAAATCGTGGCGAAAATATGCTGAAACATTGCCTGAGGGACTTTCATACCCACTTTCATTTATCATGGTATAATCCTGATAGATGTTATCATTCAGTGTGATGATGCTTTCTGACATAGAATATGAGTTGCTGCCGCCTTTTCCAATCCCTCCACTGACAACCAGTTTAGTTTTGTCTGTAATGTTCCACTGCACACCCACATATTCATTCAAATAATCATAATTGTAATTACTCTGGTTATTGCCCGATGTTTCATACATTATGCCATCAAGTAATTTACTGCCTGTGCTCCTGGCCTTATAAATGCTGTTTCTACCATAATACCACAAGTTATTGAACAGAATGATATCCCCGGTTTTAAAATTCAGGTTAGCATATCCCGATGCGTGGTTGATTTCATCAAATTTTCCCGTAGAACCTCTCAGGCTACCCACACCACTGAAGCCATCGTTAGGAGGTTTTTTCATTTTTATGTTGATGATACCCCCTTTCCCTTCGCCCCCGCTTCGCATTGATGCATCAATAATCTCAATTTTTTCAACGTTGTCCACAGGGATCATGGCAAGGTCAGGGTACATATATTCGGCAGGCATGTCATCCACCATCACTTCAGGCGACGTGCCTTTATAACGGATGTTATTTTCTTCATCTACCGACACCCCGGGAAGTGTTCGCAACACATCGTAAATATCCCTGGCTGCTGATTTTTTATTTTCGCTGATGCCATACACTTTGCGGTCAAATTTTTGTACCACGGTATTTTGTTCCGCGACATCCACTTCATCAAGCAGGTTGGAATCTTGTTTTAAGTGAATTTTACCCATATCATAGGTGGATTTTTCCGGTAACTCAAGGGGGATCGTCTTTTTTTGGTACCCGAGCCCACTGATTTCAATTTTTTCCACAACGGACGATTCTGCCTTCAATGAAAAGCTGCCATCTTCAGCGCTTATGCTGCCGTTTATTACAGAGTTTTCAGTGTTTTTCAGAATCACATTGGAATAAGGTAAAGGCTTATCTGTTCCGGCATCATGAACACTGCCACTGATTTTCACCGTTTGTGCACTTAGCAATCCACCAACGAATAATCCCACCACACACAACAACAATCTTTTGCCCATAACACTATATCAATTACAATATATTTCCTGATAATTAATAAATTAAAGCATGTTTTAAAGGTTAAGATAAGCCAGAAATTGGTTGTAAACGCAATAATAGAAATTATATTTAACACAAGAACGCAAAATTGTATTAAAATATTCTATAAATATCATAAAATAGTTGCAATACACATTCTGTCAAGCTACTGAGAGGTACTTTACATCTGATTTTTAGGTTCTACTGCAAATTTCGTGGAATATTTTACCAATTGCATTTCAAAATGATTA
>CAZTNS010000218.1:0-3345 GCA_964615585.1 uncultured Bacteroidales bacterium | reverse complement strand
GAACCTGGATCTACGGTTTAGGAAACCGCTATTCTATCCCTTGAACTATGGGGCCCTTGTTATTGGCCTGCAAAATTAGAAAAATATACAACCTACGCAAAACCATTTTTCGGGGAATGCATAGAAAAAGAGCCTGCAACATATATTACAGGCCCTTCAGATTTTAGGTTAGGTGTGATTCAACTAATCTGCATCGCATTTGCAGGGTACTTTATTCAATACCATATGGTTTAATTACAAACCAATACAAAAATTGATAAATTTCAGATGCAAGTCAATCGGGAAATTACGTAAATTTAATACGTGATTCACGTACCCAGGCTGATTAAATTATGCTGAATGGCATATTTCACCAGCTCAACTGTGTTGTTTAGGTTTAGTTTGCGAAGCACATTGGTTTTGTGGGTTTCCACAGTACGAATGCTGATGCATAACCGATCGGCAATTTCACCATTGCTCATGCCTTCAGCCACTTTTTTCAATACATCTATTTCCCTTTCTGTAAGTTTTTCTATTTTCTCAGCTGTGGATACATTTTCCCTGGTTTTTCTCATCATGTCAAGAAAAACACGTTCGGAAATGCTTTTGCTAAAGTATTCCCTGCCCATATAAACAGCAACAATGGCTTCATGCAATTCATCAGCGGTGGTATTCTTTGGCAAATATCCTTTGGCACCTGCCTTTACGGAATTGATCACAAATTCTTCATTGGTAAACATGGAGAGCATTAAAAAACCAACATCCGGGTACTCAGGTTTAAGCAACCGAACGGCTTCCACACCAGATACCCCGGGAAGATTAATATCAAGCAGCACCACATCAGGTTTTTGTTTTTCCAGTTTTTGTTTCAGTTCCAGATAACTTCCTGCCTCTGCCATCACATTGATTTCTTTGGATGTGCTCAGCAACGAGCGGATGCCATCCCTAACGATGTCGTGATCATCAACAATAATAATATCGATTGGTTTCTTCATAGGTTTTAGTCAAACAATTTTATACGTATAATGATACACGTGCCTTTCCCTTTTGCACTTTTAATGGACACTTTTCCCTGCAACAAACTCACCCTGTCCTGAATATTTTTCAATCCATACGAATCGGCTCTTTCCAACACCTGTGGATCAAACCCTTTTCCGTTATCGCAAATATCGATTATCAGTCTTTTATTTATCCTGCTCATTTTCACACTGGCTTCTGTGGCATCAGCATGTTTATATATATTGCTCAGGCATTCCTGCAGAATACGGTATAAATATATTTCGAGTTTTTCACTCATTTTTTCCGGCAATGCGTCTATGTCAATATCAATTTTGAGGTTTGACATGGCTTCCTGCTGGTCACAAAGGCGTTGCAGGGCAGGCTTTAAACCAAATTCATCCAGTTCGGCCGGTTTTAGGTCTCCCGACATCCGTCGTGATTCTTCAATGGTTTGATCAACAAGGTCAAGCAATTCTGTTTTGATTATTCCTTTATGTATAGCCTGGTATTTTAGCTTAAGTGCTATCAACATCTGCCCAAGGCTATCGTGTATTTCACGCGACAGGCGTTGCCGTTCATTTTCCTGCCCGTCAATCATGGATTGCATTGAACGTTCACTTTCAAACTGCAATTTTTCTTTCTGAACACGAATTTGACTAGCCATGTTGTTAAATGCGGCTGTGAGTTCTCCGATTTCATCTTTGCTGTTAACCTTCAGTTGTGGGGGATTTCTTCCCTTCGCAATGCAAGATACTGCACGGTTAAGACGGATCAGCGGACCTGTAAGCATTCGAGACAAAAACCACGCCAGCACAAAAACCAACACAGCCACGCCAAGGCCTATCATCAACATCCTGTGTTTAATATTGACGATGGGTATCATGGCTTCATCAAAATCTATTTCAGCCAGGATTACCCATTCCAACCCGTACAAATCAAGTTTTGCGAATGAACTAAGCACTTTCACACCGCGGTAATCATAAAACATGTCCACTCCTTGTTTATCCTCCAGGGCTTTTTCAACACCCGGGGTTTTTACCATGGTACTCATGATGGCGCTGTCGTGAAACCTTGATGTACTTCGCATGTAATAATCACTGCCAACCAGATAGGCTTCTCCTGTTTCACCCAAACCGTTGTGGGGATTTTCTTCGTACATGATCTCATTGATGCTTTCAATGGGTAAAATACTGCAAATCACACCCAGCCTTTTTCCATCGTTGTCATATACCGGCATACCCAGCCTGACTCCGGGATGCATTCTGGCTTTTAGGCTAAAATCCAGCAACACAGCATCTTTGCATGTATCTTTCATCCCCCTGAACACATGTAATTCTTCCGGCTCTTTTACCGCTTTAATAAAAATGGAATCTCCATCGCTATTTAAAGGCAAAGAATAGGCACAAGGTTGACTGCCGGAGGGCAAAAACAACAAAGCTGAAAAATATTCATTCCCGTGATAAGGCACAGCAGCTCTGTCAATGGCTACCGGAGAACAACACCTTTCAACCCGGTTATCCTTCTGAAGCTCCTCCATCAGTGATACAATGGTTTGTTCTTCAGACATAAGCCGGATATCATATTTTCTGTCTGCAAAAAATTTTTCAAGCCGGTTTTGTTTTTCAGTCCGTACTGACATTAACTGGTCATAAGTACGGTCAAGCATGGCTTTTTTCATAGAATAATAGGCCACAAAACCAAGTATTATGCATGCTCCCAAGCTAACTACAATCAGGTAAAATGTGATCTTATGTGATAACGATAAATTTTTTCGCATGGCATACAAATCTAAAAAAAATATTTCATCAGGCGGGATTTAGATCATCTGAATTTATAGGTTTATGCGTTACTGCTCATCTTTCTGCTTCTACCGCAAACTTAGTGGAAAACCAGGAATATCTAAAGCTAAAAATTTATGTATAATGAAGTTGGGAGTTATGAATATTTCTTCCGACTCCGGCCTTCGGTCTTCCGACTTCAGAATTGTAACCTATCGGTCATTGCACAAAATGTGCAGTAGAACCATATTTTCTTATCATTGAGGCGGATTTACATTCCGAAACATACTGATTTGCGTTGTGGATCGTTTATAATAGAAATATTCTTTTTGATGGCATAAAAAATTTTGTACTTTTGTACTATGATGAAACGAATGGGATTTGCCATATTTTTGATCTTTTTTGTTGTAAACATGCAGGCGCAGACAGAAGATTATTATTCTCCGGCATCAGACAGCACATTTAATTTTTCATTGCATGAAAACGATGAAACAAGTGTATTCAATAATGTATCAGACCAAAAAACCACCTTCCACCCCATGCTTCAGATGGGTGGATCTGCTTTTTCTTTCAATGGGTCTCCCTATTT
>CAZTNS010000217.1:0-3346 GCA_964615585.1 uncultured Bacteroidales bacterium | reverse complement strand
ATATAAATCGGTGCTACCATTTCAGTGATTTAAAGTTTGAAACATTCAGTGAATTGTTGTCTTTGGCCATTTTTACCACAAAGGTGAGCATGAGGGCTGTGATTCCCAGCCCGATGACAATGGCGGTAAGTACCATGGCTTGCGGAATGGGATCAACTACCTTATCGGCAGCTCCGGATGCGTTTACGGCATCATCAATGATAGGTGCTGTACGGTTTTTTATGTGGCCGATGCTAACCATAAGAATGTGGATGCCCGTATCAACCAGGGTAAAACCAATGACAATTTTTATCAGGTTTTTCTGGGTAACCAGTCCCCAGATTCCCATCAGCATTAACAGAATGCCTGTGCCTATTGTAATGTATTCCAGTGTTATCATTCTGATTCGTTTTTGGATGCGTATTTAAGGTTTGTTACAATCCCTGCCAGTTCAGATCCGACTTTCAACCCGACAAAAATGTATATGATCGGGATAACACCGGCACTTATCAGATTTCCGATGCTTCCGGCCGGCAAGAATGTGCTGTCCAGAAAACCACCGGCAAGGACAATTCCAAGTATTCCGATGATGACAAAGCTGAGGCCGGAAAATGATTCCGTAATATTAAGCAGGCTTTTACTGATGCCCTCACCGGGATTTGCAAGGTAAGCCAGAATCAATGCCGAGGCCAGAATGGCACCTCCCTGAAATCCGCCGCCGGGCGTGAGGTGTCCGTTGACAAAGACATATACACCGGCCAGTATAATGATAGGCTCCAGTAGCCGTGATGCGGTTTTCAGGATTTCGCTGGAATCGCGATATGTTTCTTTGGTTTTGCCTCGCACAAGAAAGAATCCCAAAATGCTTGCGGTTAAAAAGAGGATGGTAACTTCACCCAGGGTATCAAGGCCACGGTATCGTACCACAACGGCAGTAACCAGGTTTGCAGCTCCGGTTTCTTCCAGTCCCTGATCTGCATAATAAGAGGCAATGGGATTGAGTTCCTCTTTGACCTTAAAGTCTGAAACCCCGGTCCAAAACATCAGACCGGCACCGGCAAGCAGCAATAATAATAAGAGTTTTTTAATCATGGTGTTTGCGGATTTTACTTAATGCATAAAAGAATATGATCACACTCAGCCCGGAACCAATGGCGGCTTCTGTCATTGCTACATCCGGAGCGGCAAGCAACAGGTACATGATGGACGCCAGCAATGACACAGCACCGGCACCAATGATGGCAACGCTGAGCTTTTTATGATATATGGCCAGGGCGGCAAAAATCAGGATAATTACGCCCAGTACAATGGCAATGATGATGTTAAGATTTGGATTCATGCGCTTTTTCCTCCTTTTTGTTTTTGTATGTCTGGTAATGATCGGTTACTGTCTTTTTTGACAATCGGATTTTGGCTGCATGGCTTGCGCGGGCAAGTACATGGGATGATACAGGGTTGGTGATGATGACAAAAATTGCCAGCAGTAAAAACTTGTTCCACCAGGCCGGCACAATCAGTATCAATCCGATAAGCGTTAATAAGGTACCCAATGTGGAGGCTTTCGTTCCGGCCTGAATACGGTTATAAACATCCGGCATGCGAACCAGCCCCAGGGCGCCGAGGAAAATGAAAATCGACCCGGCCAGCACAACAAATGCACCAATGGTTTGTAGTGTTTCCATAATTTATATGCCTTTTTCTAAATACCTGGCGACAATGATGACGCCTAAAAAACTCAATAAACCATACACCAAAGCGACATCCATATAAATTACCCGCCCGAAATTCAGGGCCAGTATGGAGATTAAAGCTAAAGAGGAGATGGTAAGAATATCAAAGGACACCACACGGTCGCTGACCGACGGCCCTTTGATAAAACGGTAAAGGGTCAGGAGCATGGCCAGCCCGATGAAGCCCAGGGATATCATTAATAGTGTATCAATCATATATCTTGCTTATGATGTTTTCAAATCGGTTAACTATTTTTTTTGTCGCTTCCTCACGGTCTTCCGAACTGACATCTATCCAATGAATAAACAAGGTGTCGTCTTCTGTGTCAACAGTGAGCGTGCCCGGGGTAAGCGTGATGGAATTTGTCAGAATCATCCGTGCCATGGGCGACTTTAATGTTGTTTTTACATCCACAATGCCTGGATTGATGGGAAGCGATGGGGATAATACACGGCGTGCAACATCCAGGTTCGAGCGAATCAGCTCAAACAAAAACACACCCAGATAAACAAAGGTGTAAATCAGGGCTGTTGGGGTAAATTTCATGCCTTTAAAAATAGTACAGCGTCTGCACATTAGTAGCGCAATAACCGAGGCACTGACAACACCTGTCAGCAACATGGGCAAATCAAAGGTGCCGGTCAGCAGCAACCAAATCAGCATCAGAATAATGAAGGATAGTAGAAAAGCTTTTAATTTCATGTGTTATGATTTTAATCACAAAATATAGTGACAAATAAACAAAATAAAAAGGCATTAGTTGTTAAAATAATAACGATAGATGCAATGTTTTTATAAGACATTTAGGTCATGTATTACCTTAAAATATCACCACAATGATAGATATATGTCTGTAATATTGCTTAGCTTTGCAATGGTTCTAAATCAATAACAATAATATGAAAAATAATCAACATATAAAAGCTTTTGAGGAAATTGTGAATAATACCCTTGAAAAACAGGAGAACAATAAGCCGGTTCATTTTAAAAAAGGGGAAACCCTGGTAAAGCAGGGAATCATTGTCAATCATGTGATGTTTGTCAAAAACGGGATTGTGAAACTTGAGTATGAAACAGAGAACGGAACGGTATTGCTTGATGTGATCAGGGGAGAAAACATGATTTGCCTGAGTGGCATGTTCGGGAATAACATTGCAAAATATTCTGTGGTTGCGCTGACGGATACGGATGTTTATGATATAAGCAGGCAGGTTTTGGAAAACCTTGTTAAATCAAACGGGGAATTTGCTTCCATGGTGGTTCAAAAATTGAATTGTAATAACCATCACTTGTATCAACGGGTAAGCAGTTTGAACAAGAAACAAATGCACGGCCGGGTAGCTGATGTACTTTTATATCTGGCAGATGATGTTTACGGGAAAGATGCTTTCCCCATGCAATTGTCACGGCAGGATTTAGGAAATTTTAGCGGCATGGCCATGATGAGTGTCATCCGTACCATACAATCCATGAAAAACGATGGCATCATAACAGAGGAAAACGGAGAAATGATCATTCTGGATACTAAAAAGTTAAAGCAAATCAGTGAAAACGGTTAATCCGGTGTAATGCATTCGATCCGGGGATTCCTGATTTTATAGACGGGTGGCGTAGTTTAACGAAGACTGGTCTGAAA
>CAZTNS010000216.1:0-3413 GCA_964615585.1 uncultured Bacteroidales bacterium | reverse complement strand
AATTGTAGAAATTTACTACTTTTGAGTTTTTTACATCATGTTTGAACAACTACTCATAAACGGCATAATAACAGGCAGCATTTACGCCATTGTTGCATTGGGCTTTGCGCTGGTGTATAATACAACGCATATCTTTCATGTGGCTTATGCAGCTATTTACATGGTATCGCCTTATTTTGTTTACACTTTCTACTCTGTCCTTCAATGGCCTTTAGGTATCGCTATAATTATGGCTATTCTCTTAACCATACTTATCAGCCTTTTGGTTGAAATAATAATATATCAACCACTGATAAAAAAGAGAAGCGATCCGAATATTCTGCTTATTAGTTCTCTGGGGGTAATGATCATTGTTATCAATGTGGTTGCCCTTTTCTATGGAAATGAAACAAAAATTCTTAACCAGGCAATATCCGGGTCAACTAATTTTGGTAATCTGCTTGTTACTTATACACAATTGATTCAATTATCTGTCAGCATGCTGGTAATCGCCGGTTTTTTCATTCTTTTAAAATACTCCCAACTAGGCCTGGCAGCAAGGGCTTTACGTGATGATGCCGAATTAACAGAATACTTTGGATTGAACATCAAAAAACAAAGAATTTATTTATTCATCTTGAGTGCTTTTTTTGCTGCTACCGGAGGTATTTTAATGGCCTGGGATGTGGGGATGGATCCTTATGTCGGAATGCCCATGCTTTTAAATGCCGTTGTCGCACTGATAATTGGAGGTGTGGGGAAGTTCTATGCCCCGGTTATCGGCGGTTTTATGCTGGGAATATTGCATGCCCTCACCGTATGGCAATTTTCGGCTAATTGGCAGGATGCGGTAACTTTTGGTGTTTTAATAATATTTTTGTTGTTCAGGCCGCGTGGTTTATTTGGCGAAAAACGGAGGCTGGCATAAAATAAGAACTTATGGATTATTTGATACATATACTCATCATGATCAACATTTATGTTATCATTACCATCAGCACCAACCTCATGGTTGGTTTGGCCAATCTTATCACACTCGGGCAGGCTGCATTTTATGGTATTGGTGCCTATATGGGTGCCTGGTCCCTCATGGGCCTGGGGTTGCCTTTGATCCCCACCCTTTTGCTTGCCATGTTTGTCAGTGGCCTGTTTGGATATTTGCTGGGCCTGGCTGCTGTACGCTTAAAAGGAGATTATTTCATCCTGGGAACACTGGGGTTTCAAATGATCGTTTTTACCATTCTTTACAATTGGATTAAACTGACCAAAGGGCCTTACGGGATTCCCGGCATTCCTTCTCCCAAACTTTTTGGCAGCTTTGAAATTTCCGGGACATACCACTACCTTATTCTAAGTTTAGCGCTGGCTGTAATTGTAGGTGTCGTTTCCTATATGCTGATAAAATCACCTTTCGGCAGGACACTGAGGGCCATGAGAGACGACCAGTTGTCATTAATGACCCTTGGCAGAAACATTAAAAAACTGAAAATACAAACGGTTGTGATTGCAGCCGCTTTTACGGCCATCAGCGGGGTGATATATGCATCGTATATTTCCTATATAGACCCAACCAGCTTTAACCTGGATGAAGCCATTTTTATTATTTCCGCTGTGATCATCGGCGGCACAGGAAACATTAAAGGGCCGGTCATCGGGGCGGTATTTGTTGTTGTTTTGCCGGAATTGCTGCGTTTTGTGGGTATGCCGGACAGTGTGGCTGCCAACATGCGGATGGTCATTTATGGATTAAGCATTGTCATTTTAATGTACATCAGGCCTCAGGGATTGCTTGGTGAATTCAAATTTAATAAACAGGCATGAGCAATACAATTCTTGAAATAAAAGACATATCCAAAAACTTTTTCCGTCCGGTAAAAGATGGTGACGGTAATGGTGCTTATGAAAAATCCAGTGTGCTTGATAATTTTTCACTTAATATTGAACATGCACAATTAACAGCCCTGACAGGTGATAATGCAACCGGGAAAACAACGCTTTTCAACATCATATCAGGTTTGTTAAAACCCGATACAGGAAGCATCATTTATCATCCGCCAAACGATACAAACCACACACCCATTCCCTTATTAAACCTTTCCCCGCACAAAATTGCGAGGGAAGGCATTGGACGCATGTTTCAGGACAACCACATCTTTGAAAGCCTGACGGTAATGGAAAACATGTTTACAGCCGATTTGAATATGCAGGGCGAAACTGCCTGGGAGGCTATTTTTCAAAAGAAAAGAAACAAGAAACAAGAAAAAAAACGTAAACAGAAAGCGGAAGAAATGCTTTATGCGCTTTTTCATACAAAAAACAGCAAAGGCCTCTGGGAGAAAAGAAAGCATAAAGCCGGCGAACTTTCAGAGGGGGAAAAACGCCTGCTGGGCCTCGCACGCCTGTTTATGGATGACTATTATCTCATACTGTTAGATGAACCCACTTCCGGAGCTGACACCCGGCACGTTGCAAAAATTGCCGATATGATTCAACAATTAGATAAAGACCTTTGTACGGTTTTTATGATTGAACATGACCTGAATTTTGTGAAAAACACAGCCGAGTACGTGGCTTTCGTCAATGACGGTTTTGTGCAGGAAAGGGGAACCCCTGCATCTGTTTTGAACATGGAAAATGTGAAAAAAGTTTTGTCTGGATTTTGATTGTTAAATATAATTATTATTTTTGATTGTTGTTTTTAAATATCTGGATATAAGTTGCTCGAATTACAAAACATATCAGCCGCCTACCGCAAGGGCAAAGAAAACCGTATCATTGAAAATACGGACTTGCAGCTTGCTGAAGGAGAAATACTGGGTATAATTGGTAAAAACGGATCAGGAAAATCTACCCTTGCAAAAGCCATTATCAACCAAATTCCCCGGAAAGAAGGCGTCATTTATTTTAAGGGGAATGACATTTCAAACAAACCCACTTTCCGGTGCATAAAAGATGGCATAGGCTATTTTCCGCAAGGCGGACGAATTTTCCACAATTTAAGCATGCGGGAAAACCTGAGCTTTGCCGGCAGGCATTTAAGTAAAAAAGAACGCGGTAAAAAGCTGGATGGTTTATCTGATTTCATTCCGGACATAAAAGATAAAAGCAACTCCACAAAAGCCGGATACCTGAGTGGCGGCAAAAAAAACATGCTTAGCCTGGCCATGGTGTTATTGCAGGAACCGGAGTTGCTTATCCTTGATGAGCCTGCTGCAGGCCTGTCTGATGCCAATGCAGAAAACCTGTACAATACCCTGGATAAACTGCTGCAAGGCAATAAAAACAAAATGAGCATTCTAATCATTGAACACCGCCTTGAAAAATTGTTTAAATTTGCTGACAGGGTGGTGATGCTGAAAGAGAAAAAAATTGATGAAAAAGCACGCATAAACAAGAATATGAGCTTAGAAGAAATGAATGAATTGTATGAAAAT
>CAZTNS010000215.1:0-3434 GCA_964615585.1 uncultured Bacteroidales bacterium | reverse complement strand
CAGATAATCTTTATAAACAAATATTTATCAAATTATTTTACATCGTTATTAAATTCAAATACCGATTTTAGGTCACAAAGAAGAATGCCTCAACAGGTGTCACATGCGGTTTTAATGATTGCCCCGGTTCCAATGCCAAATGCATCACCTGAAATTTACCGGATTTCAGCATCATCCGCACATCGGCTTTATGGGGATTTTCTTTGATGGGTAAATCGTTCACATTTTCAATTTTCATATTCGATTGTTTTTTTTAAGGGCAGCATTTCTGCCTCCGGTTCCTAGTTGCACTTTCCACTGCCTCTTCTTACAGGCACGATATGCGAGCTTCGCTGTCGCTGCATACTGTGCCGCAATCAGAAGGCAGTGTTAAGCACAAGCTATCCACCTGCGTCAGGCTGCAAATTACACTCGGTGAATAAATATCTATATTTGTTCCATGCAGCTTCCATTAGAACCAATTATGAGTCCACTCCAAAAAGTAATTTTTCGCCACAAAAGCACTAAAACACGAAATTCCACTAAAATCTAAATATCTGTAAATCTATCTTTTGTGGGGTTTAGAGATTTTGTGTTTTAGTGGCATAATTGTCATTTTTTACTTTTTGGAGTGGACTCAATTATGCATTCATAAACATTTCTATATCGTCCTCAACTTCACCTATTCCGGCTATACCAAACTTGTCAACCAGCACATTGGCTACATTGGGTGACAAGAATGCAGGAAGTGTAGGGCCAAGATGGATGTCTTTTACGCCAAGAGAAAGCAATGCCAGCAATACAATAACAGCTTTTTGTTCGTACCATGCAATGTTGTATGCAATGGGCAAGTCATTGATATCGTTGAATTCAAACACTTCTTTCAGCTTGAGTGCAATTACGGCAAGTGAGTAAGAATCATTGCACTGTCCGGCATCCAGGACACGCGGAATACCATCAATATCACCTAGTTGCAGTTTATTGTAACGGTATTTTGCACAACCTGCTGTCAGGATAACGGTATTTTCAGGTAATTTTTTAGCAAATTCAGTGTAATATTCTCGGTCTTTCATGCGGCCGTCGCAACCAGCCATGACAAAGAATTTTTTGATGGCGCCGGATTTTACGGCATCCACAACTTTGTCGGCAAGCTGAATCACCTGATGATGAGCAAATCCACCCACGATGGTACCGGTTTCAATTTCTTTGGGTGCCTTGCATTTTTTGGCATGCTCAATGATTTGAGAAAAATCTTTAGGCTTGCCATCTACCCTGCCGGGGATATGTTTTGCTCCGGTAAGTCCGGATGATCCTGTTGTGTATATCCGGTCAGTATAAGTTGCTTTTTTGGTTGGAGGTACAATACAGTTGGTGGTAAAGAGAATGGGACCATTAAAAGATTCAAATTCTTCTTTTTGTTTCCACCATGAATTGCCATAATTACCCACAAAATGGTCATAGTTTTTGAATGCGGGATAATAGTGGCCCGGCAGCATTTCACTGTGCGTGTAAACATCCACACCGGTTCCTTCAGTCTGCTTAAGCAATTCTTCAAGGTCTTTCATATCATGCCCTGAAATAAGGATACCGGGATTATCTCTGACACCCAGATTCACCTCTGTGATTTCAGGGTTACCATAGGCTCCGGTGTTGGCTTTGTCCAGCAATGCCATCACATCCACACCAAATTTGCCGCATTCAAGCACCATGCCTACAAGTTCGTCTGCGCTGTGATCCTCGGTGGTTGCTTTCAATGCTTTCTGCATGAAATCAAAAATCTCTTCTTTCTGTTCACCCAGGTTATAAGCATGTTCAGCATAAGCAGCAATGCCTTTTACGCCATAAGTCAGCAATTCACGCAATGAGCGAATGTCCTCGTTTTCTGTAGCAAGCACGCCTATTTCAGGGCTTTCACTTTTACGCTCCATTTCAGCTTCATCATCCGTAAACCATGTCGTGGACGGATGTAAACCATCAGTTTTTATGCCATTGGCTTCCAATTTATCTTTCAGGCATTGACGTATTTCAAAGCCTTCTCTGATTTTATCAACGATAGCTGCCTTATCAAAGTTGGCATTCGTGATGGTAGTAAACAAAGCCTCGAAAACAAATTTATTGGCTTTCGGAACTTCAATGCCAGCTTCACGGGCTTTTACAGAGAGGATGGACACCCCTTTGCTGACATAAATCAACAGATCCATCATGTTGGCAAGATCGTCTTTTTTTCCGCAGACACCTGCAATTGTACAACCTGTATTTTTGACTGTTTCCTGACATTGATAACAAAACATTTTCATAATTTTCGATTTTTTAAGTTAAACAATTTGTTGTAATTAATTGTAAAAATACATGTATATTTGCCACCATTCAGTAACATATGTTACAAAAAAGCAACATGCCTGAAAAAAAAGACCTTATACCGGTATGCAACAACAAATGCAGTTATTGTTGCCTGAATTATACCAATGTGTTGAGCAAAAATTTTCTTTTCAGAAACCTCAACAATCAAGACATAGGAACGACAATAAAAAGCATTCACCACCAGACAAAAACGTACAAAAAAAATGATGTTCTTTTTTTTGCAGGCGATGAATATACGCAGATGATATTATTGGTAAAAGGAACGGTATCCCTGGAAATTACAGATTTTGAAGGCAATGTACTTCTTGTAAATCACATCGAAGCGCCGGATGCCGTTTCCCCTTCCTTGTTATTCGGGGAAGACAATATTTTACCTTACATCGTTACCGCCAAAGAATACACAAAAATTCTCTTGATCCCCAAAGATGAGCTATCTCATCTATTTGCAACCAACCCGTCTGTTTTAAACAATTATCTGAATATCATAGCCAACAACATTCAATACCTTTCCCAAAAATTAAAAATACTGGGTTTACACTCCATCAAAGGGAAAGTTGCTTACTATCTGCTTGAACAGGTACAAAAATTTAATGCAGATGAGTTTGTTATTCCACACACACACCAGGACATTGCAGATATGTTTGGCATAACCAGGCCATCGTTAAGCAGAACCATAAGGGAACTAAATTCCGAAGATATTATCCACTCCAAAAGGAACAAAATAAAAATCATCAACAAAAAAGCCTTGTCTCAATATCTGAAATAACCTTTCTGTTGCACACTACCACTTTGTTATAATCTGTTACAAAACAAAAAATGTCCCAACAAAACCATCTATGTCAATCTGTTCCGTATCCCATTTAAGTTTTAAGCAACCAATCAGCTTGATCTTTAAATTCGTCAATCTTAGATTTCTTCACAGCAAATATCCGCCCAACCCGCGTCATCCGCATCCCAACATAAGAACACAGATTTAACGGATGCTACGGATATTCACAGATAAAAACAAAACGAATAACAATCTGTGCAAACCCGTCAAATCCGTGTCATCCGTGTCCCAACTACAAATCACCCGTGCAAATCCGTTCAATCCG
>CAZTNS010000214.1:0-3462 GCA_964615585.1 uncultured Bacteroidales bacterium | reverse complement strand
ATTTTTTAAAGCATCTTTGTTTTCCCTGCTGTAATTAATGGTAGCAATGCTATCGGCTGAAACTAACGCGCCTTTACCGTGCTTGAGCAAGTTCTCAATGGTCGGGACAATATCCTCGGGCATGTGTGAAAGATTTGTCTTGACTTTTGTCTTTATTTTCCCGTCCTGGCGGTACTTGGTACACAACAAGGTGGAGGTGTAAACCTTGCCGTTTTTCCCTTTTCTTTTGTTTTTTTACATAGATATCACAAAAAAGACAATAATCGCAACTACATTTAAACAGTATTTATACAATTTTATCAAGTAATTAACAAACAATTAAATTTTTATAAAAATTATGGTTCAGTTGCTACCTTTGTTAAAAAACATGAAGCTATAGCCTAACAGACAGGGGTTGTGTGAGTGAAATCCGGTTAACAGTATTAGCGATCAACCACATGTGTTTTTTTATGCATTTCAGGCACCCTTAACCAGATTGTCTATACGTTCTTTAACCGGTTTTATGTCTTTGATATCATCAACGGCATGGCCTGCAACCCATACTGTTTTATAAGTAGCTGAAAAAGCTGCTTGCCTGAGTACTTTCATTCCTTTCTTCATGGCAAGTTTTTTCAAAAAACGACGAAAGGATTTGTGCCGGTACAAAAACCTTGTCATCCAATTGGATTCCATTCCGATCTGTTTCACGTAGGGGGTATTAATAACATGCAAGGGAGTACCGGATATTTTTTTTGTTATCACAATATCCCCGGATCCATATTTCACCAAAGCATCTTTGTATTCCTTTGAGACAGGAGATTCATTTGTTGCAAGAAACAGCGTACCTACAGAAGCGCCGGCAGCACCAATATCCATAACTTCCCTGAACTTTTTGCCATTGCTCACACCCCCGGCATAAATTACAGGGATGTCAAAAGATTTAAGCAATTCATTAAGAAAAACATCACCTTCAAAACATCCTGGATGCCCTCCTGCATCTCGGTTTACAGCTATAACAGCATCTGCCCCGTGCTGTACTACCTTGTGAGCATATGCCATATCTGTAACATCACAAAAAACAAATATCCCGGCTTTGTGACATGCTTCTATAGCTTGCGCCGGATCTCCGAGGGATGTAATGATAAAATCCACCTTATGGCTGATACAGATATTAAGCTCTTCTTTCAATCTCGGGTTAGACCTGTTCACAATAATATTTACACCAAAAGCATTGGTTGTTTTTGATTTTAGTGATTTTATTGCATTACTCAATTCCCCTGCAGTCCTGTAATTGGCAGCCGGAAAAGCAGCCGTAATACCATTCTCTAATCCGGCAAGCATCATGTCCTCATTTGACACCAAGAACATTGGGGCCATCAAAAGAGGATATTTAATATTAAGTATGTCTGATAACATTCTGGACATGCATCAAAAATACTGAATGTATAGCTGAGATAAAAATTTAATTGGTATTAAACCATAATCCCCATTATATGCATTTCGACAGCGCTTATTATAGCACAATGTTGATCAAATCTAAAAAACCCAAATTCACCATTACCGGATTTATTGTTTTTGTTATACGTTAACTTTAGGCTCTGCTGTAAGTTGAGTAGAAAGATAGTTGTTTCAACATCCAATATTTTAATTTTTGAGATGCTTTTTTACGGAAAAATCGCAACTCATGCCGGATTGCATTAGTTGACAGGGAAAATACGTGCCTCCGGAAGCAAAGCCTGAAGGCGATGTGCTGCAAAGTACTGAGCTCAGATAGCTATCGGAGCCGAAGCAGTTTCATTGAAAAACCACCCGTAAAGCCGGTTGTGTGCTGCGAATATGATATCAAGCCTCTATGACTTGAATGAAAATAACATCAAACTGTTTTCATCCGACAATCATGGCAAAGAAATAAAACAAAAAAAGAAGAGCCTTAACCAATGGTATTTTTTTATATAATGGGGGCTTTCATATGTTTATTTTTATATTTTCAACGGTCATAACCTGTCCCAATGCCCCATCAGGATGGAACCTCCATTTATTTCACAACCGTTGTTCAATCACATTCCGGCGAATAATCATTGGTGTGTGTTGAGCTTTTCTCAGGGATGTTTCATTAAAATGGAAGAAAAACCATTGTTTTTTGGCTCGTTACATTGTGATTTCAGCAATTTTATGTAAATTGCACAATATAAAATGTGCATATGATACAGCGTGTTCTTTCGGCATTTTTAATAAGCATTGTAAGTATGATGTCAGTATTTTCACAGGAGCTTTCAGAATTGGAAAAGTTGTGTGATCTTAATCCAATCTTGGAAGAAAGCTCTGGGCTTATATGGCTAAACGGGGAATTATGGTCACACAATGATTCGGGAAACAGCAATGAATTGTTTCAAATCGATACCTCCGATTGCAGTGTTTCAAGAATTGTGGAGATAAGCAATGTTATTAATACCGATTGGGAAGACATCTGCGCTGATGAGGATTATGTGTACATTGGCGATTTTGGCAACAACAACGGTGATAGAACAGACTTGTGTATTTACCGGATTACTGTGGATTTTGCTGGCAATGAAACAATTGATACGGTTGAAGCTGACACCATTTATTATCATTATCCCAATCAGGAGCAATTTGAATGGGATGATTATTCCACCAATTTTGATTGTGAAGCCATGATAGCTAACGGCGACTCTCTGTACCTGTTCAGCAAAAACTGGGGAAATTTAAAATCTTACCTGTATGCTTTACCAAAAACACCGGGTGATCATTCTGCTTTGCTTCTTGACAGCTTAAATGTTGAAGGTCTTGTAACCGGTGCTGCAATTGATACAATAGAAAACAGACTTGTTTTACTAGGATACAACAGTTATATGACAAGCAGTTTCGTTTTTTTACTTGATAATTACACCGGACACCACTATTTTGATGGAAATGTTGAACAATTTTCATTGGATTTGATGTTTCACCAGTTTGAAGGAATTGCTTTGAAAGATGATATGATTATGATTTCAAATGAAACATTTCAAACAATAAGTGCAGGATTACACAGAACATTCATAGAAGTACCGACAGGATTATGTGGCGAGACAGGCCGGTATAAACCGTATTTTTATCCAAATCCGGCAAAAGAAACAATATTTCTAAAAAACTGTAAAAACATCCATAAAGTTACCATTAAAACGGTGCATGGCATAACCATGCTTGAAAAAGACATTACTCAAGACAGTGTTTCACTATCAATAAATCATTTAACTTCGAACACATATATTCTTGAAATGCGTGGAAAAACACATTTATATACAGACATTTTGATAGTAGAGTAGATTCACCCAAGCGGCTATAGAAATAGCATTATTTCCGGAATTATACCATGACAAATACCGTAAAAAGGCATCAGAATGTGATACAACATTATAAAACAAGTTTTGTGGCGGGATTTCGCCGGCTGCCGCCGACGCAATCTTTGTGGGGGAGTGATAAGCA
>CAZTNS010000213.1:1754-3693 GCA_964615585.1 uncultured Bacteroidales bacterium | reverse complement strand
CCATGTGCATGGTGACCTGCACCAGAGGGCCTGTCAATTCAGGGTTAATAACTTTGTCAAAGCCGGCATCGTTGTAACCGTCATAAAACAGGTTGATGTTACCGCTGGCAGAAATCAGGCGGTTATCCTCACGCAACCGCTGACGTGTATGGTCAAGATACGAGGTATAAGATTTGTATTGCTCGATGGGATAAATGCACCTGGTGTATTCTTCGAGGGTGTTGAACATGGGATTTATATCCATACCCAATTTGTTCATTTGTTCGCTCCGTGCGTTAATAATTTCGGTACACACAGGCCTTATGCTGTCATAAATCTGGTTTCTGTCATATACCACAGGTTCCACATCAACAATATCATAAATCTCCTGTTCTGCAGCCATGGTTATGATTTTTTCAAGCATATCAATATCATCAAAACGCAGGTGCAGGTTTTTCTTTACTTCAAAGCCGGCAGGGACTTCAACGTAATTTTTTGAAAACAGTTTTTTCTCTACTTCAATGCCAAAAATAGGTGCCTGTGAAATGAAATCCACATAAACAGCATTTTCCTCAATACCCAAAGCCTCTAATCCTGATCTTACATTATCTATACGCTCAGTTATCTTATCATGGGCTTCCTGCATGTTTTAACCTACCTGCGTGAGGCCAAGGACCATTTTATAAGCATCCGGTTTTACATTGGTCAATACAGATGATCTGATTGTCATCACAGAATCAGCGCCCTGACCGTAATCGTAATATTGTGTATTGTTTGCTGCTTGTTGCTGATAGCCTGGTTGATTACCATATCCCGCCATCGCTCCTCCATAACTGGTTTCTGCTTTGTGTTTATTCGAAAGTTTTTGATTATAATACATATTGCCTGCAGCCTGGGCAACTAAAAAACCAGGTATAAATACCAGAATAGTCAGGTAAATAATTTGTTTTTTCATAAGTTTTGTTTTTAGTGATTAAATATCAAGTAAAATTATGGGTGTGGGTACTTAAAAATTGTAAAACAAAGCCGTTTCAGGGGATATACCAAACTCAGAGAAATTTTTTCTTGCTGCATATCCGAGCATCAAATTAATTGAAAGCCTTTTCCACAACAACAACTCAAAGCCAAAACCAATACCCGTATCATAATAATGATTTTTCGAAGTTGACCATGGTAATGGATATGGACAATAATACGTAGAGCATAATTGATTTGGCGGGAATTCCGGTTCAGTGAGATAGCGGTACTGATTGGACTGGTACACAAACAAGTCGATGTATTTGCTGTCGGACAATTTATACATAAAAGTCAGGCTTGCATTGATCTCAAAATCAGTTTCCACATCAATAACACGCGGCATAAAAGCCAATTGCACACTGAACTTATCCAGATAATGCCTGTATGCCATCCACTTCCCTGTAGTTTTTCCATAAGCCAAACCAAGTCCGTGATTGTGTTTTTCAATGCTATCTACTTTAGCATTATCATCAGCCTCCCGGGCAGACAGATTCATACTTAAAAAGCAAATCAACATCAGAAGTGATGGGATAAAACGTTTCATGGACACAGGAATTTAAAACCGGTAAAACAGGCCACCTTCAACGCTTGGATGAATCCTTTCAAAATTTTCCATGGCGCCGTATCCCAACATCAAATTGGCAGATAAGCGTTCCCAAAACAGTACTTCAAAACCAAAGCCAACACCTATATTCACAAAATTTTTGATTTCTTCATCATCATAATAATAACTCTCATCAGTGTCATAATCATATGCGGACCTACGATAAACATGCTTCTCATACTTCCAGTGATTGGACTGATACAGAAACAGGTTGGTGTGTTTGGTTCCCACGATGTTGTACATAAATGTCAAGCCTGTGCTGAATTGCATATCATCTTTTGATTGCACATAAGGAGAAAAAGTAAGCTGAAACCTGAGGTCATTCAAATAATACCGGTA
>CAZTNS010000213.1:0-1654 GCA_964615585.1 uncultured Bacteroidales bacterium | reverse complement strand
GCACATAAGGAGAAAAAGTAAGCTGAAACCTGAGGTCATTCAAATAATACCGGTAGGACAACCCATACCCGGTGGTAAATCCGGCTGCAGCGCCAATGCCATGTTTCAATTCAACCTGGGTTTCGTTATTTTCTGCTGTGTTTTGATTTTGTTGGTCTTGTGCCTGCAAATTACATGATAAAAATACCAGCAGGCTTGTTGTTAGAAACAATGTTGTGAATTTTTTCATAGCGTTTTTTTGCACATTAAATCATTATATAAAAGTACAGAATTTAAACGATTAAAAAAAAGATTTATTTTATAATTATCTTTCTTGTTGTGTTTGTCAGTCCAGAGGAATTGTTTATGCGTAAAAAATACATGCCTGCCTGCCAGTCTTCAACATCAATGTTGGTGTGATTTCCGGAAAGCGATGATTTAAACATTTGCTGGCCGCAAAGATCATACACAACCACCGTGCCTCCTGAAGCATTTACATCATGCAATGTTACCCGGATATATTCATCCGCAGGGACAGGGGAAATCTGTACTGCATCAGGATTCATGTCAACAAGAACTTCCTCGGTATAATCCCAGATGTATTCAGCAAATTCAGGCCTGTCAACAAAGGGATTGCGGTTGCCCTGCCAATCGTAAATGGCATTGTTTCGCACTTGTTCTTTCTGGCTTACCGGGTCGTTGTAATGCCACTGCAACAGCATATTCAACGGTGCAGAATCAAAAACGGGGTATGATGTTCCGTTCAGCATATCATCGGCATTATCGTTATTGGATCCCCAACCTGAAATTTCATCTTTATAGCGTGTGGCCATGTAAAAATAAATACGCGCAAAGTCCCCTTTGTAATCATCTATGGGCTCAAAGACCATATTACCGGCCCACGAGGCATTGGTATAGCCCAATTTACTACCATTTTGCGAGGTCCAGTTTACATTATCCACTTCCCCGTAAGCAAAATTCCCTCGTTTGTTGTTTACCCATCCATCCGTTGGTACAAGATGCACCAGGTCTGTGTACATGGGGGAGCCATCATTAAACCATGATCCCGGCATTGAGTGTTCGCGGTTATAACAATCGCCTTCGCTGTTGTAATTACCACACTGGTCACTGCCAAAAGTGAACACATAAGGCGGAGTTGTGCCAGGGGTATCGCTGTACATATCCCATACTTCACCGGCATCACCGGGCCGCGGGTCTGTATCCTGGAAAGCTGTCCACAGGTCACTGTAACCCAATACCGTATGACCGTCAATAATATCGTGAAGTGCTTGTTGCAATTGAGCCTCATGCAACCCTTCAGCACTGTCGTAATACCCGTCGGGGACTTGTGCTGAAACATAAAAGCTGATTAATATGCCTGTAATTAAACTTATGTAATTCTTCACGTTTATTTTTATACCGTATTTACTTTTCATCATAAATTGTCACTTTCATTTTCAATATCCAATGCAATAATCATACAAAATTTATTGGGTTTGGTTTATCATGACCTAAATTTGTAACAAATT
Organism: uncultured Bacteroidales bacterium; assembly: GCA_964615585.1. Lineage (GTDB taxonomy): Bacteria > Bacteroidota > Bacteroidia > Bacteroidales > ML635J-15 > JAQIBY01. Next base: position 146 of record CAZTNS010000213.1, on the reverse strand, counting down.
TACACAAGATAAACCAAAATAGAGAAAATTAGTTAACAAATTTATCTTTTCGGGTTCCCGGTTTATATGACTTATACCGATATGTGTTCAACATAGATAATCACGGAAATTAAAACACGTAGGTTCATTTATAAATTGCTGTATTC
>CAZTNS010000212.1:0-3720 GCA_964615585.1 uncultured Bacteroidales bacterium | reverse complement strand
TTTGCACAAAATTTGTTCCCGTAGGGTTTTCAGCGTTTCTCATATACTGCTTCAAATTTTATTGCATTATCCCGATAGTGCTGCAAAAATTTTCATTGTCTATGAAAAACGCTGAAAATCTTGATGCGAAAGAATTATTAGAAGTCCCCTTAACAATTTCAGATATCCTGACTTAGCGATAAATTAAAGTGTCGCAAGAAATGAGTACATTAAGTTGGCAAAAGGCAATTGGCTTCGAAGGAGTTCTGAATTTACTATTTTTTTAGCTGTGAATGGTTACGTGGATGTTTTTATACCGATATGCGTTCAATCCTGCCTGCCGGCAGGCAGGGTTGAACGCAATTTGGTATTACATTCCAGACAATTTTTTAATTTCGTTGAGTTTATTCAGGGCTTCAACCGGGGTCAGGTTATTAACATCAAGGTCTTTGATTTGGTCTCTGATGTCTTTTAACACAGGGTCATCCAACTGAAAAATGCTCATTTGCATGCCTTCGCGTTGATTTCTGATGCTGGTGGTAGGCCTTTTCATGCTTTTATCGGCTGATCCTGCTTCAAGCTGCTCAAGGATTTGATTGGCGCGTTTTACTACAGAGGGGGGCATTCCTGCCATTTTAGCCACATGGATGCCAAAACTGTGTTCACTGCCACCGCGTTCCAGTTTACGCAAGAACAATATTTTATTGTTTGTTTCCTTCACAGATACATTGTAATTTCTGATCCTGGAAAAAGATTTTTCCATTTCATTCAATTCATGATAATGGGTGGCAAACAGTGTCTTGGCATGCACTTTGGGATGTTCGTGAATGTATTCTGCAATAGCCCATGCAATGCTGATGCCGTCATACGTGCTGGTTCCTCTTCCCAGTTCATCAAGCAGGATCAGGCTGCGTTCGCTGATGTTGTTCAGTATATTGGCAGCCTCATTCATTTCTACCATAAATGTGGATTCACCAAGGGAAATGTTATCGGAAGCCCCTACCCTGGTGAATATTTTATCCACCATGCCAATATTGGCGTTTGCTACCGGCACGTAACTCCCGGCCTGTGCCATCAGGCAAATCAAAGCCGTTTGCCTTAGCAATGCCGACTTACCTGACATATTAGGCCCGGTGATCATCATGATCTGCTGATTATCGGTATCCAGCAGCACGTCGTTTGGCACATATTCTTCTTCGGCGGAAAGTTGCTTTTCAATCACAGGATGTCTGCCCTGATGGATATCCATTATCAAAGAATCATCCACAGATGGTTTGTTGTATTCATTTTCTATGGCGGATACGGCAAATGAACACAGGCAGTCGAGATGCGCGATCATGGAGGCATTCAATTGTACTGCCTCGGTATATCCGGATAAAGCGGTGACAAGATTATTGAAAAGTTGTTGTTCAAGTTCCAAAATTTTTTCTTCAGCCCCCAGTATCCTGGATTCATATTCTTTGAGTTCATCATTGATATAGCGTTCGGCACTTACAAGCGTCTGACGGCGGACCCAATCTTCAGGCACTTTTTGCTTGTGCGTGTTTCTGACTTCAAAATAATAACCAAACACACTGTTATAGCCAACTTTCAGGCTGCTTATGCCGGTTTCTTCCGCCTGCTGCTGCTGCATTTTCAGGAGGTAATCTTTGCCGGAATGGGCAATTTTCCTGAGTTCATCCAGTTCGGGGGAAACCCCATCTGCAACGACTCCTCCTTTTGTCACCAGCACAGGCGGATCATCGGTGATTTCTTTTTCGATGCGGTCGCGGATTTCCTGGCACGGATTCAGTTGGTCACCAATTTGCCTGAGGCCTGTATCATCAATGTCAGACAGTTGTTGTTTTATGGGTTGAATGGCATAAAAAGCGGCTTTAAACTGATTTACCTCACGGGGATTTACCTTTCCGACGGCCACACGGGATATCAGGCGCTCAAGATCACCAATGTTACGAAAATGCCCGGACAAATCATCCCTGATGCTGTGGTTAGTGATAAGAAATTCAACGCTGTTCAGGCGCTGATTTATTTTCTGCACATCCAGCAATGGAAAAGCCAGCCATCGTTTCAGCAGCCTCGCTCCCATGGCTGTTTTGGTTTTATCCAGCACATCAATCAGGGATTTTCCGCCCGGATTGAGGGGTTGAAAAATTTCCAGGTTATCTATGGTAAATTTATCCAGCCACACATAATTGTCTTCAGTGAGTCTGGTGATGCCAGTGATGTGATCAATTTGGCGGTGCTCAGTCATTTCAAGGTAATTCATGATGGCTCCTGCCGCCACAATACCTGATTTGGCATCTTCCACTCCAAAGCCTTTCAGGTTTTTGGTCTGAAAATGGTTCAACAGCTTATCGTAGGCATTTTCGAGGGTAAACACCCATTCATCAAGGGGGTATGTAATAAACCGTTCGCCCAGAAACTCATCCATTTCCTTTTTTTTGGAACGGGGATACAGCACTTCTTTGGGCTTCATGCTTTGCAGCAACTTATCGGCATAATCACGTTTTCCTTCGGCGAGCAAAAATTCACCGGTGGAAATATCCAGAAAGGCCAACCCTGTGTTGTGATTATTCAGATAAACACATGCAAGGAAATTGTTTTCACGGTGCTCCAGCACATTTTCGTGCATTGAAATCCCGGGGGTAACCATTTCCGTAATGCCCCGTTTTACCAATTTTTTTGCTGCTTTAGGGTCTTCGAGTTGTTCGCATATAGCCACCCTCTGCCCTGCTCTAACCAGGCGTGGCAGGTAAGTATCAAGTGCATGGTAGGGGAATCCGGCCAGCTCAACATAAGAAGCAGCTCCGTTGGCTCGTTTTGTCAGGGTAATACCCAAAATGCGGGAAATTTCTACGGCATCTGTTTCAAAAGTTTCGTAAAAATCCCCCACGCGGAACAACAGGATGGCATCAGTATGTTTGGCTTTGATCCTGTAATACTGATCCATCAACGGGGTTTTACTTGTCTTTTTTGCCATACAAATTGTTATTTAAAGCAAAAATACGATGATTTTTCCCTGAAAAAAAATCCAATCACTATGATTTATCAACACTGTGAATTACTGGTACCGTATCCACTCTTGTGTTCTGTACAACGGGCCTATGTATCCTCTTACGTTCAATTTCTTGTCGTTTTCAGCCCAGATTTTACAGTTGTAATATTTTCCTTTTTCGGGATCAAGAATCCCCTCATCACCTTTCCATTTTCCCCTATTCTTTTCAAGGCCGTATATGATGCGCATGCCTTTCAATGGTTTGTTTTTTAATTTGCCGGGGCATTCGGTGCATTTGGCATTTGGGTCTTTGTTTTCGATGAGTTTAACAATTTCACCGTAAAGTTTCCCATCATCTTTATACACTTTCACAATGGACTTCACATTACCGGTTTCATCATCAATGGTTTTCCACAACCCTTCCACCGACTGGCCGCTCATAAATAGCGGGACAACAATCAAACTTAAAATCAAACTGTATTTTTTCATACCATTTATTTGTTTTGCGCAAAATACAAAAAAAATTGAAAACATCTTGTCATGAAATCAAACAGTCATATATCTTGCTGGATTATATTATCACTAACAGTGTCTGAAAAACATTATATCATCGGGAATACAATTGCTAACGATCCATTTAACCACTGTTAATCAGCGTTATATATAATTCATACCGTTTTATTAACATTTCACATTGTGTAAAACATAATAAGATTGATAAAAATCTTTGTTTTTATGTAAAATCT
>CAZTNS010000211.1:0-3752 GCA_964615585.1 uncultured Bacteroidales bacterium | reverse complement strand
GGTGCGATATTCTGAAAACAAAGCGCATGAACTGCTTAAAATTGTCAGACGTATTCCCGGTACAGCTGTAGTTTACGTTAGAAATCGCAACAAAACAAAAAAAACCGCTGAGTTTCTAAAGAAATATGGTATCTCAGCAGATTTTTATCATGCCGGGTTAAGCAAGGATGTTAGAGAACAAAAGCAGGAAGCCTGGCAAAATGACAAAATCCGTATCATGGTATCTACCAATGCTTTTGGTATGGGCATTGATAAATCTGATGTCAGGCTTGTGGTACATATTGATCTGCCGGATTCTCTTGAAGCGTATTTTCAGGAAGCCGGAAGGGCAGGCAGGGATGAGAAGAAAGCATGGGCTGTATTGTTGTATAATGAAGCCGATATTTCCAACCTTAATAAACGCTTAAAAACAAATTTTCCGCCCATAGATAGAATCAAAAAAGTGTATGAATCCCTGAGCAATTATTACCAGTTGCCTGTAGGAACGGGAAAAGATATGGCCTATGATTTCGATATTTATGATTTTTCTAAAAAATTCCAAATAGACCCGATTACCATACATTACAGCATCAAAGTGCTGGCAGGGGAGGGGTATCTGGAATTAACCGATGAAGTGAATAATCCCAGCCGCATCATGTTTGTTGTGCAACGTGATAAACTCTATGAGTTTCAGGTTGCCAATAAAAACCATGATGTGTTTATTAAACTGCTGCTTCGCAGTTATACGGGTTTGTTTACCAATTTTACCTCCATAAGTGAAGAAGTGCTGGCAAAACGTTCAAATACCACACCGAAAGTCATTTATGAATATCTGAAAACACTTCAGAAACTGCATATACTGAAATACATTCCACGAAAAAATAAACCACAGGTAGTTTACACTGAAGAACGTTTGCCTGTAAAAAGCCTGTTGTTTGATGCCAAATCTTATGATTTTCGTAAAAACCGCTATAAATCCCGCATTGAAGCTGTTATACATTATGCAAAAACTACAGCCAAATGCAGATCACAGATATTGCTTGAATATTTTGGTCAGAAAAATCCAAAACGGTGTGGACAATGTGATGTTTGCCTGAGACGTAATGAGCTGGGGTTGAGTAAATATGAATTTGACATGATCCTGGACAGCATCAAAGAAAAAATTCAAAAAACACCAATGTTATTGAATAAGCTTGTAGAAGAAAGTTCCTATAAGCATGATAAACTCATCAAAGTTATTGAGTGGCTGTTTGATAACAAAAAAATTCACAGGGATAAAGAAAATAAAATTGTATGGGGAAATGATTAGGTGTGGTTACTTGGCTTTACCTATGCATTTTGTTATCTTTGTGTTTTAATTTAAGCTTATATAAAAAGCCAAAGGATGAAATTAGCAGATGTGAAATTTGATTGCAAACATTTTAAAGGGGCCATTCCCTGTAAATATAATAAGGAGCATAATGTTGATTGCCGTAATTGCAGGTTTTATGAGCCACGCGGGAAATCCATTCTTATCATCAAGCTTGGAGCTATGGGTGATGTTATCAGGACCACTCCACTTGTTGTGAAATACAGAGATTTGTATGATGATCCGCATTTTACATGGCTTACTCAGTTTCCTGACGTCCTCCCCCCGTCAGATATTGATGATATTTGTACCCCTGCAAGTTTTGATCTTGAAAACATCAAAGCAAGGGAGTTTGATATAGCCATAAATCTGGATAAAGAAGAAGAAGCTTGCAGATTACTGGCTGCTGTTAAGGCTGAAAAAAAATACGGGTTCATCTGGAAAGAAGGTCATCTGAATGCAGCAACATCCGCTGCTGAACATAAAATTATTACAGGCCTGTTTGATCATATTTCCATTAAAAACAAAAAATCATATCCCGAAGAGATATTTGAAATTTGCCACATGGATTTTGATAAGGAAGAATATCTCCTGAACTACAGTATTAATCTGGCAAAAAAATGGAAAGGTGTTTTTTCAGACAAAGCAAAAGGAAGACAATTAATTGGATTGAATACAGGATGTGGTAACAGATGGAAAACCCGGCTTTGGCCTGATGAATACTGGATTAATTTTATTAATAGCCTTGACAGCAATGTATATTTTCCGGTTTTACTGGGTGGGCCTCAGGAGAACGATAAAAATAGTTCGCTCGCCGAAAAAACGCATGCCTGGTATCCCGGAACATTCCCACTCAAAGAATTTATTGCCATGACATCAAACTTTGATGCGGTTGTTACACAAGTTACGATGATGATGCATATTGCTGTTGCTCACAAAATTCCCATGGTTCTGATGAACAATATTTTTAATAAGCATGAATTTGAACTTTATAACCGGGGTGTTATTGTTGAGCCGGAAACAGGTTGTGATTGTTTTTATGGTAATACATGTTCACGCAATCGGCCCTGTATGTATGACATCAAGCCTGAAACCATTAAAAATGAATTGGTACAATTGTTAAAAACTAAAAATTAAAATTGATGAATATCAGCTATTTATCAACTTTCTATCCTTTCCGTGGAGGAATAGCACAGTTTAATGCTTCACTTTATCGTGAGTTGGAGAAAAGCCACAACATAAAGGCTTTTACTTTTAAAAGGCAATATCCGAATATGCTGTTTCCGGGAAAAACTCAATACGTTACAGAAACAGATAAGCCTGAGAAAATACAGTCTTATCCTTGTCTTGACAGTGTTAATCCAATCAGCTGGATCAAAGCTTCAAAAATAATTCAGAAAACCAACCCGGATTTGCTTCTCATGAAATTATGGATGCCTTTTTTTGGCCCATCTTTAGGATATGTGGCTGGTAAAATGCCGGAAAAATGTAAATCAATAGCGATTTTGGACAATGTTATTCCCCATGAAAAGCACATTATTGATATGCCTTTCCTTAAATATTATCTGAAACGTGTGGATGGTTTTGTTGTGATGTCAGAAGTTGTTGAAAAAGATCTGATTAGAATAAAACCCGATGCCAAATACACCTTACATCCTCATCCCCTTTATGATCATTTCGGAAGAGCTGTTGATCAATCTGAAGCCAGGCAAAAACTCAATATCTCTCATAATAAAAAAACATTGTTGTTTTTTGGTTTTATCAGGGAATACAAAGGCCTTGACCTGTTAATTGAGGCTTTTGGCAAACTTGATGACAGCCATCAACTCATCATTGCAGGAGATTGTTATGGCAACTTTGACAAATATCAGAAAAGGATTGATACATGCCCCAATAAAGATCGTATTCATAAATTTGTCAGGTATATCCATGATGATGAAGTCCCTCTGCTTTTCTCCGCAGCAGATGTATGTGTGTTGCCTTATAAGTCTGCTACTCAAAGTGGAATCACTTCCATTGCATATCATTTTGAACTGCCCATGCTCACAACAGATGTGGGAGGGTTAAAAGAAGTGGTTAAAGATGGTGTGACCGGAAAAATGACCACCAAAGTAAGTGTTGAAGATATTGCCGGGATGATAACCGATTATTTTTCTGAAAATGCGTCTGAAAAATACAAACAAAATATCCGGAACCTGAAAAAACGCATGAGCTGGAAAAGCCTTGCTGACAGTATTCTGAAAATGGCGACAGAGATTAAACAAGGGAATCAGCATTCGCCCAGTGGAAAGTAAAAGCAGGGGAACTTCAATAAAGATAACTTAAATCTGTCGAGGCAAATGATACCAATCAGACTCTTCAAAAAATGGCTCTACTGCAAATTTTGTGCAAATTTTGTGCAAATTTTGTGCAAACGAGGGCAGAG
>CAZTNS010000210.1:0-3781 GCA_964615585.1 uncultured Bacteroidales bacterium | reverse complement strand
TTTGCTAACCTAAGCGGAGGCATCAGCAATTTATCCTTTGCTTTCCGGGGCAACCACACCATACGCAATGCCATGAATTCTGTTTTTCTTCATCATGCTGTCAGGGCAGGCATTAATATGGCCATTGTAAACCCGGTAAAAAAGTTGTACATTTCAACGGAAATAAAAATGAAGTAGAGCTTTTTGCCTGGGAGAAACTCGACTATGTGGATACATTAAAAAAAGCTTTGGAATGTAAAAATTCATCTTCCTTCCTATAAAAACCCGCTTGTATTAAGACAAGCGGGTTTTTTCTTTCATCATTTCTAAACCTTTGTTGTACTGTCATGTTTGGCTTGACATGACAGTAGGAGCATTCCAATGATTCTTTTCCTTTATGTGTCAATAATGACCAGCCACAGTTTTGATGTTCATAAATTCCCGAAGACCTTCAACAGCAAGCTCCCGGCCATAACCACTTTCTTTTACGCCACCAAAAGGCATACGCGGATCAGATTTAACAAAATCATTGATAAAAACTGCTCCTGAATGCAACTCTTTCTCAGCAATGTGTTCTGCCCGGACACGATTATGCGAGAATACCGCAGCTCCAAGGCCAAATACGGTATCGTTGGCAATTCGTATGGCTTCTGCTTCTGAATTCACTTTAAACACAGTGGCCACCGGGCCAAATAACTCTTCTTCATACGCAGGGATACCGGGTTGAACATCAGTAAGTATAGTGGGAGGATAAAAAGCACCCTGCATGTTAGGGATATATCCGCCACATACGCATGTAGCTCCACCATCAACAGAATGGATAACCTGCCTGTGCAGCTCATCACGGAAAGTTTTATTAGCCAAAGGAGCAAGTGATGTAACGGGGTTCAGGGGATCTCCCAGGTGTACGGCTTCGAGCTTTTGTTTGAAAGCATCCAAAAAACCATCATACACATGCTCCATCACGATAAAGCGTTTAGCTCCGATGCAGCTTTGTCCCGCATTGAGCAGGCGTCCTGCGGCGCATTTTTCGGCGGCTAAAACTACATCGGCATCATCAAGGATAAGGTATGGATCGCTGCCACCAAGTTCCAGTACGGTTTTTTTGAGGTTGCGGCCGGCAATTTCAGCTACTTTTTTCCCTGCCTGTGTACTGCCTGTAAGCGTAACGCCTTTCACGCGTGAATCTTCGATCAGCGGGGTTGTTTCTTTTCCCGGAAGCAATACAGATGCAAAACACCCGTCGGGAAAACCAGCCTCTTTGAATACTGAGGCTATGGCCAGAGAGCAGCCTGAAACATTGCCTGCATGTTTGAGAATGGCAGTGTTGCCGGCCATTAAATTGGGAGCGGCAAATCGAAATACCTGCCAAAAAGGAAAATTCCATGGCATTATGGCAAGCACAGGCCCCAGCGGGCAATACACTACACGAGAAATGTCGTATTCGGTGCTGAGATTTTTATCCTGTAAAAAGGCTTCGCCATGTTTGGCATAATAATCGCATACCATGGCTGATTTTTCAATTTCTGCATCGGCTTCTTTGATCAATTTACCCATTTCTTTCGAAATGATCAGCGCAAACTCTGTTTTGTGCTTTCTGAGTACATCAGCGACAGATTTTAATTTTTCTGCACGCCTGGATGCCGGTGTTTTTTTCCAGGACTCAAAACCGGTTGCTGATTTGTGTATAATCCTTTCTACTTCTTCAGCAGAAGTTTGGGGATAGCTGTTGATGTTTTCTCCGTTGTATGGGTTTACAGATTTTAATATCATGGTTTAAAGTGTTTTAAGAAATTATAAAAATACATGTTTTTAGCCGGTTTTATAATGAGAAATAATCCTCTGCATAAAGATTTACAACCAAAAATGCTAAATGTTACGATTCCTGAATATCTTTCAGCAAAGCATCAATGCGTTTCAGACTCTCTTCTTTGCCCAGGATTTCAAGAATATCAAACACATGCGGTCCTTTACCTTCACCCACAAGTGCCAACCTCAACGGATTCATCACTTTTCCAAAACCAAGTTCATTGTTTTCGACCCATTCTTTAACCTGATTTTCAAGGTTTTTTGATGTAAAATCGCCCTGTGAACCCAAAATATCGCGTATGGATCGCAATACCTCAGGTGTGTCATTTTTTATTGCTTTTTTGCGAAATTTTTTGTGGTATCCGGAAGGCGCTTCGAAAAAGAAATCCACTTGTTCCCAAAGCTCAGAGGCAAAAGAAACACGTTCTTTCACCATCCCGACGATGACAGTGAGTCTGTCCATATCCGGTTGATGGCCTTTGTTTTTGAGTATGGGCATAAATTCGGCAGCAATTTCACTATCGTTTTTGCGAATGAGGTATTGATGGTTAAACCATTTTGCCTTTTCGGGATCAAACCGTGCTCCTGCTTTATTCACGTTATCAAGGTCAAAATACCTTATCAATTCATCCATTGAAAACAGTTCTTTTTCTGTACCGGGATTCCAGCCCAGTAAAGCCAGCATATTGACAAAGGCTTCAGGATAATGACCTTCCTCCCTGTATCCGGCAAAAACATCTCCGGATTGGGTTTTCCATTCAATCGGAAACACAGGGAATCCCATTTTATCGCCATCCCGTTTTGACAATTTGCCTTTGCCTGTGGGTTTAAGGATAAGGGGTAAATGAGCAAATTCAGGCGGGCTCCAACCGAGGGCATGGTAAAGCATTACATGCAGCGGCAAGGAAGGCAGCCATTCTTCACCACGTATTACATGGGAAATTTCCATGAGGTGATCATCCACAACGTTGGCCAGGTGATAAGTAGGCAGCCCGTCGGATTTAAAAAGCACTTTATCATCCAGGTTGGCTGTATTGAAATGCATATCACCACGAATGATATCTTTTATGTTAAGCGTTTGATTTTCCGGCATTTTAAAGCGGACAACATAAGTATCCCCGTTATCAATGCGCTTTTGAGCTGACTCCATTCCAATGTTAAGGCTGTTATCCAGGTGATGGCGTGTATTATGATCGTAAGTAAATGTTTCCTTCTGACTTTCTGCTTTTTCACGCAATTTATTCAATGATTCAGGGGTATCAAAAGCGTAATACGCCCAACCGTTTTCAATCAATGTCCCGGCATAACTGCGGTATATATCGCTTCGCTGGCTTTGCTTGTAAGGGCCGTACTTACCCCCTTCACGAACGCCTTCATCTATTTCAATACCACACCAGCCTAAGGCTTCCTGTATATAATCTTCAGCGCCTTCGACATAACGATTCCGGTCGGTATCTTCAATCCTGAGAATCATGGTGCCTTTGTGCTTCCGGGCAAAAAGGTAATTGAACAAAGCTGTACGGACACCACCCATATGTAACGGGCCTGTCGGGCTGGGAGCAAATCTGACGCGAATATTATCCATAATGGTAATTTTTGTGCAAAAATAGGGAAATACGACAATAAAAAAAAGAAGCCACAATTAAGGACGGCCTCTGCAAACTAAAAAGTTGATATCATAAGAAACTTAATTATTGGGACACTCAGGATATCTGAATTTACTTCAATTTGCAGTCAAAGATAAATATTACCGATATGTGTTTAATATTGTAATTCCAACAATTTTGGATTAAGGGATATTGCTTAATTCAATAACAAACCTGTACCGACGAATGACGGGAATAAAAATATGACACAATTAAACGCAACTTGGTATTACCTCTCATATAACCCTTTCTAAAAACACTGTTATTATATTGGTAAAACCTGACTTATTCAGGGAGAGCATTGCATTAAATCCAAAGTTCAAAAAACAAAATCCAAAATAAATGCA
>CAZTNS010000209.1:0-3882 GCA_964615585.1 uncultured Bacteroidales bacterium | reverse complement strand
TTAGGTGAATAATAAAACACGAAAACAAATTCAAAATACAGCATTTTTTTTATTTTTGCATCTTAAAACATGAAAGATGAGTCGCATGAAAAAACTGAACATTTGTGTGTTGGCAAAACAGGTTCCTGATACCAGAAATGTGGGCCAGGATGCCATGAAATCTGATGGCACCGTAAACAGGGGAGCACTTCCCGCCATTTTTAATCCCGAAGATCTAAATGCGCTTGAACAGGCACTGCAGATAAAAGATAATTATGATGCAAGCATTACCCTGCTGACTATGGGGCCTCCGCGGGCTGCTGAAATCATCAGGGAAGCCCTTTACCGTGGTGCAGATAAAGGTATATTGCTCACCGACCGTGCTTTTGCAGGATCGGATACATTGGCAACTTCTTACGCCATTGCCATGGCAGTAAAAAAAATCAATCCGGATATAATCATTGCGGGCAGGCAGGCTATTGATGGCGATACCGCACAGGTAGGCCCGCAGGTGGCTGAAAAACTGGATTGGCCGCAGGTAACTTACGTCGAAAACATTGAAAAGATGACAACTGAGCGGATTACCTTAAAACGCAGGCTTGAAAATGGCGTGGAAATAGTAAAAGCACCTTACCCTGTTGTTATCACAGTAACCGGATCAGCTCCGGAGTGCAGAACACGCCACGCAAAACTTACCATGAAATTCAAACATGCCCGTACGGTTTCTGAACTGCAATCGGAAGCCAGGGATTATGAAAACATGCTGCAAAGCAAACCATGGCTGAAAATACAGGAATGGGATGTAGATTATGTAGAAGCTGATAAAGCGCTGCTCGGGCTGAGTGGAAGTCCAACGAAAGTGAAGAAAATTGAAAATGTGGTGTTTACAGCCAAAGAAACCAAAAAACTGGGTGATTCCAGCGCAGAAATAAATGATCTTATTAAAGAAATGATTGATAACCATACCATTGGGTAAAACATATATTATGAACAATGTATTTGTCATTATTGAATTAACCGAACAGGGCAAGCCTGCAGATGTTTCTTTGGAATTGCTTACCAAAGGCAAACACCTGGCTAAAGATTTGGGCGTGGAACTCGAGGCGCTTGTCATCGGGAACAAACTCCAGGGCATCGAAAAAGAGCTTTTCCCCTACGGCGTTGATACGGTTCACATCGCTGAAGACAAGCGATTGAAACATTATCTGACAATGCCTTTTACAAAAATATCGGTTGATGTCATGAAAAAAGAGCAGCCTCAGATTGCTTTGCTTGGCGCAACAACCACCGGGCGTGACCTGGGGCCACGGGTATCCAGTAAATTAAAATCCGGCCTTACAGCAGATTGCACCGAGCTTGTCATTGGCGATCATCATGACAAAAAAACAGATACGCAATATAAAAACCTGTTGTATCAAATCCGGCCTGCATTTGGCGGAAACATCATTGCCACCATCATTAATCCTGACCACCGCCCGCAAATGGCCACCGTGCGTGAAGGCGTTATGCGCAAAGAAATACATGATCCCAATTACAAGGGAAGCGTAAATACCGTTGACACAGCTTCCATGCTTGACGATGCGGATTTTGTTGTGGACATCATCGAACGCCATATCGAAGAAAGCGAAATAAACATCAAAAATGCGCCCATCATTGTATCCGGAGGCTATGGCGTAGGCTCAAAAGAAAATTTCAAGCTTTTGTTTAAACTGGCGGATGTATTTGGCGCCGAAGTGGGTGCTTCCAGGGCTGCTGTGGATGCAGGATTTGCCCCTCACGAAAGGCAGGTAGGCCAAACCGGTGTCACTGTCAGGCCAAAATTGTACATTGCATGCGGCATTTCAGGGCAGGTGCAACATACAGCCGGAATGAAAGAATCCGCCATGGTCATTGCCATCAACAACGATCCGGATGCACCCATCAATGAAGTGGCAGACTACGTCATTAACGGCGATCTTAATACGATCATTCCCAGAATGATTGAAGCATATCATAAAAATACCAAGTAAAACTAAAATTTTGAACAATGGCAAATTTTTATAACGATAACAAAGACCTGCAATTTCATTTGAACCATCCCCTGATGAAAAAAATTGTCAGGCTTAAGGAAAATGACTACGCGGATGCATCCGAATATGATTATGCGCCTGCCGATTTTGAAGATGCCATGGATTCCTACGAAAAGGTACTCGAGATCATTGGTGATATCAGTGGCAATGTGATTGCCGAAAACGCCGAATCTGTTGACCAGGAAGGTGCTCATCACAAAGGTGACAGGGTATATTATGCCAAAGGCACACAGGAAAACCATGACAAACTGGCGCAGGCCGGTGTAATTGGAATGTCGCTGCCACGCAAATACGATGGGCTCAATTTTTCTATGGTTCCTTATGTTATGGCTGCTGAAATAGTCAGCCGTGCCGATGCCGGATTTGCCAATATCTGGGGATTACAGGATTGTGCCGAAACCATTCACGAATTTGCCGATGAAGAGATCAAACAGGCTTTCCTGCCCCGTTTTAACAAAGGCGAAACGGCCTCTATGGATTTGACAGAGCCGGATGCCGGTTCTGACCTGCAGCGTGTAGCCCTTAAAGCCACATACAACGAAAAAGACGACACCTGGTATCTCAATGGGGTGAAACGGTTTATCACCAACGGAGATGCTGAAATAGCCCTGGTATTGGCGAGATCAGAAGATGGTACGCATGACGGCCGCGGGCTCAGCCTGTATGTACACGACAAAAATGACGGTGGTGTGAAAGTGCGCCGCATCGAAAACAAACTGGGCATAAAAGGCTCCCCCACCTGTGAACTGGTGTTTAAAGACGCTCCTGCCAAACTGATTGGAAACCGCAGGCTGGGGCTTATCAAATATGTGATGTCGCTGATGAACGGTGCGCGTATCGGGGTGGCTGCCCAATCCGTTGGCCTTGCCGAAGCTGCACTGAGAGAAGCCGAAAAATACGCTTCTGAGCGCGTGCAATTCGGGGAAACAATCGTTAACTTCCCGGCCGTGTATGAAATGCTGGCAAACATGCGGGCAAAAACACACGCTGCCCGTGCCCTGCTTTATGAAACTGCACGCTTTGTGGATGTTTATAAAACCTATACACACCTGAGTGCCGAGCGCAAGCTGGAACCGGAAGAGCGCAAGGAAATGAAAACCTACAACCGGCTGGCCGATGCTTATACCCCGCTGGCAAAATTGTTTGGCAGTGAATATTGCAACGAAATTGCATACGATTCGCTTCAGATCCATGGCGGAGCCGGCTACATGAAAGATTTCCCCATTGAACGGCTGTACCGTGATGCCCGCATTACCAACATATACGAAGGCACAACCCAACTACAGGTTGTGGCAGCCATTCGCGGCGTAACCACCGGGTTGTTTGCCAAACAAATGGATGCCTATGCGGATGAGAATTATCCAGCACCATACAACGTCCAACTGGAAGTGCTCAAAAGCATGAAAGAAGCGTATGAAAAGGCATACCACCATGTGGTTGAACAAAATGATAAGATTGAAGATAACAACGATTTGTTTGATTTTCATGCGCGCCGCCTGGTTGAAATGGCTGGGAACATCATCATGACATACCTCTTGCTGAAAGATTCCATCCGCGATGAAAAGTTTTATCATTCTGCTGAATTGTTCCTAAACATGGTAACATCAGAAAATGCCAAACATGCCGATATGATTTACACTGTAGATTACGAAGAAATGTTAAAATACAAAGGCTAAGGCTAAATGAACTTTACGAAAGTTTTAAAACTTTCGTAAAGTTCATTTTTGATTTATAGCTCTCCCATAGCCTTTTCCGGCGGGTTTATTTTCAATCGCGGGTTGCTGTTGGTCACAGAAGGCGGCACCGGACAATCAATGTAAAGCCGTTCAAGGTT
>CAZTNS010000208.1:0-3956 GCA_964615585.1 uncultured Bacteroidales bacterium | reverse complement strand
TTTAATTAAAAATTCCTCCACGTTGATAGATATCCATTTGAACCTCACTGAAAGGTTTTGCCTGAATTTTTGTGTTCTTATCCAGATTTTTCACTTCGCCGGTTTCAAAATTCACGCGTATTTTATCGCCGTTTTCCAGTTTCAATCCCTCAAGGTTTTCATATTGCATCACGGGCATCGCTGCATTGATGGCATTTCTTTCATAGATAGCGCCAAATGACTTAGCCAGAATAACATTGATGCCAAGCACTTTAAAACAATCAACCGCTTGCTGGCGCGAAGAGCCACTGCCAAAGTTTGTCTGCGTAACGATGATGTCGCCCGGTTTTGCTTTTTCGGCAAAATCTTCATAACCCTCGAGGTTATCCAGGGCGTATTGTCCCATTTCATTAATATCGGTGATGGACAAATAACGGTTATGGAATATCATATCCGTATCAATGTTATCTTCCTGGATAAACCATGTGCGCCCTTCCACAACAACAGGTTTGTCATATGTTGTTTCTTTTTTGGATGCGGCTGTTTTTTTCGCTGTCTCAGCCGTTCCTGTTTCAAATGTCATAGGCTTTTCAGGGATTTCCCATGGGGTGGTAATGTATCCGGCTACGGAAGAGGCTGCTACATTGGCTGGTGATGCCAGGTAAACACTGCCTTTTCCCTGTTTCCCCGGAAAATTACGGTTACCGGTGCTGATGGTAACTTCACCTTCGCCGTTTTGCCCCACATGGCCGTTGGCACAGCCACCACAACCAGCATTGGATACCAATGCGCCGGCATCTTTAAAAATTTTAATGATGCCTTCTTCAAGGGCCTGCTGCCAAATGTCATCAGTGGCAGGCACAATTTTCAACACCACGCCCGGGGCCACTTTGCGTCCTTTAAGAATAGCTGCTGCAGCCCTGAGGTCTGGAAGCCTGCCGTTGGTGCAGGAGCCGATGAAAGCAGAATCAATTTTTATTTTTTTGCCGGGATCAAGTTTTACGCTGTCATGAGGTTTGCCCGGTCGTGACACCATAGGCTCAAAGTTGCTGATATCCACTTCTTCAATCAAATCATAATGTGCATCATCATCAGCATACACAGGGTCTATTTGGCGTCCTGTGGCTTCATTTGCTTTTTCAAGAACCTCCTTGTTAGGCGGGAACATAACAATGATGGCGCCCATTTCTGTGCCCATAGATGCAATGGTAATGCGGTCGCTCATACTAAGGTTTTCAATGGCTTTGCCATACATTTCAACGGAATATCCCAAAAGGGTACTGGCGCCGAATTTAGCAAGCAGGTTGAGTACAATATCTTTGGCTGTAACGTTTTCAGGTTTTTCCCCTTTAAAGTTCAATTTGGCGGATTTTGGTACTTTAAACCATACGGAACCATTTGCCCAGGCTGCAGCAATATCCTGATCGCCCATGCCTTGTCCGAAAGCACCTACAGCGCCCATGATGTTGGCATGTGAATCGGTGGAAACAAAGGTACTGCCCGGATAAACCAAACCTTCGTCAATGGCCAGATGTGTTCCTATGCCATCGGTAACGTCATGTACTGTGATCCCGTGTTTGCGGGCAAACAAACGGCATTTGTGCTGATTGTTGGCATACTTCTGGTCCGAGCCCGCAGGTATCAGATCAAATGTAAAAAAGGTTTTTGACGGGTCATCAACATTCAGGTTATTGTTTTCCAGGTTCTGAACTACATTGGCACCCCCGAAATCCCTGGCTACACGGGCATCAATAGAAATATCCACAATGTCTCCGGGGGTTACTTTTTCACGGTTAGAGTGGTTTGCAATGATTTTTTCAACTATTGTCATAGGTTATAATTTTTAGTGCGATTACAAATTTATAAAACCTGTCGGAATAAACGAAATTTATATGAACAGTATAATAACAAGTTGTCTAAATCTGCAATCCTCCAGTCACCATACAGAACGCTAATACCGATATGTGTTCAATCCTGCCTGCAGCTAAAATTTTAAAAATTATATTGTACATCATTGGTATGATACAGAAAGTCAGGCTTTTAAGCTTGGTAGTTAAAGTTATTTATACATTTAAATATTACACAGTTGCGATGTGCTGAGCTTGCCGAAGTGAACGCAACCTGGTATTAAATGATAAAAATCTGTATCTTAACAAATCAACAGGTGCAAAAAGTTGCTTTTGTGTATCAACTATTTTTGCTTTGGAACTTCGAATTTATCGGTCCTCACCCTGTTCGCCGGACAGGTTTTTGAACTTTCCGGTTTATCCGGGTAAGGGCTGGTATTAAATCAGGTCATCCCTGCTGATCTGCCCGAGGTCAATGATGCCGTTGATGACTGCATATACGGTGAGGCCGGATATGGTTTTAATGCCCAGTTTTTCGGTGATGTTTTTCCGGTGGGATATCACCGTATGCGGGCTGATGAACAGGGAGTCAGCAATTTTTTTGTTGGCATATCCTTTGGCTACCAGGGCAAGAATTTCGCGCTCCCTGCGGCTCAGTTCACCTGCAGATGAAAGCTTTTTGTCCACGGAGTCGCCAGTAAACACCCGCTGAATTTTCTCACTTAAGAATTCCACGTCCATGTGAATGCTTACCTGGTTTTCGTGTGTTGCAGCCTTTTGATCAGTGATCTCAAGCAATGTGATGTTTTTTTTGGTGTGGAGTGAAGCGTCTTGTATCATTTTTGCGTTTTCCTCATCTGCCATAATGAGAACGTGGGTGTTAGCGCTGTGGTGCGACAATCGTTTGCTGAACGCCGGGTATGTTTTTACAGGGCATTGAAAATTTTCCCTTACGATAGCTTCAATCCCTTTGCGTATTATATCCGATCTGTGTATGACAACTATCCTGTTATGCATGGTTCTGCTGTTTTTCAATTTGTTTCACCATAGGAACAAGCACGTTGTCCTCAATGCGGGCATGGTCTTTCAGGTCTTTTTCAAAGCGGGAAAGCAGTGCCAGGAATTCATTGCATTGATTCATGTCGTAGGAGGGATGTATGTATTTTATGATAAGTTGTTTCAGGTCGTTGATTTTGACATCCACATTGGAGTGTTCTTTTTCAAAATTCTCAATGGAATAGCAATGTCCCTGCGTGTTGTGATGATTGATGAGGTTTTCGATGTAAGGAAACACATTGTTTTCTTCGTTGTCGAGGTGATGGATCAATTCCTCTTCGTATTTGCGGTAAAAGGCTTTGATGAGCTTCAATTCTTCGCAATCGCCCTTACAGCTTTGTAAAATTCCTTCAAGCATGCGTTTGGTGCGTGGTAAAATGTAATCCCGGTAGTATGTATGTGTTTTTCTAAGGTATTCCACAATGAGCAGGGGCGAAAATGACCGCAGAGAAGATTCGGGAAAATAATCGCGGTGCTGATATGCATTGATGATCGTCAGGAAAAACGCGGGATCTACGCTGTTTTCGCTGCACACCGTGTTTATGTTTTTGTTTTGTAAGCCAAGCTTGATGCCAAAGCGGTTGACGACAGGAATGAGTTCCACGTGCTGATTCAAAATGCGGGAAAGGACATCGTTTTTGCTGAAAATTTCCATAGTGTACAATGATTTAGAAATATAAAGATACAATATTTTGGTTTTACTGCAAATTTAACCATTAGTTGCATGGTATTATTTTTAAGTTTATAGTGCCAATTAAATGGGTTGTTTTTAACCGGCTTTTTATCTGTTGTTTGTATTTTACAGGATGTGGACGCTACTAACATTGCTTCAAGCAGGATTACATATGATAAAACCATAGCAATATTTTTTTAAAGTGTTGATTGAAATTTCTTATTTATGTGAATCTACTGTGTGCTATTGTAGTTCAAAAATTCTGGAAGCATCTCAAGGTGGAACCACATAGGCACAGTAGAACACATAGGAATTCACATAAGGTTAGCAATAAAAATCTTCCGTCAAATCATTTAATCTAATAAGGCAGAGCAGGCAGGCGAAATGAGTCCAGTCTAAAA
>CAZTNS010000207.1:0-3966 GCA_964615585.1 uncultured Bacteroidales bacterium | reverse complement strand
CGATTTTTTCAATGATGGCGGCATCGGCCTGTAATTCGCCGTCGATCTGCATTTCCGGTGCTTTTTCCTGAGCCAGGCGGGTAGCTTCCACAACCTTATCAACCATTTCATGTTTTGCACTCCCTTTTGTCGAAAAGCTTAACATAGCGATCTTAGGCTCAA
Organism: uncultured Bacteroidales bacterium; assembly: GCA_964615585.1. Lineage (GTDB taxonomy): Bacteria > Bacteroidota > Bacteroidia > Bacteroidales > ML635J-15 > JAQIBY01. The sequence goes on along the minus strand of CAZTNS010000207.1, from coordinate 3,804 downwards.
AGCCGGCAATAGCTTTGGTAGTTTTTCCTGTAGCCACCGCAATTTGCGCCAGTTCATCCGCTGTAGGATTGGGATGTACGGCACAATCGGCAAACACTAAAACGCCATTTTCGCCAAACTCCTTGTTATCAAGCATCATGAGAAATGCCCCGGAAACCACACTAATGCCCGGCAAGGTCTTTACTACCTGAAAAGCGGGCCGCAGAACATCACCCGTGGCATTTTCCGCTCCGGCGACTTCGCCGTCGGCATCACCACTTTTGATCATCAAAGTAGAAAGGTAAAGCGGATCTTCTACCAATCTTAATGCTTTATCCTTTGTCATTCCTTTATGCTGACGCAATTCCACAAGCAACCCGGCATATTCATCCCGCTTATGATGGTTTTTCGGATCGATTACCTGAGCTTTATTAATATGTTGCAAGCCCAGTTCTTTGGCTTTTGCGGCAATCTCAGCCGGCTCCCCCGTAAGGATGATGTTTGCAATCCCTTCAGCCAAAAGCTGATCTGCCGCCTGAAGTGTTCGCTCTTCCAAACTCTCCGGTAATACAATACGTTGTATGTTGGCTTTAGCTTTTGCGCGAATGTTTTCTAGAATTCCCATATAATTTGTTTTTACGAATTTTAAATTACTTATAAGCTTCGATTTTGCCGCCCAAAAATATAACAATTTTTCAGGACAGCCTAACAATCTTTAAAAAAAGGAAGCACCTGTATATGAAATAATTTCTATTTTTCCAAAATCCCTTTATCTCTTGATTTGCAGGATGTTATAAAAGTTATTTTTAGCGCGCTCTATTTTATAACTACCTCATTATCAATAATTCTATTTTTACCCGAGTTATCATTGTGTCATAATGTATGTTCCCGAGATAGAATCTACAAGTGATTTAATCTTATGCAAAGATATGAAAAACAATAAAGAAGATAAAATGAGTTCATATTTTGTTTTGTCGTAATATATGTTTATATTTGTCGTGATAACATATAATACGACAAGGCATTATGGAAACGCTACAGAATATTAACAGTCAGTTTGTTGAAAGAAAAGTTCTAACCCTCCAAGACCTGTCGCGGTATTTTAATGTTTCGGTTCGGACTATTCAGCGTATGATCAACCCATTGGACACCATAAGAAGCTACGACCATAACGGGCGCTATTTTTCACTTGAAAAGCTGGCAAGGTTTAATTCAATGGGAATCTGGGAGTATAACAGTATCCATTTTTCGAGATTCGGAACATTGAAAAATACCCTGGTAGCTATTATTAATAACTCAAGCCAAGGCATGGATGCCTCGCAGATAAAGGATGTATTGGGCATGGATACCAGGAGCTTTCTTTTTCAATATAAAAATGTCAGTGGCATTAAAAGAGAAAAAGTTGGCAGTCATTACGTGTATTTCAGTTCTGAACCGGAACAGTTTTCAAAGCAATTATCAAACAGGAAACAGGGTTTGGTATCCCTGGCACAGGCACCACTGGAGGGTACTGCCGCCATAAGTGTACTTGTGGAAACCATTAAACATCCGGATTTTACTTTTGAGCAACTGTCAAAGCATTTAGGTAAACAAGGTATAAAAATCAAACCGGGGATCATAGAAGAATTTTTTGTTTTCTATGGCATTGAAAAAAAAACGCCGGATTCAAACTAGTTTATTTGCTGCGTAATCTCCTGGACAATACGGTAAAAAGCCTGAGCCTTGCCAACGTATTTGCTTTTGCACCGGTGCTTCATTTTAAAACCAACAAGGAGTTCTGCCCGCGATGTCACGCCAGACTTAAGGTGCATCATACCGACACCAGAAAAATTTACCTGCTGGACATTGGCCAGTGTAAAGCGCATCGCAGCTTTATGTATTGTTCTGACTGTGAATGTGTTTTTCCCAGTGAGGATTTTGAAAAATGGGTGCCTTCCTATGCTAACGTGGGATACGATGTAATGGTGCTGGCAGGAAGGTTGATGTTATGTGAACACCACACAATCAATGAAACGGTTTTGGAATTAAAAAAACGCAATGTCCATATCTCATCTTCCCAGGTGGCTTACCTGGCTCAAAGATTTATCATTTACCTGTCAATACTCCATCAACAATCCGCATCACTGCTAAAGAGACACATCATTGAAAAAGGGGGCTATATTCTGCATGTTGACGGAACCTGTGATGGAGCCAGTCCCCATTTGGTCAGTGCAATTGACGAGGTGAGTAATTTTGTACTGGCTAACGTGAAAGTTCCCGGTGAAAGCAAAGAACAGCTTGTTCCTTTTCTTCACCAAATCAAAGAGCAATACGCAAAACCACTGGCCGTGAGCAGTGATATGGGACGTGGGTTGCTTACCGGTATTGCAGAGGTTTTTCCCAATGTGCCACACTTTATTTGTCACTTTCACTTTTTACGGGACATTGGTAAAGACCTGCTGGAAAAAGAATATGCACTTATTAGAAAGAAGCTTAAAAACCACAAAATATCAGCCAAATTACGTTACCGGATGCGTTATGAATTTGGGGACAATCCTCAAAACATACATGTTGGTGAAATAAATCAAATTGTACAAGGCCTTGAGCCAATCAATACACACGAGAATGCAGCCATGAAAAAACTGTGCCACGTTCTGTTGCTTTGGGTTTTAGACGGCAAGAAGCATGGTAACGGGTTTGGATTCCCCTTCGATCGACCACATACGGAGTTTTACAGGCGTCTGCGCCTGTTGTGGGAACATCTTAATAACCTTCAGCAGAAATGCATTACGAACAAGCCAATATTCAAATGTATTACAAGGGTCATAGGCGACCTTGCACCATTGGTTAATGATATGCAATGTAAGACTGCATTCCAGGGGCTTACCAAAAAACAAAGCGTATTTGATAATCTGCGACAGGCACTCTCCATTGCACTGCCCGGTACTCCCCAAGGGCTTAATGATACGGGTGAAAATATTAATATGAGAACAATCGAAAAAAGAGTAACGCAATTTAAGGACAACCTGGTTAAATCCAGGGGATATCACAAAAGCACTGCATATCAAAAATTAATCGGGCAGATTGACAAATACTGGGAAAAGTTATTCTGTGACCCGATAAAAGTATCTACCTCTGAAGGTGATACTTTTATCAGGCCACAAAGAACAAACAACATTTTGGAGCAGTTTTTCAGGGGCATGAGGCGATCATACCGCAGAGCAACAGGCAATAACTCAATGCACAAAAAACTGCAATCCATGATGGCCGACACACCCTTGGTGAAAAACCTGAACAATCCTGAGTATATGGATATTATTTTAAATAGTAAAAAGTCTTTGGAAGATGCATTTGCAGATATAAGCCAGCAGGAAGTTATGAGAAAAATGCAGGATACCAAAAAGGAGGAAACCAAAATACCACGTAAAGTTTTATTTTTGATCAGACAAAAAGAGACAATGCAAAAGTTGCTATATTTGATAGCGAGTTAACAAATCCAAAGGGATTTTGGAAGAATAGGAATTTCCACTCATGATTCTGATTAAATCTTTCATCAATGTCGTTAAATAACTGTTCACCATCCCCTCTATCACCAAAGAAAGATTCTCTGCTTAATCCTTCATAATAATTCTGACCTCCTATTTCTCTATTTCCTTCATCATGCTGTAAAAAGAAAAAGTCTTCTTTACATTCTATCCTTAAATCTGCTAACTCATCACCTTTTTGATTATAAAAAATTGAATCACTACCAAGGGGGTCAATTATCCAAATAGGATTATCTGCAAAGGCACTATATCCCGACTGGTCATGCTTCACAACCGGATCCACGTTCCACCGTCTTCCCAG
>CAZTNS010000206.1:0-3966 GCA_964615585.1 uncultured Bacteroidales bacterium | reverse complement strand
TATGAATGGTCAGGCCCTGCCTGGAATTGGTGGAATAGCCCAAACGATCAAAATACAACCGTAAACAATGCTGGTTCAGGCGATGAAGGTTGGTATTATCTAACTGTAGAAGATAATAATGGATGTATAAGCACAGACAGTGTTTATGTCATTGTCAGTACTGGTGATCCGGATGCGCCTGCAGAAGGCTCACATAATAATGACACGGTGTCTATTGAATGGAATTGGTATTCTGTGTCTAGTGCAACTGGTTATAAATTCAACACTACCGATAATTATAACGGAGCTACGGATAATGGTGCAGATACAAGTTATATTCAAACAAACCTTACGTGCGGAACACCTTATACATTGTATGTATGGGCTTATGATGATTGTGGTGGAGTATCTGATTATGTTGAACTTACTGCATATACCGAGGCTTGTGGGCCATTTGAATGTGGAGATTTATTCATTGATACACGGGATGGATCAGGATATCAAACCATACAAATTGGTAGCCAATGCTGGATGGCCGAAAATTTGAATTACGATAATAATGTAAATGGAAATAGTTGGTGTTACGATGATTCTCCATCAAATTGTGGTACTTATGGAAGATTATACGATTGGGAAGCTGCCATGGAAGGTGCAGCAGGGAGTGCTTCAATTCCAAGTGGAGTACAGGGAATATGCCCCGATGGCTGGCATCTACCTAGTGATGAAGAATGGAAAAAACTTGAAGGAGAAGTAGATGCTACTTATAATTATGGTGATGACGAATGGGATCTTAACGGTTCCAGGGGTGAAGATGCCGGCAGTGCGCTTGCAGGCAATGCTTCATTATGGAATGATGGTGCCTTAGAAAGTCATGCCAACTTTGGCAATAGTGGTTTTGTAGCTCTTCCCTGTGGCCGCAAATCAAGCAGTGGTGACTTTACAGGCATGGGTAATTATGCCTATTTTTGGAGTTCCACTGAGGATAATGTGTTTGCCGGATATGCATTTTATCATGGCATGTATTATGATAACGAAAAAGCAATACGGTATAATGAAAATGGAGTGAATGGACTTAACGTGCGTTGTGTGAAAGATTAAACCCCTGTCCTGTATTTGTAACTAATCAGTGTGAACATAAAAATATAAATATACATCAAAAAAAGTACCTACTCACCGCAGAGACGGAGAGGCGCAAAGATTAAAAATTATAAAAAATGTTTGCAAATCTTATGAACCCTTAATATGGATGCAGTGATTTGACTCATCTTTTTTCAGTGGTCATGCCCGGCTTTCGAGTAGGACGGTGGCCGGGTGTGTTCCGCTAACCGGCGGAAACTGGATGCTTCATTGCGTCTTTGCGTCTTAGCGGTAAAAATGTATGCGCCTGAATAGTTACCTGTATTTTAATCACTTCATATATTTATTTTCAACGGCCATTACCTGTCCCGATGACCTATCTGGATGGAACCTCTATTTATTTTCCAGCCGTTGTTCAATCGCATTCCGGCGAATAATCATCGGTGTGTGTTAATGCTTTTCTGTGTAAGCAAAAATCACCTACATTCAGGTATCAACAACGAGCTGTCGCCATAGCTTAAAAACCGGAAGTCGTTGCTTATGGCATAATCATACACCTTTTTCCAGTCATCACCAATATAAGCAGCTATCAATAACAACAAGGTAGAATGCGGCTGATGAAAATTGGTAATTAACCTGTCTGGCAGCAAAAAAGAATAGCCCGGTGCAATCATCATGCTGGTTTTTCCATGTATGTAATTGATTCCCAACCTTTCAGTTTCTTTTATCATAAAATTCAGCACGTTTTTCAGCTTTATTCCTTCAGGGCGTTCGTATGCTTCCCACTGGCTGATGTTTTGCACTTCATCCAGGCCTGTTTTTCCCTGCATAGCCTTAATGCCTGCCTGCATAAGGCTTTCCATGCACCGCAAACTGGTGGTTCCAACAGCAGTAATATACCCCGCATGTTTTTTCAATAACAGCAAAAGCTCCCTTGATGCGTAAAAATACTCTGTATGCATAGGGTGGTTACCGATGTTTTCTGCTTTGACTGGTTGGAAAGTGCCTGTACCAACATGCAAAGTCAGCGACGCAATTTGTATGTTGTTTTGCCTTATATTTTTTAGCATCTCTTCTGAAAAATGCAGGCCTGCCGTAGGTGCAGCTACTGAACCTGAAACATCAGAATATACCGTTTGATAGCGATGCCTGTCAATCGGTTCACTTTCCCTGTTGAGATATGGAGGGATCGGTGTCAGACCGCTGTTTTCCATGATACTGGCAAAGTTGATTTCCCCATCATCCCACCTGAATTCCACAACATGTTCTGTTGTGCCCCGTTGGATTAAGTTTGCACTGATGTTGATTTTCCTGTCTCCAAAATCGATGGTCATAACAAGTGTCCCTGATTTCCATTTTTTCAGGTTACCAATGATGCATTTCCAACGAGATTGTCTTTTACTTTGCAAAACTAAGCTGTAATCCTTGTCATCAGCGGGATATATGCAAAATATTTCTATCCTGGCTCCTGTGGATTTATAAAAAACAAACCTGGCGTTAAGCACACGGGAATCGTTCCAAACCATCAGTCCGGCATTGGGAAGGTATTTGGTCAATGCCTTGAATTTATCTTTACTGACATCACCTCTGTTATAGACAAGAAGTTTCGATGCATCTCTGGATTCAAGCGGATATTTAGCAATGCGTGATTCTGGTAATGAATAGGTATAGTTGGTTATCTTTATTAGCTTTATTAGCTTTGCATCGGCAGTCATGTTAATGAAATTTAATATGCAAAATAAATGAAATTTTACTAAATGGCCTTATAATATGAGTAACAATAAACAATACAGCCCCGGTGATAAAGTCAGATATCTAGACGATGTCGGTGGTGGTACTATTAAACGTGTTTTGAAAGATGGCAGTTACATGGTGGAAACCGAAGATGGCTTTGAATACCCGGCCGAAGCCGGCGATTTGGTATTAATAGAGCGTGGTGCGGAAAGCCTGACCGAAAAACCTGCAGACAAGGGATCGGGAGGTATCTCTCCTGAAACAATGCAAATCACGGAGGACAGAACGCGATACTCAGTGCTGCTGGCTTTTACAAGAATAGAGAAAGATAAGAAAGTCAGCATGTTTCTAATCAATGATTCACCGTATTATTTGAATTTTGCCCTGTACCAGGAATTGAATGAAGTTTACAAACTGATTTCTCAAGATGTGCTTGAGCCGGACACCAAATTTGAAGTGTTATCTTTAAGCGACAGGGACTTAAATGACTTGAGGAAGATTGGCTTACAGGGAGTATTGACCGGCAATGAAATGCAAAAGCTCAAACCCGCCATTGAAGCTGAACTCAGAATCAAACCGGCTCGCCTGATTAACGAAGAGGCTTACAGCACAAGCGATTATTTTCATGAAAAAGCATTGATGCATGTAATGTATAACAATGATATTGTTGTGGATGCTAATTTGAATGCTGTTTCTGCAGAAAAAGATGGCCGGGAAAAACTGGATGAAGAAAAATCCCGTCGTTCAAAAAAACGTCCTGAGCCTGTGATATGGGAAGAGGATTTACATATCAACGCTCTGGTGGATTCTGTCGTGGGCATGTCTAACCATGAAATACTGGAACATCAGATGCAGCATTTTCACCAGGTGCTGAACCGTGCAATTGAAGAAGGTATCTATGCGGTTGTGTTTATTCACGGGATTGGTAATGGCACATTGAAAAAAACGCTGCGACAAAGTCTGGAAAAAGATTACAAAATCAAATATGAGGATGCTTCCTTTAAGGAATATGGTTTTGGTGCTACCAAAGTATTTATATAAACAGGATTGTGTTGCAATAATTTTCTTGCTCCTGTCTGACTAAGAAGATCACTTTTTATCTGAAAAACCCCTAACCTGGACAAGTTTACCCTGAAGGGAACTCCTTTAGGGCCAGAACCAAAAAGGAAATAATGA
>CAZTNS010000205.1:0-4160 GCA_964615585.1 uncultured Bacteroidales bacterium | reverse complement strand
TTTTATGATTCCGGCATGTATGTTTTGTGTAATTTTGCAAAGTATGGGCAGCATGGATATAAATAAACGATTACAGATACTGAGACGGTTGATAATAGCCCCTGTCAGTGCCTGGGAAGAACTGATGAAAAAACCGATTGACCCGAAAAGCGTTATTAAGGGTTTTTATTTGCCGGGGGTGCTTGTTCTGGGGCTGGCTGAGTTTTTTGGCATGGTCCTTTCAGCGTATTTTTCAGCTTCAATTTTGTACATTTTGTTTTTTTCGATATCCATCATGGCAGGGTTGATTGTGGCGTATTTTTTGTCAGCCATCGCTTTGAAATATCTTCTTAAATCGTTTGATAATGAAGATAAAGCCAAACGGTGTGCTCAGCTTCTGGCTTTACCGCTTATTTTAGGATATTTCCCTATTGCTGTCATGGCCTTGTTCCGGAGTATGTTTTTCCTGGGGATATTGTCTGCATACGCGGTGTATTTGTTCTGGGTCGGCACCCAGAAAATCCCCGGAATACACAAGGAAAAAATAAGCCTGTTTGGTATTTTGGCCCTGATATTTACAGTAGGGATTCATTTGCTGGTTTTGTTTTTGGTGCTGGCATTGAGAACACCGTTCATGACATGGTTTTAGGAGGTTTTTATGGAACATGAAAAAGTAAGGGAATTTAAAAACAAAAAGGCGTCATTCAATTATCAGTTGACAGATTTTTTTGTTGCAGGGATTCAACTTCTCGGCACCGAAATAAAATCCATTCGCAACGGGAAAGTGAATTTCAATAACGCTTATTGTTACCTTGATAAAAACGGTGAAGTGTTTATTAAAGGCCTGCATATTTCAGAATATCAATTTGGCAACATTGAAAACCATGAACCACAGCGAACACGCAAATTGCTGCTTCAGAAAAGTGAAATCAAAAAAATCCGGAAATACGTAACCGAACGCGGGTTTACCCTAGTGCCGGTATCGCTTTTTATCAATGAAAGGGGATTGGCCAAAGTGGAAATAGCACTGGCGCATGGGAAGAAACTACACGACAAGCGCAAGGACATCAAGGATAAGGATATGAAGCGGGATATGGACAGAATGAAGTTCTGATCATACGTGGCTTGTTTCAGGCTGCGTGTTTTGAGAGATGTGTTCATGGGGCTGATTGATATCCAAGGATCAACCCACCTTTATGCCTTTGTCTCTGATCTTGCGGATGGTTCTGTGTAGAAACACAAAGGCCATAATGCCAACAATCAGATTGGCTGTAAAACCGGCCCAGAAAATACCGTTCAATCCAATGATTTGTGACCCCACCCAGGCCAGTGGAACATAAAGCAAAAGCATCCTGGCCACAGCAAAAAAGGTAGCAGGGTAGGGGCGGTTTATCCCATTAAAGCCGGAAGTGCTTAACATTACCAATCCCTGAAAGCTGTAACTGGCACCCACAATGAGGAAATACCGGTTTGCCATATCAACCACCACTTCATCTCCGGTGAAAACTGAAGCAATCTGATCTCCCAGAAACACGAAAACCATAAACATTAAAAATCCCCATGACAGCGAAAATCCACCTGCATAGCGCAGGGATTTGAAAATACGTGAGAATTTATTTGTACTGATGTTTTGACCAATAAAAATGATTAGCACTGATCCCAGGGCGGCAATTGTCATCAATACAAACATCTCAACACGTGAGGCCACACCAAAAGCCGCTACGGCTTCTTCGCCATGGGTGGCAATGATTCTGGTAATGATGCCAATGGACAGAGGGGTGATCAGCATGCCTAAAGCTGCAGGCCCGGCAATATAAATGAGCTTGCCCCAGGTGTGAAATATTTCTTTCATCCTGCCAAAATGCAGGGTAAGCAGGTTTTCCCGCCTGATAAGCACAATAAGTATGAAAATTAGGCCTGTACTGCGACCGATGACTGTGGCCAGGGCTGCTCCTTTTATTCCCATTTCAGGAAAGGGTCCATATCCGAATATCAGCAGGGGATCCAGGATGATGTTAACAAGGGCCGACGTTACCATCAGCATCCCCGGTATAAGAGTATCTCCCGTAGCCCTGACAATGTTATTGCCTATCATGGGTATAACAACAAAGGCCACTCCAAAATACCAGATGCTCATGTAATCGTAAATGTATGGTATGATCTCGTCGCTTGCACCCAGCGCCTCAAACAGTGGCCGGATGGTTAATAAACCGGCTATAACAAAAAGGAACACCACAATCACCCCCAGCAAAATGGAACGGCTGGCCATTAACCTGAGGTTTTCACGGCTTTCTGTGATGATATTTCTTGATATCAGCGAACTGGTACCGATGCCAATGCCCACCGATAAACTGTTTATAAACATTATGACCGGAAAACTGAACCCCATAGCAGCCAATGGATGTACACCAAGTTTGCCGATGAAATAAGTGTCTGCAAGGTTGAAGATCACCATGCCAAACATACCGAAAAGCATGGGCCAGGCCAGGTGAAAAAGCTGTTTGCCTATTTTGCCTTCAGTCAGGTTTTTAAGCGTTTTCTTCATCTGTGTTTCTCAGGTTCTCCAGCGCTTCAAAAGCATTGGATTTCATCTTGTCCATCAAATCAAAAAATGTTTCCCTCTCTTCATCACTGAGATCTTTTACCAACTGCAAACTCCACCCGTCAAACACGTTCATCAGTTTTTCTTTAATTGCTGTTGTCTTTGCTGTGATGTAAATCTGTTTTTCCCTGCGGTCTTTGTCCGATGCCTTACGAAGGATATAGCCATGATTTTCAAGGCGTTCAATTTGTGATGTGACAGATGATTTGTCCAGATGCAGATGCCTTGCCAGCGTTTTTTGGCTGATCCCATCGTGTTTGCAGATGTAATGTAATGTCCGGATTTGTGCATGACCGATGGAAAAATTATCCAGCTTGTGGTGAAAATATTTATGGGCACAGCGCGCCAATATACCGATTTCTTTTCCGGCTGAACGGGTATTGCTGTTTTTTTCCATGCAACAAAAATACAATGTTTTAGTTGGGATTCAAACTATATCGGTGTTTTTTGATTTGCCTTAGTGGCATTATCCTCGAAGTGTGAGTGATTTAAGATAGGGGCTGCTGAAAAAGTTTATTAAAAGTTGGGTTTATGTTCGTATTTCTCATAAAACTCAACAATGGTATTAACGGCCTCATCTGCTGTGTCAACCAGGTGATAAATATCAAGGTCGTCTGGTGAAATGTTATTTTCACGGAGCACTTTGTCTTTTATCCAATTGATCATGTCATGCCAGTAGGATTTTCCGACCATTATGATGGGGAACCTGGCAATTTTGCCTGTTTGTATCAGGGTGATGGATTCAAACAATTCGTCAAATGTCCCAAAACCGCCGGGCAAAACAATAAATCCCTGACTGTATTTCATGAACATCACTTTTCTGACAAAGAAATAATCAAAGGTCAGTATATTATCAGGGTCAATGTATTTGTTGGGCTGCTGTTCAAATTCCAGTTTGATATTGCATCCGATGGATTTGCCGCCTGTTGCTTTGGCGCCTTTGTTGGCAGCCTCCATGATGCCGGGGCCTCCTCCGGTTATAACCCCGTACCCATGTTGTGTTAGTTTGGCACCAATATCTTCAGCAATTTTGTAGTATTTGGTATTTGGTTTTGTACGGGCGGAACCAAACACCGAAACACTCGGCCCCAAACGCGCAAGCCTTTCGTATCCCTGAACAAATTCAGACATGATTTTAAATGTGCCCCAGCTGTCGTTGCTTTTGATTTCTACCCAGTTTTTTTCTTTAAATGAATCCCTTATTTTATCGTCATCAAGCATATTTTGTTCTTTTGTTACAAACTTAGTACAAAGATGTGAATTTTTGTGCAATTTTTATGATTCGGTACACTTGTAGAAATAAACTTTTGAGGATTAGTGCAGGACAAGCACTTTTTAGGTGGTTTTACAGTGAAAAGCGGTGGCTTCCGACACCGAAAGGGGGCGAACAGGAATAACCCCGGTTATAAGTTTATCCGTCTTCCTTCCATTATATCCCAAGCCTGCCGGACTGGCAGGGACGCGGTCCCTGCGAGTGAAAACGAAGACCGAAAACCAAACACGTGGGCACAAACAACCATAAAACCCTTCGGGGTTTTTGTTGATCATTATTCATGCTTAGTTTTTCACAAATTTACCA
>CAZTNS010000204.1:0-4182 GCA_964615585.1 uncultured Bacteroidales bacterium | reverse complement strand
ATTCAAAAATAATATTCTGCCAAAAATTACACGAATATTACTGATAAGATACTATGTTTTTTCAAGTCAAACCTGAAAAAAAGCCCGTCAGCTGACGGGGAAATCTTAAATGCCAACACATGATTGAACGATTGAACGACTGCACGATTGCAAGAACGTTCTATCGTGCCATCACGCTATCGTGCCATCGTTCAATTTGAGTTTAAACAACATGTTGGTAAGTTTTGATTTTTAAGCGCCTAATTTTGAAGTTCCCCTATTTTTTTCCCAGGGGCGAGTACTGATTACAACCGAATTGAGCCTATGGAAATACGAGCAAAAATCACATCCATTTTATCAGCATAATTTCAATAACAATAAAAAACAACACAGCCATTAAGAACCATGGCCACAGCGCTTTCCCCTGTTCCTTTTCTTTGATTTTCTGAGCCATATCCAGGGTATCGGCTTCATACAAATTTGAAAATTCAAAATTCCTTGTTTCAGCAGCCGATTTGAGGCTTTTTGCATCATAAAAGTCCATATCAGATTCCAATGGATTAATATTAAGGGCAAAAGCATCAGTAAATACATCATTTACAATTACATCATAATGTCCTGGCTCAAATAAGGCAGCAGGCACAAAAACCCGGACACCACCGGAAGTTATCCGCCAGGATGGAATAATGGCATTATCACTTTTATTGCTGCGTATTTCTACACTGGTTTCATTGCCGTTTGTCTGTGAACGCACCATCATACCGGCTTCCTGCCCACTGATAAAATACAATTTTCTGGCAGTTGGTGTGTTCATTGCCATGTTATAAGCCACCGGGATAAACAAAGCATGTTTTACAAAATTTCCATAGTCTGCATTCAAAGGGCTGCTAAACAGATAGATCAATGCATTTTCTACAGACAGCATTTTCAAAAAGGGCAATTCATTTTCAAACAACAGCAGATCTTCACCCATGCTAGTTTGGCTTTTGTGCATTGGGTACATTCCATGTATTACAGGCAGTTCAACATTTTCCTGACGCCCGCTGAAAACACCTTTAAAAAAAGGATGTTCCCATGCAATTTCAGACAATTTTCTACTTGTACTATCCCATGTCGAAAACCGGGGGCCTTTCAGGTTTTGTAAAAAATTGTTCCAGCTGTCGGTATGCATATCCGTGCCCGGGATAAATACCATGACCACACCTTTTTCTGTCAAATCATTGAGCTGGGCTGCCATGCCTTCACTAATATAATCGAATCCATTAAATACCAGCATGTTATATTTATCCATAGCAGACATATCCAGATCATCTTCTTCTATTTGTTTTAAATCAAAACGGGTTTCATCATCATATACGCTCACCGGAAAATCAGTGGGATCACTTCCGTTTACCAGCAGAATGGATTTTTCCTTTTCAAGATTATAAGTAAAATAAAAGCTGTTATCAAAACTGACCGGATAGTCATCAAGTTCTAATTCTGCACGTTGAATACCATTTTGCGGATTTGTGAAATTCAACATCAATACAGTGCTTGCATTGCTTTCGATGTTCAGTGAAGACACAGCACGGAGTGAATCATTTAATTTTAAATTTACAGGTATATCATTGTATGACTGACTTCCATGATTTCTGACAAGGACATTCAGTTGTTCCGGTTTTCCTGCCTGTCTGAAAGGAGAAGCAAACCACACTGAGTCGATGCTTAGATTTTCTTGCTGTATCCCTTCAATCAGGATTGCCTTCAAATCATAATGCTTTATATCATCAAAAACAACAAAGTCAGTGGTAGATACTTGAAAATCTGAAATAAAGTACACCGGACAAGGCGCTTTATCTGACACATACGAAGAAGTGATACGACGCAGTTTTTCCATGGTTTTACTCAGATGCACACTGACCGGGCTAACCTCAATCTGACTGACTTCACTCAGAAATTCATCATACGACAAAGGACGGTAAAAGCGGGGTGGCATGTTGTTTGTAATTAAAAAAAACTGTACCTCCTGACCATAAGCTTCTGCTATTTCAGTGGCTTTTTGTTTGGCAATGTTCAGCAAACTTCCGCTTGAACCTTCATTTTGCATGCTAAAGGAGTTATCAATACATACAACCACATATGGACTTTGGGATGCTGCAATCTCATCTTTCTCCGGCAAAATAACCGGTTGGGCAAAAGCCATGACAAGCATTGCAATAGCCAGAATGCGGCTTAAAAGGATAAGCAATTGTTTTAATGTGGTTTTTGATCGGCTTTCTTTACGAACCGATTCAAGAAAACGTGTCTGCGAAAAATATACCGTTTTGTGACGTCTGAAACTGAACAGATGAATGATCACCGGTATTAAAACCGCTGTTAACGCCCATAAAAAATTCGGATACAGAAAACTCATATCATTTTATTTTTGCTTCCAATCAACAAAAATAAAAAAATTAACACGCATATCTGTCAACATTAAATTTAATACCAAATCGCCATGACAAAAATGTTGACACACACACGCCGATGATTATTCGCCGGAATGTGATTGAACACCGGCTGTGACATAAATGGAGATTCCCCCTCATGAAAAGACGGGGTAACCAGACGCATATCAATGTGATTCTAATGAAAAGGGATTAATAAATTGTTTAAACACCTCAACTCCATTTCAATCAAAACACAGTGGCTGAAGCATCCACCGCCGGGCGGACACCTCAAAACCACCATAACAACCTGCTAATCAATAACTATTATTGCAGCCGGATCAATAACACGGAAAGTAAAGGACTCAGTCAAATACAAATGCACTTCTTTTCTATCGTGATCTTCGTATCCAATGGAAATGTCGCTTCCCAGTGTCATTCTGAAAGCCTCCTCATCATTAGCGAGCATCAGGCCGCCTTTAACAACATCAGAGGGAATAATTTTTCCACCTATGGTATCAAGCAAATGCTTTCTGAGCGGGTAACCTTTGCTCTGGCTGTTGATTTTTGTGTATAGATCGTTGCTGACAACAAGATTCACATCGTCTTCGATGCCTTCATCTTTAAACATCAGCATCCCTTTGACAACCGTATCCATCAGTTTATCAACGTTGTTGCCAAGTTTCAACGCAGGGTGTTCACTGGCTTTTAACAAGCCTTCAATACCGGCTTTGTCAAAACCGTTGTAAATTGCATTTTCTTCGAATGCTGCCAACTTTTTTGCTGCATCTCCAAGCTTATCAAGATCAAAAGTTTCAGATCCACGGCTGATGTTATCCAGCTCCCAGATGTTGAGAGAAAAAGGCATGCGTATTTCCAACAGAGGCAAAACCTTATGAACTCCGTATTGTACATCAGACCTTTTTTGATTGGCAGGGACATCCAGTTCTCCTAAACTTACAGAAGCTGTGTCAATACCTTTAGGGCCTTCTACACCCACTACTTTTCTTGCTGTCAACGAAGCCATTAAAATATCTTTGGCCTCCTCGTTGATTTCTTCCCATGCCCGGGCAGAAATCGGAGCAAATGATTTTCTGAGAATATCCATAATTTTATTTCCTTTCCTTTATTTTAATTTACCAATTCCTAAATCACTTCCATTATTTTCTGATTCATCATCTCCATGGTCGTGGTCGTGATGAGCGATATCGCCTTCTTTAAACAACCATTCGCGCAATTCTGCGTCCCATCCGGGCATATTCCTGCGCAACCATTCAATGGCCATACAGGCATGCTCTATTTCTTCATCACGGTTGTGTGCCATGATTTCTTTAAGTTCTTTATCTTCACTGACATCAACACGTTGATGATACCAGTCAACAGCTTCAATTTCTTCCTTCAAACTGTTCAGGGCACGTGAAAATTCCCTTGCTTCTTTGCTGAGTTCTTCAGCAGGTTCATGATAATTTGACATAGTTGTGAATTTATTTGTTAAACATCATATTTAATTTATATATATACAAATCATAAATGTAAATGTTTATTTTTTATCTGACAAATTATTTTGAACATTTTATTGAAATGTCTTAATACAGTAGCTGCATTTTGTGTGTCAATATAGTCAAGACTTTGATACAGAACATGCATGATCTAAACACCTTAAACCAAAGTGAGATTTTTTCAAGGCTTCAACAATTTGCTCTTATCGTCAGAGACCACATAAAACCTGGATTCCCGCATTAACCTAACCCGGATAAACCGGAAAGCTCAAAATCCAAAAAACAAAATCCAAAATAAA
>CAZTNS010000203.1:0-4238 GCA_964615585.1 uncultured Bacteroidales bacterium | reverse complement strand
ATTCAAAAAAAATATTCTGCCAAAAATTACACGAATATTATTGATAAGATACTAACCCCTAACACCTTATTTTGAACTACCGTCATCCGTCGGTACAGGTTTGTTTTTTGGATTTTGGATTTAATGCAATGCTCTCCCCGAATAAGCCAGGTTTTACCAATAAAATAACAGTGAATTTCAGAAAGAGTTATATGAGAACAGCTTTCATTAATAAAAAAAGGGAATTGACACAGATTTCATAATTTAGGGTCTGCTGAAAAAATCTGCGCAAATTTGTGCAATCTGTGGCAACTAATGACTTTCAGACTGGGCTCAGAATCTAAAATTTAATAACCACCGTGGTATTTTCTGAAAAACCATTCTACTGAAATCAGCCCAAGCAGCAAAAAGAAAATCCATTTAAGGTTAAGCAATACCGAATGTGTCTGACTGGTAGTGATACGTGTTTTGGTGATATCATAGGCTTCAATTCTCTCCGGAATTTCATCCATATTCTCCGGAAAAAACATCTCTGCCCCGGTATTATTACTGATCATGCCAAGTAATTTATGGTCTGCACGGGTTTTCAGGGCTTCAAGAGATACTGCTTCAACAATAAAACCCCCTTCTTTAGTGTAACGGTTATCCTCATAGCCAACTTCTGCACGCCAGGAATATTTCCCTACAGGCATGCTACCCAGACTCAAACGGTAGGCATTAATTGAGCGTTTGAATTTGTATTCTTTTTCGTTTCCTGTACTGTCCTGAATATGAAGCATGACGTCAGGTTCGTTGATAAGTTCAAAAGCTTCATTATA
Organism: uncultured Bacteroidales bacterium; assembly: GCA_964615585.1. Taxonomy (GTDB): domain Bacteria; phylum Bacteroidota; class Bacteroidia; order Bacteroidales; family ML635J-15; genus JAQIBY01. The sequence continues at coordinate 3,441 of CAZTNS010000203.1, read as the reverse complement.
TAATTCCGCATCAAAAACCACAGATTGATTTTCAGGTATAATCTGTTCTGTTACAACAGAAAATTGTTGCCCTGTTGATTTTGTTACCAGGTATTGTATCATGTTGTTGATCAATTTGTCGAAACTGTTATGATTGCCATTTTGTACGAATTCTTCAATACGCCATTTCCATATATTGGTTCCCAGTATGTAAGCTATTTTTCGTTGTTCCATGCCGGCAAGGCTTATCAGTGGTTTGCCGGTTTTTATACCATTGATGCTTTGAGAAAACAGCATGTCGTGTTCTCCTGTAAAATTAAAATCTGCAAATGGAACATACAACGGGGATAATTTATCCAACATGTCCAATAGGGCAGATGATAATCCAAATCGTTTGAAACCCTGTTCATAAACCGGCCGGGCATAATCCATACTTTCGCCTTTTTTGTCAATATTAAGGTTGTATGCAAGTTGATTGAATGCATGTAGATCAGATTGCAGGCCAAAAACAAATAAAACAGGCAAATGCCGTTGTTCCGCCTCTTTAAATATCGGGGAAGCAGGGTTGTTCTTGGCAGGGATCTGATGACAAATGATCAAATCTGTATCTTCCAGGTCCAAAGGCAGGTCTGATAAATAAAAGATGTCAACAGAAAAGTTTTTATTTTGTTTAAGTGAACGGTTTAACGCTCCGATATCTGGATGAGGGGACGCTGCAATCAATGCAATGTTTTGCTGGTTATCAATGACGTTGACTGAGATGCGCTGGTAGTTGTTTTTATGTGTGATTTCATCTTCAACTGGTTCAATGGCTAATTTGTAAGTTTGTAACCCGGTTTCTTCTGCTTTTACTTGTATGTCAATGTGGTCACTTACCTGGTCGCCGTTAATTTCTACCTGTTTCTGAATCAGTGTTTTGTCATCTTTTATCAATTTGATTGTCAGTGTTTTTTTATCAAGTTTGTGAGATTGGTAATGTATTCTCACAGGAAAACGGTTGTTCAAAAAAGCAATGCGGTTATAATTTACATCCTGAATGAGCGCATCTTTTTTCTGCATTGTGTCAGCAAGGGCAAGTGTAAATACAGGATATGGCAGGTTCCTGAACTGATGTAGAGGGTGATATCCCTGGTTATATAACCCATCACTGGCCAAAAGCATCCCCGCAACGTGACGTCCGCTATAGCCGGCTTTCAGCGAAAACATCAAATCTGAAAAATTGGTAACAGGATCGGTAAAATCCAATGTTTCTTTGTTTTGAACACTGTCCCCGAATTGGAGGTAATGTAGGTCGAAATCCTGAGATAGTTCCTTTTTTAAAACAGTGAGTTTTTCTGGATATTCATTGAGATAATAGCTTGAGTCAGCATTTAGAAGCACAGAAGCAGAATTGTCCTGAGCGATGATAAATACCGGCGCTTCTTTTTCCGTTTTTTTTACGTTTAATGAGGGACCCAGGAGCAAAAATACAATCCCCAAAATGAAAAGAAATCGCAAAACTGCCAGCCCCCATATCCAGGCAGGGTTCAGTTCCCGCAACTGAGTGTCTTTGTAGTACAAAAAGAAACTCAATCCGGCTGCAAATACAAGTCCGGCTAAAAGCCACCATGGAGAATATGTAAAATCAATATTCAAAATTTCTGTTCTTTTTAATTATAGCATCTAATCATTAAAATGGTCAATATTTATCATAAGTAACCTACTCCGGTCTCCCAACTTCGGTCTTCCGACTCCCGTCTCCGGACTTCCAACTCTATGTCAGCATAGCCCCACACACCTGAATGGTTTGCCCTGAAACATAAGATGACAGATCAGAACCCAGAAAAACAGCTACGTTGGCCACTTCTTCCGGTTTGCCTGTACGTTTGAGGGGTATTTTTTCAGCCCATCCTTCTTTTGCATCTTTAAGCAAATGAGCCGTCATTTCTGTTTCAATAAACCCCGGTGCAATGGCATTGGCACGTATATTACGGGATCCCAGTTCCTGGGCTACGGATTTGGTAAACCCGATGATCCCTGATTTGGATGCCGCATAGTTGCCCTGACCGGCATTGCCGCTGACACCAACCACCGAGCTCATGTTAATAATAGACCCTTGCCGTTGTTTCATCATCTGACGCATGAATGCTTTTGTTGTATTAAATACGGATTTCAGATTCACCTGCATCACCATATCCCAGTGCTCTTCAGTCATGCGCATCAACAGGTTGTCTCTGGTGATGCCTGCGTTGTTCACCAAAATGTCTATTTTTCCAAAATCAGACACTATGGCCTTAGCCAGTTCCTGGGCAGCTTCAAAATCAGCGGCGTTGCTTACATACGCCTTTACTTTGGTGCCGAATTTTTTCAGTTCCTGCTCTGTGGTTTTAAAGTTTTCATCTTCCTTGATATCGGTAAATGCCACATCAGCACCTTCCTGTGCATATCGTATTGCAATGGCTTTCCCTATGCCACGGGCAGCCCCTGTAATAAGAGCAACTTTTCCTTTGAGAATATCCATAACGTATCATTTTTTAATTTGATGTAAAGATAAAGCATAATCTCCATCTGAAAAGTGAATTTGGAATTTTTTATTGTTTTGGGCGCCTTAACGGTCTTCGGCTGCTATCTCCGTGCTGCTCCGGGGGTGTTGCTGATGCAGCAAAGGCTTTTACTTTTCGTTCCAAGCTTTCCTGCATGCACCACCATCCCGTCGCAGCCCGCAGGATAATTCGCCTCCGCCCGGGCGCGGGAATCATCGCACAGATCACAAAAAACACCTGGCTGAAAAACGATTAAACAATCCACCAGATTGCAGATAGCTCTGTGATCTTCGAAGCCGGAAAAGCCAACAATTCCGTTCTATGCAATACCATCACCCCCACATACCCAGTAGTTAGAAAGCTATGCCAGGAATGCAAGGCACAGGCAAAAGAAAACGGCCTTACACAAGGTGATTATATTGGGATGATTCAGGAGGAGATGGGAAAAGAAATGTCTGATGATAGCTAATTGTTGAGCATTAAAGTATTACGCTGGTTTTCTCATATTTAGCCAAACTTTTTAGGCTGGTAGAGTAAAAAGCGGCATGAAAAAACCTAATTACAATGTCCTTCAATTTTATCAAATGCTGGTTCAAAACCTAATTCCGCAGCTTTGCTAAAGTCCAAACAACCACCTTCCTTGTCTCCTATGGAAATTTTGCTAAGACCTCTGTTGATGTAAGGAACTGGATGCTCAGGGAACTTGCCGTTGTGCTGACAGACAGGGTGAGGGAAAATGCCGCCATTGACTGGACCATCAAAGAAAGCGTCCGTGCCAAACTGAAAGTCATCATCAAACGCACCTTGCGTCAGTACGGCTACCCACCCGACATGCAAAAACTTGCCACCGAAACCGTGCTGAAACAAGCCGAAAAGATTGCAAACGAGCTGGTGGGATGAGGTGTATAAAGCGATTTTTGAGCTGGGGGATGTTAAAGGA
>CAZTNS010000202.1:0-4263 GCA_964615585.1 uncultured Bacteroidales bacterium | reverse complement strand
AGGACATGGACAAAGGCCCGATGAATACAAGCTGGATAGTCAGTGACTTTGAAGGGGAAGATGTGCATACGTATATTGAATTTCCAAATGAAACTGCGGCAAAAAGTGTTTGTGTTAATGACAACGGTGAGTTTATTCTTGGTGCTCAGGAACTAAACATTCCTTTATTTGCTCATCTTGACCCAAAAGGATATATTATCGACTCAGCATACATTGGTGATAACTTACCACATCCATATAATTTTACGAGTAATGACCATTTTGAATACAATAATAATATATTTGGTAGTGGATACTATGATGATGGACATTTTTATCCCATAGTATATAAATTGGATAATGAATTTAATCTAATTGATTCCACGATACTATATAACGATTTTCCGCATGTAGCTATTGCACAAAAAATAGCTTTTAGCCGTGACAGTCAGAGTTTTGTAATAGCAGGTCGTTATACCTCTGAAGAAAGAGGAAATGAAATCTTTATTGAAAAATTCTCTCTAAACCTTGAAAGCAAATGGTACCATTCAATAGGTAGTGTTAAATCAGATAAGATTCACGATCTGATTGCTACAACTGATGGAGGGTATCTAATCGTTGGTGAAACTGATGGATTTACTGATCTATCCGGATTGTCTGGTATTTATCTTGTAAAGACAGATAGCCTTGGACAGGGTAATTACACATCACCCGTGCCACAAGTACAGAGTGTACAATCAAAAATTAAAATATTCCCCAATCCGGCAGATAATACAGCCTGGGTAATTATACCAGAAAATATCGAAGTCAATGAAATTCTAATCCATGATGTTTCTGGAAAATTACACATGAGAAATAAGGTTGAAAGCAAACAAATTGAGCTAAATTTAGAAAGGCTTAAATCCGGTATATATATAGTTTCAGATAACAAAAATCAATTCAGAGAAAAATTACTTATTTATTAACCCTTAAACTTTTACTATTATGAAACGATTATTTTTATGCCAAATCCCACCAATGCAAAATCTGCATCAGCAGGCATGATTTCTGAACAGGAAGACTTGTCACGGGATGAGGATATTGAACTTTCTAAACGTTTCAACATTTATCCCAATCCAGCCACCGATATCCTTTCTGTTGAGTTTATCACGTCTGCAGAAGCATGTACATTTGTCATCTATGACGTACAAGGCCGTCAGATTCGCAGCATAGAAAAAGAAGAATCCCTCGGTTACCTGACCATAGATGTATCTGATCTCGAAAGTGGAAGCTACATCATCTACTCTCCCCAACTTGGAGACCGCAAGCAGTTTGTGGTGAAGCATTAGACCTTTGATCCCAGTAAAGTAAAAAGGCTGCCTGCGGGTGGCCTTTTTTGTTCTGGGCAGGTAATATTCTCGCAGGATTCAAGGTTTCAGAGGGTGTCAAGGGTGCCTCATGCACATTCCAACAATGCTATCACATCAAGACTTCCTTGGTTTTCACAGATAATGAATTTTTTTATCCGGATTAATGCAATGAAATTTAAAACCAACCATTGTTAATAAATCACCGCATTTTCCTGTTGCTCTCTACCAGAAACCGCGCTGTTTTTCGTGAACGTTGTTCCAAAAGCACCGTTTTCCCATTCAACATTTTCTCAATGGCTTCACTGGTATAATGCCGTATGGTGATCAACTGTAAATGATCATTATACAGCACCTTGAACTCCTGGCTTAAACCTTCAATCAATTTGGGCAGTTTGCGTTTATGGCAATCCACACAAATCGAATAATTGATGGCTGAATTCTGGCTCATGCTAACGTGGGCATTGTACGCATCAAACATATCAAAAATGCGGCTGATGTGTTTTTCCATGATAAAAGAAAAATCCCGTGGGGATACGGACAATAAAATCTGCTCATTCTTAATGATGTAAACAGGTGAAAGATTAAGTTCTTTTTCAACATGCTTAATCACTGTGCCTTTTTCCCCGGGTTCAAGAAATGATTTTACATAGAGCGGGATATGTTTGTTTTCGAGTGGCTTTATGGTACGCGGGTGAATAACTTTTGCGCCGTAATATGCCAGTTCTATGGCTTCCTGGTAGGATATTAGCGGCAGCTTTTCACTGAAATCATAGTGTTTGGGATCAGCATTCATCACCCCGGGCACATCCTTCCAGATGGTAACGTCTTTTGCTCCTGACAAAACAGCCAGGATAGCAGCTGTATAATCAGACCCTTCACGCCCCAGCGTTGTGCTGATGCCTTCGGGTGTGCTGCCGATAAATCCCTGGGTCAGCATGATCCGGTTGCTGTGAACCTGCTGCCTGTCAAAGGCTTTTTTACTGGTCTCCCAGTTCACATTTGCGGCTCTGTAAGTATTATCGGTACGTATGATGTCTCTGGCATCAACCCACCGAACATCAATCTCTTCGTGTTGTAACCACGTGTTAATTATCAGGGATGAAAACAACTCGCCGCAATGGACGATTTGATCGTATTCATAATCATAATTCAACGAAGGTGCCGTTTGTAATTTTTCTTTAAGCCGGTCAAACACCTCCGAAAAGGGGGCAGATTCTTTTGCGTATTTGTCCAGCCCCAGATCAAGATAAACCTGCTCGTGAAATTGCTTTATTTTCTCGAACAATGCTTCTGCCTGAGCAGATTCACGTGTATAATAAGCTTCTGCAAGGTTTTCCAGGGCATTGGTGGTTTTTCCCATGGCAGATATAACAACAATAACCGGTCGTTTTTGGTTTTGAAGAATGTTGCTTAAATTTTTTATTGATTCGGCATCTTTGATGGATGCCCCTCCAAATTTGTGTACATGCATATTATTCCTCGTTCATTTTATCGGTGATTCCACGCACCAGTTTGTATTGATTGAAAAACTCCCTGGCCAATACCCTTAACACGGTATATGATGGTATTGCCAGCATCATACCAAGTACCCCGGCAAGTTTGCCGGCGATCAAAATAACAAGAAACACTTCAAGGGGGTGAGCCCTGACCGAATTGCCAAAAATAGTCGGTTGAAAGAACATTACATCCACCAATTGTGTTATTGCAAAAGTAAGCAGCACAAAAATCAGCATGGGAAGCATTTCATCGTAAAAATCCATTCCCAGGTTACCGCTAATGACTAGCACAACACCTATAGCAGCGCCAATCCATGGGCCTAAATAAGGAATGAGGTTTAAAAATCCGGCTATAATGCCAATCAATAATGCAAGCGAAAATTCCAATCCCGTTATTGTCAATCCGGTGGTTACCAAAATAGTGATGCCCGTAACCTGCCCCAGTAAACCGATAAAATACCTGGATATTAATTTCCTTATCTTACGCAATGCATTTTGGGTTTTATCTTCATATTTTTCAGGTACCATCAAGAGCACCCCTTTTTCGAACAACCTGTCTTCTTTCATGAAAAAGAAAGTGATAAACAAAACAGCAAAAATGCCGAGCAACACACCGCCCAGTGTACTTCCAATTTTATTGAATAACCCGGATATCTCATCAAACTTTACCAGGTTAACGATTTTTTCACTGAGAAAATCTTTTGATGAAAATTCAGAGGTTCCCTGCAATGGTATAGAATTTACCCAGTTATCAATTTCTTCATAAGGGTCTTCTAAGTTTTGTGATAATGTTTTTACCTCTACGCTGCTGATCTCATCAATTTGCTCCCCTACCAATGGAATGATTATTCTGAAAAACAACACAATAATAAAAACCATGAATGCAAGTGTTAACAAGGCAGCAAGCCAGCGCGGAAAGCGAAAGGATTTTATGTGCAACTTCAGTATTCGGTTAACCAGGGGGCGCCCGATCATGGACAGCACGGCGGCAATTAAAATGTAAGCTACAATATTAGTAAAAAACCACACAAAAAGCACCAGAACGACAAAGCTCAGTACACCAATAATATAACGGTTAACCTTGTTCATAATACATATGTTTTTCTTTTCCCGAAGATAGTAAAAATTTATATCGGTATGTAGAAGTTTACAGTTTTATTTTTGACTCAGGAGGCGTAAGGCCGGGAAATATTTCAGAAATACCTCTAACCCACTTTATTCACGACGAACTGAAATTATTACAGGGAATGCTGTAAATGCCTTAGCACAGCGATTATCTACCGATAAACCGGTACTGGCTCCGATTTTAAAACACCTGAATCTGTTGGAATTTCCTGATTACAGAAAATACATCACTGTTTTAAGCCCGAAATCTCTGAATTAATAATTATTCGATTTAATTTTCTTTAATCCATTAAATGATGAGTACATTCTAAAAA
>CAZTNS010000201.1:0-4285 GCA_964615585.1 uncultured Bacteroidales bacterium | reverse complement strand
GGCTGGCCCAGGGAACCATTTATCCGGATGTGATAGAGTCGGTTTCAGTAAACGGCCCTTCAGTGACCATAAAATCCCACCACAACGTGGGCGGATTGCCGGAAAAAATGAACCTGAAAGTGGTGGAACCGCTGCGTTCGCTTTTCAAAGATGAAGTGCGACGCGTTGGGAAAACCATTGATGTGCCGGATGCCATTTTGCGGCGTCATCCCTTCCCCGGCCCCGGGTTGGGCATTCGTATTCTGGGTGATATTACGCCCGAAAAAGTACGCATTTTGCAGGATGTTGATGATATTTTCATCAGCGGACTGGTAGAAGATGGCCTGTATGATGATGTCTGGCAGGCCGGTGCGGTGCTGTTGCCCATTCAGTCTGTCGGTGTGATGGGTGATGAGCGCACCTACGAACAGGTGGTTGCCCTGCGTGCGGTGGAAAGCACCGATGGTATGACCGCCGACTGGGTGCATTTGCCCTATGAATTTCTTGCAAAAATTTCCAGTAAAATAATCAACCGCGTGAAAGGCGTTAACCGCGTGGTGTACGACATTAGCTCCAAACCACCTGCCACGATAGAGTGGGAGTAGGATATTTATTCAGTGGCTTCGAACTAACGGGCACAGGTGAGCAGCTTGTACAGGCTGAAGGCCTGTGATACCTAACTTGGGGCAACGCCATAAGTGATATAAGTCCCAGCCGTAAGTAGGCTGAAGGCCTGCGATAATCACCTGACCACGAAGTGGTCAAACATGAATAACCACGTGTGCAACCCGTGGCATGACAACTCCCCACACAGGTAGCTTTTGGCATGTGTTTTTGCTTTTCTGCAAAAACCATGACAAAAGCGGCTTTTAATGTAAATAACATGAAAAAACTTTTTTAGTTCTAATTATAATTAGTAAATTAGCAAAATAATACAAACCATGCTTTGAACATGAAAAATGCTTTAGTATTACATAATGCGCATTGGAATAACAAAAAATATTCTGTAGAGATCAAACGTGAACTTCTGGAAAGCTTGAAAAAGCTGAATTCTATTAAAGAAATTCAGATAATTTCCGGATTAAGGAGAAGCGGCAAATCCTCCATAATGAAGCTTTATATTAATTGGCTCATGGAAACTGAAGATCCCAAATCATTATTGTTTGTAAATCTGGATGACCCTTCCTTTTCTGAAACATATAATAATCCGGCTCTTTTTCATAAGCTTATTGAGCATGCTGAAACAATCACGGGAATCAAAGTAAAATATTTATTTATTGATGAAATACAGAATGTTAAGGGATGGGAAAAATACCTCAAAAGCGTATATGATGCCGAAAGATTTAAAAAAATATGCATTAGCGGATCAAATTCCAGGTTATTAAATTCTGATTATTCAGCATTGTTGTCAGGAAGATATGTTTTGCATCAATTATTCCCCTTGTCTATCAATGAAATATTAACATATTACAAGCTTAATGACAACCTGAGTATAACGCAAAATCAGCCAAAAGTTAATAATGTTTTGACAGATGCATTAAAATCAGGTTGTTTTCCGGAAATTGTTTTACAGGAAGAAAATGACATTAAACACGAGATTTTGACATCCTATTATGACAGCATCATCATTAAAGATTGTATAATCAATAAGGATATAAGGGATTATCGCTTATTTAAGCAGATTTCATATTACGTTTTCAATAACACAGCCGCTTTATACTCTTACAATAGTTTATCTAAAGCATTAAATGTAAACGATATAACCATTAAAGAATACATTAATGCAATGAAGGATGCATATTTGATTTATGAGATACCACAGTTTAGTTACAAATTAAAGAAACAGATAAAGTCCCGAAGAAAATTGTATTCAATAGATAACGGATTAATTAATATCGTATCGTTAAATTTTTCAGAGAACAAAGGCAAATTGTTTGAGAATATGGTTTTTGCAGAGTTAAAAAAAGCGGGGATAAATGAGATATATTTATTAAATGATACGAAGGAATGTGATTTCATTATTCGTCATAAAAATATAATCTATTCAATACAGGCCTGTTATGAATTAACTTCTGCTAACAAAGAAAGAGAAATAAATGGCTTATTATATGCAAATGACAAATACAAAATTGATAAATCGTTTATTGTCACATTTTCGCAGTCTGAAATAATAGAAAATGAAATAACTGTCATGCCTGTTTATGAATTGCGAAGAAAATTAGGATAAAGATAAACAGGTAGAAAATTAAAGTCTGGGTTGCCTTAAAATGGTGATTTTAAATTAGCGGATGCGCCGTCGCGCATAGCGATACCAACGCTAATCCCCGCCATACTGCTTCTCACTCATCCTCCGACCCAAAGTCGTGGGATGAGTGAGCCCCATAGATAGCTATTCCACCAATTGACCACGAAGTGGTCAAACATAAATAACCGCAGGTGCAATCCGGGACGTGACAGCCACCCACACCGGTAGCTTTTGGCCAAAAATGGTGCATGTGTGGCAATTGACGGAACAAAAGCGATTTCTCATTACCTATCGCTAACAAAACAGGTGGATTCTGACTTTTTCTTAAATTTGCAGTATGCATGAAACTTCAAATTACGATGTGTTAATTGCTGGTGCAGGGGCTTCCGGTTTGCTGGCCGCTATACGTGCTGCTGAAAGCGGTGCTTCTGTGCTTGTGGTTGAAAAAATGAAACAAGCTGGTCGTAAAATCCGGATCACAGGAAAAGGCCGTTGCAACATTACCAACAGCGAGGAGTTGGAAGATTTTATCCAAAAGGTGCTTCCCAATGGGAAATTTCTGTATCCTGCCTTTTACGAATTCTATACCTGGGATATCATAGCATTGCTGGAGGATTGTGGCGTGTCTTGCAAGCTTGAACGTGGTGGGCGATATTATCCGGAATCTGACAAAGCCGTTGATGTAGTGGATGCATTATTCAACAGAGCCAAAGCTGCCGGCGCTGACTTTTTGTTTGAAACATCGGTTAAAAACATCAGGCAACAAGAGGGGCGTTTGGCATCTGTGGAAATCACCGGAAAAAATGTTCCGGAGCGGATTGATTGCAAAAAGTTGATTCTTTGTACCGGTGGCAAAACCTACCCGGGAACTGGTTCCACAGGGGATGGATACAAACTGGCAGAACAAGCCGGACATAAGATTGTAACCCCCCTGCCCACACTTGTTGCTCTACAAACAGACAGTCTGCATGTACCTCAGCTTGAAGGGCTGAAGCTGAAAAATGTCGGTGCAGTGTTGCAAATCAATGGAAAAGCAGCGCATGAAGCATTTGGGGAACTGTATTTTACAGACCGCGGCCTGGATGGCCCGGTGGTATTGAGCCTGAGTCGTTTTGCTGCCGTGGCTCTGGACAAGGGAGATGCATGTGAAATAGCCCTGGATATGAAACCTGCCCTGGATGAAGAGAAACTCAGGCAGCGTTTGCAGCGCGATATGGACGAACATGGAAAAAGAGCTATTAAAAACCTGTTCAAAAACTGGTTGCCATCGCAAATGATCCCGGTATTTTTGGACGCCACAGGCCTTGATCCTGAAAAACCGGCACATCAGGTTTCTGCAGAGGATCGCGACCGGATTTTACATCAGATGAAAAATTTTCGTTTCAACATCACCGGTACCGGCCCATGGGATGAGGCAGTGATCACCGCAGGGGGCATCAATACTGATGAGGTGAATCCCAAATCCCTTGAATCCAAAATGGTTTCGGGTTTGTTTTTTGCCGGCGAAATACTTGATCTGGATGCGCCAACTGGGGGATACAACCTTCAGATTGCCTGGAGCACAGGGTGGCTGGCCGGTAAATACAGGAAATAAAGAAAACGAAGAAGAAATGTTAACTTTAGCAGCAAAAAGGAAACATTAATATGGGTATTAATGCATCGGACATAAAAAGTATATTAGCTTCCGGCGAAGGATACAATGCCGAATTTAAAGAACATATACCCCGTAAGGTAAAAACCATAGCCGAAGAAGTGTGCGCTTTTGCCAATGCAGCCGGTGGTGTACTTTTACTGGGTGTAAATGATAACAACGAAATCAAGGGGATTACCATAAAAAACCGGCAGAGGTCGGCAATTGAAGATACTCTACATCAGATAAATCCTGCATTGCATTGTCCTTTTTACCTGGTAGAAATTAATAAGATGCAGGTGGGAGTTATTGAGGTACCATCAGGAAAGCAAAAACCTTATACCTTATCAGGCGTCATTTATATTAGGCAGGGTAGTAACTGAAGTTTCGGAGATGCTATCAGGTTGATAACCAGCATGTTATAGAAGTGT
>CAZTNS010000200.1:0-4307 GCA_964615585.1 uncultured Bacteroidales bacterium | reverse complement strand
AGGTAGTTAAGGAATTAAGGGCATTAAGAAAAACCTTAATAAAATGCTTAATCCCCTTAATTTCTTGATGGTTCAAAATATAAACATATGAAAATAAATCCCTAATTTTGCCGCTAAGCCTTTTTGGTTTGGTTCTTAATTAATTTTTTTATGATGCTTGATTTTCCGAATGCAAAAATAAACATAGGGCTTTACATTACAGGTAAACAGGCCAATGGTTATCATAACATTGAATCCATTTTCTACCCTGTGCCGTTGTTTGATATCCTGGAAATCGTTCCTGCAAAAGAGCAAACTAAAATCCGGTTATCAGGAATAAAAATTCCGGGTTCTGCCGGGGATAATCTTGTATTAAAGGCATGGAAACTGATGAACCATAAGCATCAAATCCCACCCGTTAAGATCAACCTGTATAAACACATTCCAGCCGGCAGCGGTCTGGGCGGCGGGTCATCAGATGCTGCTTTCTGTTTGCAAAATTTGAATAAGCAATTTCATCTTGGTTTACACACCGATGAGCTGTTGAATCTGGCACTTGAGTTGGGAAGCGATTGCCCGTTTTTCATCCGCAATACCTCCGTTTTTACCACTGGCAGAGGCGAGATCATGGAAAACACTCCACTTAATCTGGAAAGGAAATTTGCATTGATCGTATTTCCGGATATTCACATTGATACCGGAACGGTTTTCAAAAAAACAGAAGTGATACCGGCAGAATACAACCTCAGGCATTTACATACTATACCGCTTTCATCGTGGAAAAATCACATCGGCAATCAATTCGAACCTGTCGTTTTCAACCTGTATCCGCATCTGAAAGACATTAAAGATCAACTATATGACATGGGTGCAGAGTACGCACAAATGACAGGGACGGGTTCTGCTATCTATGGGCTTTTTTCAACAAAACCTGATATCGACAAACATGTTTTTCCGTATAAATATGCATTGAAACAAATGTAAATATTAACAGATTCATTTTAATTTTTGCTTACCTTTGAATCATAAAATATTGTAGCTATGAGAATTCTAATTACTATTTTAACTGTTGTTGCCTTGCTTTTCTTGTCTAGTTCAGAAAGCATGGCTCAAATTTCGTATGGAGGTACCCCCTGGACTTATGAGCACAAAAACCCGGGAACTGAAATTGATCACATTCAATTAAGAAGCCCCGATGTTAATAAACTGCTTGAGGAAGCAAAAACAGAAGACACCAATGGCCTGCCCCCAAAAGTAGGTAAGTTTATTGATGTTAATATCACTATGGATAATGCCGGTTCGTGGGATGTACTTAATGATGGCAGAAGGTTATGGCGCTTGCAGATTACATCAAAAAACGCACAAGCCCTGTCTCTCATTTACAAATCATTCAAACTCCCAAAAGGCTCAAAACTTTACATTTATAGCCCTGATCAGATTCAGACCATCGGTGCTTTTACCGATCAGAATAACAGGGATGGCAATGTTTGGGCCACCGAAATGATTTACGGAGAAAGCCTGGTGTTGGAATATATTTCTCCGCGGCCAAGGCAAATTGATGGTATCGCAACAAACAAATTTACCAACGATGCAAAAATTGACATCAAACATGTAAATTACATCTTTCGATACGCCAATGACCCGTTTCGTGACATCAAAAATTTTGGTAGTTCCGGTTCATGCAATGTAAATGTCAACTGTTCCGAAGGGGATGACTGGCAGGATCAGAAAAAAGGCGTAGCAAAAATATTGTTCAACGATGGCAGTTACTCTTATTATTGTACAGGTTCATTAGTGAATAATACAAATGAAGATGGGACGCCTTATTTTCTGTCAGCCTACCATTGTGGTGGCGATGTAAGTACCGGGTATTACGGTTCATGGACATATTATTTCAACTATGAATCAAGTGGTTGCAGCAATGGCAGTGAGCCATCCTCCAATACCATAACAGGATGCGATTTTGTATCATCAGGCCCCATGGATGGCGGCTCTGATTTTCTGCTGGTTGAATTGGATCAAACACCTCCCTCCTACTACAATGTGATATACAACGGTTGGGACAGAAGCACAACTTCCAGCGGCAATGGTGTATCCATACACCACCCATCCGGGGACATCAAGAAAATATCCACTTACACAAGCTCCTTACAATCTGCCACCTACAACGATGGCGAAAGCACAGGTGCCAGCAATGCGTGCTGGAGGGTTTACTGGACAGAAACTGACAATGGCCACGGCATCACAGAAGGCGGTTCATCGGGAAGCCCCATTTTCAAAAGCAACGGTTTGGTAATGGGAACCCTTTCAGGCGGCACATCCGATTGCAATAATACCAGTGAATGGGACCTCTACGGAAAATTTTCTTATCACTGGAACAGCAATGGCAGCACCAACACGGAAAAACTGGAACCATGGCTGGATCCGGCTGGATCCGGAGCTGTTTCACTCAACCAGTATGATCCAAACAATACCACTGTCACGGCAGGGTTTGCCTCAAACACACAAACCGTAACCGAAGGCGGTACGGTAAATTTTACTTCTACCTCCACAGGCCCTGCAGAAAGTTATTCATGGACATTTGAAGGGGGCACACCATCAACATCAACAGCAGAGAATCCATCGGTGACGTATAGCACTGCCGGCACATACGATGTGAGCCTTACGGTTAGCGGGAGCGGTTCGCAGGACACACACAGCGAAACAAACTACATCACAGTCAATGCAGGAGGTACAGGAGAAGACTGTGCCTGGTTGAACGATCCGTTAACAGGCACCTCAACTTATTACACAACCGATGGGGGGTCAGGTTATGTGTCAGGAAACAATTCTTATGGCGACCTGTCAAAAGCCAATATTTTTGAATACGATGGGACGGGTTACGTATTTAGCCTTGGATTTCATGCTGCGTATGCTGAAGGCACATCTTCCACCATAGACATTGCTGTATGGGATGCCGTCGGGGGAAGCCCCGGCAGCTTGCTCGGTACAAAAAGCATTTCTATGAGTGCCATTTCAGACAATTTTACCGAAGCAGGGGATTATTATGAATTTGATTTTGACAGTCCCGTTGAAGTTGATGGGGATTTCTTTGCCGGGATAGTTCTTCCTGGTGGCAGCGACATTTTTGCCCTTATGACCAATACAGATGGGGATGTTTCACCCGGCACTGCCTGGGAAGAATGGGATGATGGCACATGGTATCCTTATTATGACAACAACAGTTGGGAAATAGCCGTTGACCACGCTCTTTATCCCGAAGTTTGTGCCAACGTCACCGAAAACATAAACGATGAATTAATTGAAAAGTTTGATATTTATCCCAATCCGGGCTCCGGAAATATCGTTTTACACTGCAAAGATAAATTGACACATACCACCATTAACATTTATAACTGTATAGGAGAAATTATACTCACACAACACATCAATCATTTGAAAGAAGTTACCCTGGATATCAGCAATTTCCTCCAGGGCATGTATTTTATCAGAATACACTCAGACCAGGGAGATGCTTTAAAAAAATATCAGCTGATTAAATAAATTCTGAAAACTACCGATGGCCCTCATTAAAAAAGTAAGAAATAAAATACCTGAAATCGGTAAAAATTGCTACCTGGCCGAAACAGCAACCATCATCGGTGATGTGGTGATTGGGGATAATTGCAGCCTTTGGTTCAATACGGTATTGCGCGGCGATGTAAACTCCATACGCATCGGAAACAGGGTAAACATCCAGGACGGGACGGTCATGCATACATTGTATAAAAAATCAAAAGTAATCATTGAAGATGATGTGACCATTGGGCACAACGCCATGATACACGGAGCCATCATCCGAGAGAGGGCGTTGATCGGTATTGGAGCTACAATACTGGACAATGCGGTTGTGGGTGAAAATACCATCATTGCTGCCAATGCGTTGGTGCTGAGCAACGCTAAACTTGAACCAAACAGTGTTTATGCCGGCGTTCCCGCAAAAAAAATCAAAGACATTGAGCCCGAACAAAGCAAAGAGATGAACGAGCGCATCGCCAGGGATTACCTTATGTATGCAGGATGGTACAAAGAGGGCAATAGTTTTTAACATTAAAAATGCGCCCAGTCTTACATGTAGCTTTTTCAGTTGCTTTTTGTTTAGCGTGATTATTTTTACCGGGAACTAAAAAGTCATTTTATTTCACAAAGCTGCTAAGACACAAAAAAGTCACAAAGCATAATATTTAGAATTCCAGCACTTGGCGAAACCTAATGTCTTCGTAGCTTCGTGGGTAATTTTGTGCAAATTTTGTGCAAATTTTGTGCAAACGAGGGCAGAGCCAAGCTTG
>CAZTNS010000199.1:1376-4318 GCA_964615585.1 uncultured Bacteroidales bacterium | reverse complement strand
ACTATGCATCTTGATCAAAAAATAATCAGGCCTTTAGCCCAATTACTTTGCCCTTTAGCGCGTTCCGGCATTTTCTTCATTTTTGTTTTATCCGGTTTTTCCCTTCATGCCCAAAATAAGCATGACAAAACCATGCACAGAAACTATAAAGAAGCCATCAACCACCTCCAGCAAGGCAAAGCCAGCCTACCATCCGACAGCCTCTTGTTTCAGAACGAATTGAAAAAGGTAAAAACCGATTATAAGGCCTTTGCCGATAGCTTAAAAATGGATGTATCAGATTCAGTTTTTGCCAGTTTTGAAACCCAACGCCTTATCAACCTTTGCTATGTTGCTCGATCTATACACGAATTAAAACATCAACAAAACAACCTGTTTGAACATCTGGTAACTTACCATACCCATATCCCAAATCAGGATTCCATAAATGAAGAAATCGCAAAATGCCTGGTAAACAGCTATGAATCACAAAGCATCTGGTTTGAGGACAGTGTATTGTATCACGTAACCTCGGCCATGGAACAACATATGCAAAGCCTGCAATCCTGGACATGGTTGCCGGCACAAAAACAGGCGTTTGTGGATATGTATGCATCGCAATATTACAAACGTGGAATTATTTCTTTGGCAGAACCGGTGTTTCGTCATTTTCGTTATGTTTTCAACCAAGAAAAAAAGGCAGATACAACCGCTGTAAAATGGTCAATAGATTACCCTGTGTTATCAGCAAAACTGGCACCCACAGACAAAAAACTATCCGATATTCATGGGAAAAAAATTGGAATTATTGCAACAAGCGAAAGCCCTTTTCATCTGATTTATTTGATTGTGCAATTACGCATAGCCGATAGAGCTTATCCCGATACACCGGTATGTGTTTTCCGCAACCCATCAACAGTGAGTGATGATTACCTGCATGCCATGAAACGCAACCTGGCCATTGACGATTATTATATCGTTAATCTGAATGAAGCTGACAGCAAAACGGCCAAACAGTTCCCCTGCTGTTACTGTCAATCAGACAAGAGAGACATGGTGTTTTCCACCAACAATCCCATTGATTTTCTGGAGTGGTTGGAGAAGCCTCTCAAATCGCAAATGAAAGCTAAAAAAGAGCAGTTGCATGCCAATTATAAAAAAAATCAGGCACGAAAAGACAGCATCACCTCCCTGCCACCGGATACGACGATAAAACACACGATAAGCAGCGGGAACCTTACCGTTCATTTCAGGGGATACTGGAACAAAAAACCGGAAATAGAAACCAAATGGTACCGGTTCACAGAATCAAGTTATAAAAAATTAAGTGATGAGAGGCAATTGGCCAGCCTGGAAGTGTATCTGGAACAACACCCCATTTACAATCTTGATTTTTTCCCGCGTGAAAAACAAATTGAAATAAGCCTTACAGCAGGCCCCCGCCATCACATACGTGCAACATTTGAGGATGATGTAAACCAATACTGGCACACCATGTCACAGCAGATTGACAGTTTAACGCAAACAATGAGCGTTTACAGGCTTATCGAGGATAAATATCCATTTCAGAAAAGTGAATTCATGCAACGCATTTACAACCTGAAAAAAGATATGCAGACCCGGATTACGAAAGTTTCGGAGAATGCCGGTAAAGCTGAACAGGCTTTGCTGGAAATAAAGCAGAATGTAACGCAGATACAAGCAAGCTTGCCCGACACGAGCATACAGTATGAAGATTTAAAAGCCCATTTTCCCTTTCAAAACTTTGATTCTGTGATTTGGCACAGCCCCTATTATCAGGCATGGGTGGATGGGTGGCTTACTTATGCATCGCAGGATTTAAAAACTGCCGTTGACCTGATGTACGGGGCTTGGCAAATCATACCCGATACAGCCGGCACAAGCGTAGGGAAATACCTGTGGGACAAAATGAACAGCATGGGAAGGGTTGACATCATGGTACATCTTGACACAACCTGGCTTTCAGGCTGTTATGACATTAAGGGTGGGGATATGATGAAACGTGTGAAAGGCTACAAACGCGCGACTCCCGGTAAAAAAGCATCAAACATCACCTGGCAGGAAAACGGAGCAGAAATGGATTTATATAGCATCGAAGCCGATACAACCATTGTTGTGTTTTGGTTAGATGAATGTACATATTGTATGAAATCCTTACCCTTTATGTACACAAAATTATCATCCCGCAAAGATATTGAAGTGATAGCTGTTGCTACGGGGTAAAGCAAAAATCACAAAATGGAAATATGATATTGTCTCAATGTGGAGAAATTGTAAATAAATGAATGGATAAAAACAAAAGAAATACGAAAAAATGTTTTATTGGATGAATCCCGTAGGTTAGAAAACCAACGGGATGAATACCAAATTATGCCCAATCATTTATATGCCATTGTTGTTTTGGATAAAAACGGGATTGAAAAAAACGGTTCGGTAGATACGCACGGCTGTGCGTATCTACCCCACCAATCCCCAAAACAATCCGAAAAACAACAATTCATTCGCAAACCGCAATCCATTTCATCAATTATCGGTGGGTTTAAATAGGCTGTGAAAACAAAAATTGCAAAACTAAATCCCTGTCTTGAATGGCAGGATGAGTTTGA
The DNA here is from genome assembly GCA_964615585.1 of uncultured Bacteroidales bacterium. Lineage (GTDB taxonomy): Bacteria > Bacteroidota > Bacteroidia > Bacteroidales > ML635J-15 > JAQIBY01. The sequence goes on along the minus strand of CAZTNS010000199.1, from coordinate 1,712 downwards.
TGACTATGTTATCAGAAATACAGGTGAATTCAGATGTTCTATTGTTCAAATCAAAGATAATATAAATCTCAGCAACAAGCAATGTTAAATATTTTTTAAAAAAAGTGTATAATTAACATTTATTTATTACATTTGCATATAAAGTACGCTGAAGTATCAGAATGAAGTGAGTTTTTCTTATCAGGGGATTAGTGATGAAGCGTAAGGATTATACGGTATTTTGGACTTTGTTTTTTATTCTGTTGATGTTTGTTTACTTTTAGTGCTAAAATATATTTAGATACATTTTGAATGAAATAGACGAATGCATTTATAAATATTAATGTTATGAAACCT
>CAZTNS010000199.1:0-1276 GCA_964615585.1 uncultured Bacteroidales bacterium | reverse complement strand
CATGACAAAAATTTGACTCAAACGTGCATAATTATAATTAATAAAATATAGACAAAAAACAGAATGCCAGTCAAATGGAGGGTCCATATGACCGTTGAAAATAAATTATAAACATATGAAAGAACGGCTTTTAATTATCATGGGTTTATTTCTCGTTTTTGTAAATGAGACAAACGCTCAGGCACTTTATAACAATGGCGTTGATATAAAAATAACCAGGGGTGCAACTGTTTTTGTGGACGGTAATGTTCAGAACGAAGCCGGAAACATAGATGTGGATGCAGTATCCGGAAACAGCCAATTACTTGTGCAGTCTGATTTTATCAACAACGATACAGCAGGAGGTGATGGTTATTACAAGGTTTTGGGTGACTGGTATAATAACGCATTGTTTCTGCCCGGCACAGGAACGGTTTTCCTTGAAGGTGCTGCTCAGACACTCGGTGGTTCTGTGTCCACAACATTCCACAACCTCACATTAGACGGCTCCGGGGTAAAAACCCAGACGATTGACCAGTATTGTACCGGAATCCTGAACCTCAATGATATTGAATTAAATACGGATATATATGGTTTTTACGTTGAGAATACCGATGTCAATGCCATTACCCTGGGGACTGGCTTTGTTTCAAGTGTGGATGGCGGGTTTCTATCCCGTATGACAAACTCAGCAAGCACATATTTATTCCCCGTGGGCTCCAGTGCCGGAACACCAAGGTATCGGCCGGTTGAAATGACACCTGATGGAACAGGAAATACGTTTACCGTAAGAATGGCCAATGCTGATGCTACATCAGAAGGTTTTGATATTGATTCTCAGGGGTTCAGTATTTGCCAGGTCAATCCATTGTTTTATCATCAGATAGACAGAACAGCAGGTACATCTGCTGTTGATTTAAGCATTTATTATGATGATGTTGACGATGGAAACTGGGAAGGCATTGCAAACTGGTCAACAAGCCCCGGACAGTGGGAGGTTATTCCTGGAAGTACAACATCATCAGGCTCTCCTTTATATCAGGCAACCGCAACTGATTGGAATGATTTTACCAATTCACCATATGCATTATATATTACTACCCCGGATATTGATGCAGGGAGCAATTCCCCGGTATGTGAAGGTGCAGGTATTGAACTCACCGAATCCGGTGGTGATGCCAATTCCTGGTCATGGTCAGGCCCCAATGGTTTTATTTCTGATGATAACAATCCGGTAATTAGTCCGGCAACCATTGACAGTGAAGGTACTTACTATGTAACCATAACGAATGGAGGT
>CAZTNS010000198.1:0-4330 GCA_964615585.1 uncultured Bacteroidales bacterium | reverse complement strand
TCGAAAACTCATGATAAAAGCTTTCGGGTTGGGCGTAGCTGCTTGTTTTTGCAAGGAGCAAAATGAAGATAATGGGGAGGAGGTTTTGGGTTTTCATATAATCTGTTTTTTTATTTTTTCACAAGTTCATAGCAATTCAAAAAATCAAGGGGCATTCGTCTGTTTCACCATGTTTTTTTAACCTATCTACACGCATTGGAATGCCTCAAGCCTGCATTTTGTGCAATGTTTACACACCAAATATAAACATTATTTTAATACAAACAAACAATTATTGTTTTTATTTTTACAAAATGTGTAGATTACAGTATTTTTTCTGTGATTATTTAGGGGGAATGGATAAATTGGTCGGTAAGTAAATTATTACCATCGGGGGTATCAAATAAAAGGGCCAACAATGTTGTGGAAAAACAAATGATTTTCATGCGTTGTGGTGTTTTTTTTATCATCCTGATGTGTCAAATCAAAAAAAATTGTACATTTGAATAAAATCTATGCAGACCATGACACATAAAACAGTAAAAATAGTTTTTGGTTTTTTTCTGCTTGCCCTGTTAGCCGGCGGCAGTGCTTGTACAACCACACCCGATTGCGAATTGGACCATACCGGGACACTGAAAGTAAAAAACAACGATACCCGCGAGAGTGAAGTCAGGCTGGACGGAAGCAAAATATTTATCCTTGAAGGGGGAGAGGAAAAAGAACAAAAGGCAGCTTCCGGAACGCATGATATCCGGTGTTTTACTACCGGCACAGAACCGGATGAAGTTCAGGGTCAGGTTGTCATAACCGATTGTGAAACAACGATCTATGAAATTCAGTATTGATGGGATTAACCATTTACAAAGCATCCGCAGGCTCCGGTAAAACTTATACCCTGGCTGTTGAGATCATTGCCGTATTGCTGAAACAACCTGATGCTTACAAACACATCCTTGCTGCCACATTTACCAACAAAGCGGCAGGTGAACTAAAAACCCGCGTTGTAAATGTGCTGAGTCAACTCTCAAAAGCAGATAAAGAGAAAGGCTATTTTGATAAAATCAAAGAAAAAACAGGGTTCCCTGAGAAGGTAATTACACAAAGAGCAAAACTGGTTCTGAGGAAAATCCTGCATGATTATTCCCGGTTGTCAATCAGTACCATTGACCGTTTTTTTAACAAAATATTGTCTTCTTTTTTGTATGAAGTCAATATCCGGCCCGACAGTGAAATAACTCTTGATGATAAGGTTCTTCGTGAAGAAGCACTTGATAAATTGCTTGCCGGCTTTGACGTAAATACAAAACTGGGAAAATGGTTGATGGATTATGCCAGATTGAACATTGAAGATGAAAAAAACTGGAACATTAGAAATAGCCTGTTGGATGAATCTGAAACCATAACCAAAGAAGGGTTTCTGGCCAGAGAACAGGAGCTGGAAAAGTTTATTCAGGACAGGTCAAAGCTTGTAAATTATCGGAATGACCTGCTGGCAATCATTAAAAAGCATGAAACGGAACTGAGAAATACAGGCAGGAAGTCACAAGAGATATTAGCAGATTCTCCGTACAGCCTCAATGATTTTTCAAACAATAAAAGCGGGCCGGCCGGATTTCTAAGTTCACTTGCAATCAAGGGTTTCAGAGACATTACCGGGCGTGCTGAAAAAGCAGTGGCTGATCCAATGAAATTTCTTAATAAAAACAAACAATCAGATGATGATCTGGTACATTTTGTCGAAGAAAAATTACATCCTTTGCTGTGCTATGCTGTATCCTATATGCAAAAACATGAAAAAGATTATTTTTCTGCTCTGGCGATTTATTCCAACATCAACAGTTTCGGGGTATTGCTTGATATAAACCATGAACTTAGAAAATTGTGCAGAGAACGACATGTGTATTTTACTTTTCAGATGGCACAAATGCTGTATGATATAGTTAGTTTTGACAATGCCATGTGGGTGTATGAAAAAATGGGAACACGCTATCTGCATTATTTTCTTGATGAATTTCAGGACACATCACGAATGCAGTGGGATATCATAAAGCCCTTACTCGAAGAAAGCCTCGGAAGTGATGGAAGCAACCTGATCGTGGGTGATGTGAAGCAATCTGTTTACCGCTGGCGGAATGGTGATTGGACAATGTTGAGCCATGAAGTGCAGACCCATTTCCCGCAGGCACAGATTAACAGCCTTAATTATAATTTTCGTAGCAGGCGTGATATTGTTCATTTCAACAACCATCTGATGTCAGCTTTGTTGCCTGTTTTTCAGCAAAATATTGATGCAGAACTGACGGGAGGAGATGAGCCGGAATTTGACCTGTCGGCTTTATATGACCATTACATTCAGATACCGAATAAAACAGAACCCCCGTTTGGTCATGTGAAAATCCGGTTTATAAGCAGTGATGAACAGGAAGATTGGCACGAAAAAGCTATGGATGAAATGATCAGCGAAATGAAAATCTTGATGGACAAAGGATATTCCCAGGGTGACATGGCTGTGTTGGTGAATAAAAACAAAGAAGGGGGAATCCTTGCACAGCGGCTGATGGAAGAAGACAGAAGTTCAGAGTACAATTTCCCTGTTGTGTCACCCGCCAGTTTGTTGTTGAAAGAAAACAGCCTTATTCAGATCATCCTTTCGGCCCTTACATGGATTGATCAGCCTGAAAACAACATTGCACTTACACAATTGGTTCACACATATCAGACAGAAGTGCTTAATAACAAAAATTATATCCCTGATAAAGATAGTAATGAGAGCCTCGATATTGCTGATGCTATGACAAAGGATTTACCTTCGGCATTTGTTGCGCTTAAAAACAATATGGCGGGTTGGCCACTCTATGATCTGACAGAAAATATCATTCAATGGTTTGATTTACACAAGCATTCAGAAGGCCTTGCCTACCTGAATGCTTTTCAGGATCATGTTTTGCAATTTTCTCAAAACAACCCTGTGGAAATATCCGGTTTTTTAACCTGGTTTGATAAAAAAACACCTAAGCTGGAAATGCCTGATTCTGCCGGGTCCATTGTTATCAGCACCATACACAAAGCCAAAGGCCTTGAATTCCGCTTTGTTTTTATGCCATTTACCGATTGGGAGTTGACCACCTCAGGGAAAGCAGACCGGATATGGGTGGAACCCAATACTAGTCCTTTTGATCAATTACCACTGATGATTGTGAATGCTGATTCAAAACTGGATAAAAGCCACTTTTCCAAATCATACAAGGTGGAAAAATTCAATCAGCGTGTGGATATGCTTAATAAATTTTATGTGGCAATTACCAGGGCTGAAGAAGGTTTGTTCATCTGGGGACCACAGAAAAAAGGAAAATCCCGTATGCACACTTTTTTGCAAATTGCTGTGGAAAATGCAGGTAATGGTGCTGGTGATAACAAAATTAAGAACTGGAACACGTGCCTCAATTCAGAAAAGACTTGTTTTGAGTTTGGAGATGTTCCCGCATATCAACCTGATGCTGAGCAGAAAAAGCAAGCAGTTCTCATGCTGGATGTGTATCCCCTTAGTATGCCTGTAAATAACATGCGCTATCACCACCCCGGTGCTTTTCTCGACCTCCGGGAGGATGAAACCATAAGGCAAAAAACCAACCTGGGATCAGTATCCCATGCCATACTTGAACAAGTACAAACCATTGATGATCTAAGTGATAGTACAGAACAACTGATACGGGAAGGACGAATCTCTCACGAAAAAGCACGGGAACTTAAACAAATGTTAGATTTAGCCATGAAAAAAGAACCTGTAAGATCATGGTTCCGTAACAATGTTACTGTAATCAATGAACAGGATATCCTGTTAGAAGGAGGTGGTTTTGTCAAACCCGACAGGGTAGTAGTTGAGGGAGACCGGGCAGAAGTGATTGATTATAAATTCGGTAAACGTAACAACAAAAAATATATTGAACAGGTGAGGGGGTATATGCAAAAATTACTTGATATGGGCTATAAGCATGTAAAAGGCTACGTATGGTATGTGCTTGAGGGTGAGGTTCAGGAAGTATGTTTAGAAACCTGAGTTTCATTATAAACTTATGTTTGTAATGTAAAAATTTTGGAAGTATTTTTTTTTTGCAGGGATAAGCAAAATGTGCAATTTTGCATGAGTCCAGACTAAAAAGTCAAAAAAATGTAAAAAATGCCACAAAGTCACTAAAACACCAAGATGCACAAAGGGCAGAATTGCAATGTTTTAAACTTTGTGATGATTTGAGTCTTCATGTTTTAGTGGCAAGGTAATGACTTTTTAGTCCACAGTAAAAATAATCACGCTAAACAAAAAGTAACTGGAAAAGTTACATGTAAGACT
>CAZTNS010000197.1:0-4422 GCA_964615585.1 uncultured Bacteroidales bacterium | reverse complement strand
TGGCCAGCTGCGGGTCATACTCATCCCCCGACTTTGAGTCGGAGGATGAGTGAAAAGTAGCCGGCGTTGCCTGGAGCGACATTGACGCTGCTGGCCGCGTTTGCCCAAAACCGGAGAAAATGGCCATCAAAAATCCAAAGGTCTGTAAGCTCAGATCGTACCTTATTAATTAGTTTCGCTGCTTTCTCAAAACTCACACTTCCCTAAAATTCAGGCTGTAAATCTAATGAATTTCCAGGTAGTTTAATATAGCATATAAACCATAATGTCATGGCACAACCTGAATAATTCAGAAAAAAAACACCGGTATGCAGAAAATGGTGAAGAACCAGGGTAAACACCTCCTCTCCTATTTGCCTATCTGGTACATAACAACATCCCATTGCACATCCAAAGGACTGGCAGGCATGATTTTGCTAAAAATAAGAAAATCTTTATTATATTTACAAAAACAAAACAACGCTATTGACAATGTTAAATCCATTGCAGGATGCCATATTGCAATTGTTTTCTATCCTGGCTGCCCAGGGCGATGATGCCTTAACACAACAGTCAAAAAAATTCATCATCACCATGCTTGCTGAAGTCCTACCCCAAAACAGAATGGGTGAAGCACTTGATACTTACGATGATTATCTTGCAACCTATGCTAAAAAAACCGGCAAAAAGGGACTCAGCATAAAATCTGTACGTTTTCTAAAAAAGACAAAAGAAATAAGCGACAAATTAGCACAAACAGAACGCCACTTCATTTGTCTGCGCACCATGGAATTTGTTACCCAATATGCAAACAACAACAAAGAAAATCTGGACTTTGTCAAACTCATTACCAACGTATTTCTGATTGATACAAATATTTACAACAATATGTATGAAGTGGTATCAGGCAGTCGGATTCACAGCCGGTTAATAAAAGATGCCGTTCTGCCGGAATCCTTGTCTGTCTTGTACTTATCTGAAGATGAAATCTACGCCAAAATTCTTGATGACAACATCCCTAAACAACAGGGGCTGAGTGACAAACTGTATTACCGCCTGCAATATCAACAAAGCATTAAATTGCAAGATGATAAGAAGCTGTTCTATTCAGACATTTTGCGGGGCTACATTCCACGGGATAAACATCCCTGTAAACTGCATGTCTTTGATCTAAAGTATTCTATCGGCAAAAAGCACAGTTTTTTTTACGGAATGAACCTCACACTGGAATCTCCTGGACTATGTGCCATTGTCGGCCCCAGCGGAGCAGGAAAATCCACATTATTGAAACTGATGGCCGGAATATTGAAACCTGAGAGTGGAAGCATTGAATTTTCGCCTTCTCCCCCAACAATGGCATTTATTCCACAAGAAGACAGCATAAACCCTGACTTGACAATTAAAGAACAGCTTACAGACCAAGCCGAAAAATACGGCATCGGCCATCCTGCTTCTCTCGTTGAAAAAATCATCCAAAAAACAGGATTAAAACACAAAGCCGGTATTCTTCCCGGAATGGCAGACAATTCAACACTTTCCGGCGGCGAGCGTAAACGTCTGAGCATTGGATGTGGGATCATCAGCAACCCCCATATTCTGATTTGCGATGAACCCAGTAGCGGACTATCATTCGACGACACCAATTCAATCATTAATTTGTTGCGAAACATTGCCAATGAAAACTGTCTGGTAATTTGTTCACTGCACCAGCCAGATGCATCTATCATCGCTTATTTTGACAACATGCTGTATCTTGATGAAGATGGATATCCCGTGTTTTTTGGTTCTCCCGAACAATTTCCTGGCTATATTGACAATATTCTGCAAAAAGGATCAGAAAAGTTACCCGACAAATCCGGGGCATCTCTGCTTGCCTATACAGAATCACGCATCAGAGAGAAATTACCGGATGAATTCGGACGCCCCACCCAAAAACGTAAATACCCGCCTTCATTCTGGGGAAAACACAATTCGACATGCTCACAACAGGCTTTTTATTCCAAACTCAAACCTAATCCACATGACACAATAATAAGCCCTGTAACAAAGACAATAAAACCATTACTTTACAAAACCATTATTTCAGAAATTAAAGCGTTTTTCAACAGAAAATCGTACTCAGCCATGATCATGCTTTATGCACCAGTTATGGCCATCATACTTGCTCCGATTTGCCGGTTCTCAGAAACAGGTACTTATGCGCCCTTAAGCAATCCCCATTTTCCTGTTTTCTTCATTATAACAGTGGTTGTAGCGATGTTTTCAGGATTGATATTCAGCCTTGGAGAACTAAGCCGGAAACAATCTGAACATAAAAGAAACCGGGTAACGGAAAAAAGCAACACACATGTCATCACCGCTAAAATATGCCTGCTTTTACCTGCAGGATTGTTGCAGTCCATAATGTTTAGCATAATATCCACAGCCATACTTAAAATATGTTACCTGTTTGTTCCCATTGTGGTCATGTATTTTCTCCTGTATTGTTTTGCCACTGCCACAGGTCTTATTTTATCCGCTTTGTCAAAAGGAAAAACATGGTCGTATTTGCTGGTCCCCATCCTTTTGATACCACAAATATTGTTCAGCGGTGCCATGATTCCCTGGGATAAATTCCCTTACCACAAACAAAAATCCAAAGCCCCGTTAATCAGTCGTTTTTTCGCAGCTGCATGGGCTTATGAAGGCCTGGTTTCAGATGCATTGTACCTATATCCTGAAACTGATTACAAAGTTGAAAAGGCATATTTTCTAAGCACATATTTCTTGCAGGACGTTCTTCCAACATGGAGGTCATACTGTGATACCACAACCACATCTGATGCGGAATGCATCAATATGCTCATCCATGCAATGCCTTCTGAAATTCAGGAACAATTGCGCAAAGAGAATAACAACTCCATTACTTCAATTAACTCAAAATTGCATGCCATATTTGAAGCCTCACTGGACAAACACAACATAATCAGGGAAACACAATTCCCACTACTCTGGCATCAAATACAACATACAGAATTGCCCCCGGTGGAAATCAACCATGGGAAATTACAAGCAAATCTCTACCCTTTATACCAGTCAGGAAACCTGAGTTCACATAAAGCAGCAGAATTATCCATTGGAAGCAAGCTTGTCAGACATGGATATGTTTCATGGGTATTCATTTTACTGATGGGAATAATCCAGTATTTAATTGTCTTTTCAAAACTGATTAAATGGCCATGGGGAAAATAGCTACCCTTTGTTCTGTTGTTTAATCAAACATCAGAAACAGCTACACTGAACGTGGTTGAGTCGATGGGCTCCTGTGTAGCGCAACTGGAACGGCTTTTAAATATTATTTACCAAAGGCTTACAGAGGAAGTGAAATCACAAAATTATGTTGGATGGGTGATCTTTTTGATGTGATTTGTAATGCATTGGCTGGTTTTTTGTTTGCACAATACAATATGACCTTTCGAACTTTTTCACTACACTACAAAGGTAACTTAAAAGTTACTACCTTGCAAGTTTTTGTTTGAGGAAGCTCTTTAATATGTGTTACAACTCGCTTATAAACACACCTTAACTATTTTCAATCCTGTACAACTACTTTCAAACATTTCACATCCGGTTTTCATCACCACTCAAACGTATGAAAACTATTGGATAAAAGAAAGCGGTGTGACGAAAAATACTGTAAAAACCAGGGTAAGTTTTATGCATGGGAAACTTGTACCAGGGTTGCCAAAAGCTTTGTACTCTTATTTACTAAAAATTATGTGTATGTGATTGGTGGTAAGGCTATGGAAGTGAGTTTTTACCGGAGTGTTTTTCCGTTAATTGTTACTGGTGGGGCAGGCTGCTTGATTGCCGCCTGTGCATTATTCTATCTATTCGTTAATAAATTAAACAATGGCTCGTTGATGTAATAATTTCCAGTCCCAAGTTTTTTCTTAGTCAACAATCCATCATCTGCTAACTTATTCAAATAATTGGCTGCCGTAATCCGTGAAACATTCAAATCATTAACTACAAATTCAATTTTCGTGTAGGGATGTTTGAATAAGTTATTCAGCAAATCCTGGCTATAAAATTTATAATTCTCACGTATTTTATGCTTATAGCTCATCATAAGCTCACTAATCTTTAGAATCAAGTCTATTGTTTCTCTCGATGTTTGCTCTATTCCATTAATCATAAACAATAGCCATTCTTCCCAGGAATCTGTTTCTCTTACTTTCTGGAGTAACCTGTAGTAGTCGGGTTTATGTTTGATTATATAACTGCTTAAATACAGAATCGGCAGGTCTTGCAATTTTTCCTGAATCAGGTATAAAATATTGATTATCCGGCCGGTTCTGCCATTTCCATCGTAAAAAGGGTGAATGCTTTCGAATTGATAATGAATTATTGCCATTTTGACCAAGGGGTCTAATTCATATTTATCGTGGCTGTTTATAAATT
>CAZTNS010000196.1:0-4582 GCA_964615585.1 uncultured Bacteroidales bacterium | reverse complement strand
ATGTCAATGCCTGCACCGGCGGTAAAACTTCTGAATGTTTCATTCAATGAAGGTTGGTTTTCCACAAGCACCATAAAATTGATTCCATACATCATTGTAAGAAAAGGTTGAAAAAAGCATGTACATGTAATGGTATCATTAGTGTACCGCAATTTTATCCCAGCATTGTATCCCATCCCTGCCGGTGTGTAACCAATGCCCGCAAATATGCCTGTGTATTTGTGCGGATATACTAAGAGTTTTGTTCCGATGCCACCATAATCGGTACCGACACCCCAACACGTATTAAATTTATCTGGCCGAAAAATTTCTTCCTGTTTTAGGTTGTTTATTGACGGAATGCTATCATTTTGTGCATATAGCACATGAATAAGACATAAATTGATTAATATTAAAAAGCAAGATGTGGTTTTTATCATGGTACTGTTTTTTATTCAAAACTAAAAAAAATGTTTTATACAAAAAATTTAAGCGGGTTTATATTACATGAATCTGTGCTTTGATGTGAATACTAAACATCCATCCCTGTTATCTTTTCACGGTGTTAAGAGAAATTAATGATAATTACGGGTGTCTGAAATTAAGCACATAATGAAATTTAATTGGGCTTGAAAACATCAGTGGCTAAGCTCAAAACAGGAACTTACCTATTGGCCTTTTTTCAACAGCCTGCAAGTACGAATTCGTACCCCTCATACGTTATAGGATAAAAGCGACATATTCTTAACACAGGATTGTTAATAAAAAAGATGCCTGATGGATGATACAGCTTAAAATAATAGTAATTTCGTTCAAAAAATAGAAGGATTATGGTTTTGTTACAAAATGTTTCGGCAGTTACTGATACTGCAGCCCAGGCAACAAGCCAGGGAACAGAAAAGATTTCCTATTTGGAAATGGCCCAGCACGGCGGCGTGATAATGATAATATTGGGTGTATTGTCCATTATTGCTGTGTATATTTTTGTGGATAAATTCATGGCTGTCAAAAAAGCATCCAAAGATGACCAGCAATTTATGAACAACATCAAGGAAAACATCCAGAAAGGCAATGTGGATGCCGCAATGACAACATGCAGCACCACCAACAGTCCGTTGGCACGGATGCTGGCAAAGGGGATAAAACGCATAGGCCGCCCTTTGAATGACATCAACGCTGCGGTGGAAAATGTCGGAAAGCAGGAAGTTGCAAGGCTTGAGCGTGGATTGCCGGTTTTGGCATCCATTTCAGGTGGTGCGCCCATGATTGGGTTTCTTGGTACCGTTATGGGGATGATCCAGGCGTTTTTTGATATGGCCAGTGCCGGCAACAACATTGATGTGCAACTGCTTTCCAATGGGATTTATACCGCAATGGTAACTACCGTTGGTGGTTTGATTGTTGGTATTATCGCCTATTTTGCTTATAACCTTGTTGTGTCACGGATTGATAACCTGGTCAGCCAATTGGAATCCAGGACAACAGAATTTATGGACATTCTTAATGAACCCGCATAAAGCAAATTGCTATGGCATTACGTTCAAGAAATAAAATAAACGCAGGTTTCAGTATGTCCTCCATGACGGATATAGTGTTCCTCTTGTTGATATTTTTTATGGTAACCAGTACCTTGGTGGCTCCAAATGCCATTAAGTTATTACTGCCCCAAAGCAACAACCAGACCAGAGCAACACCCATCACCACAATTTCCATTAAAGATAATGGTGGAGAATATTTGTATTATGTTGGGACAGCAGATACACGAAGCTCTGTGCCTTTTTCACAGATTGAAGGCAGGTTGCGTACCATGCTGGAAGACGAAGAAGATCCTACAGTATCATTGCATGCTGACAAATCCGTTCCCATTGAAGAGGTTGTGAAAATTATGAATATTGCCAAAAACAATGAATATAAACTCATTTTGGCAACCAGACCACTGGATTAAGTATGATTTTTGAGAAAAAACATAAAGAAGCCATCATCGGCGTGATTGTCTATCTCGCCATCGTGACAGTGCTTTTATTGTTTCTCGGCTTGTATAAGCCAGACCCGCCACCCCCGGAAGAAGGCATTGTGCTTGATTTTGGTGGTTCCGGCAGTGGTAGCCCTGACCCTGGTCCATCGGTTGCCAGCAATCAGTCGTCATCCCAATCCAGTTCAAGCAATGAAACACAAAGTACGCCCGAGTCAAACATGACACAGGATCATGAAGAAGCTCCTGAATTGCCCAATTATAATACCACTGAGGAATCAGAAGAGCAAATTACAAATGAAACTCAGGACAACGAAGAAGAACAGCAGGAAGAGGTGAACGATAAGGTTCAGGATATACTAAACACAAACTGGGGCAATACATCCGACAGCGAGGCCGATGGTGAAGGTTCTGGTAATCCCGGCTCAGGTGATGGTGGAGATGGTGGAGACGGTGACGGAGAGGGCCCCGGCTCCGGAAGTGTGGCAGGCAATGGATGGTCACTGGCTGGAAGAGCAGCCGAAAATATCCCCAAACCCTCAGTTGCCAATTGCGATGGTTATGTGATTGTTAATATAGTGGTGGACAGGTCTGGTAAGGTTGTAAATGCACACATGAAACCAGGTGGATGTACAGCATGTGAAAGCCATTGTATTGATAAAGCTGTGGCTTCAGCTAAACAATCCAGGTTTAATGCCGATAACAATGCTAAAGTACGGCAGAGCGGCACCATTACTTTCCGCTTCACACCTGAGTAAAGCAGCACTTTCAAGTATCAATATTTGAAAAGGTGTTTGTCTATAATTCCGGTTTTTGTTTTCTTAAATACTCAGCTTGGTTTTTAATCAATTACTGCTTTTTTTTATCCAGTTTACAAGCCCTTTATTGTCAATGATTTCTTTGAGTTTGTCCGGCAGGGGAGCAAAATCAAACGACTTTGTACCAACATTGATTTTTCCTTTTTCAACATCAACATTAACCTTGTCCCCGGGATGATAAGCATCAACAGCTTCGGGGTGTACGATCAGAAGTAATCCCTGGTTTACAGAGCTGCGGTAAAAAATACGGTTCACAGATTTTACGATCACAGCTTTTACTCCTGCATGTGCTAAACCTACTGCAGGATGTTCCCGTGAAGATCCGCATCCAAAATTAGACCCGGCCATAATTACATCTCCCGTTTCAACTTGCTTTGTGAAATTAGGATCAAACCCTTCAAAAAGATGTGGTACAATGGCTTCGGCATCGCTGCTGAGGATGTTATACGTCAGGTTGCCGGCAAACATCTGGTCGGTGTTTAAATTGTCAACGTCTGTATAATTCCAAACGTTTCCAAGCTTGCGGTTTTCGCCTTCGGGGATATCCACCATGGATGATTGTTCCTGTTGATGTGGCCATGTTTCATTGCCGGGATGGGAGCGGGGGTCTGTAATCTTTCCTTCAATGGATGATTTTGCTACGGCAGCAGGTGAGGCAAGGTAAATTTCAGCATTTTTATTGCCCATGCGGCCTTTGAAATTGCGGTTGGCTGTAGATAAAACCCTGTACCCATCGGCAGGGATTCCCTGTCCTGTGCCAAGACACGGGCCGCAGGATGTTGACAGCACATTGGCACCTGCTTCCATTAGGGTTGTTAACACGCCTGATTCCATGGCCTTCATATAAATCTCCTTGCTTGCCGGAATGATGAGCAACTGAAAGCCATCTTTGACTTTTTGTCCCTTCAGCACTTCAGCAGCAACCTCAAGGTCTTCATAACGGCCGTTGGTGCATGTCCCGATCAATCCCTGCTGTATCTCCATGCCTGCCACTTCGGCAAGCGCTTTGACATTGTCAACATGGTGGGGCGCTGCAACAAGCGGATACAATTCAGATAAGTCAATGTCTATTTCCTGAATGTATTCTGCATCATCATCAGCCCATATACCATCAATACAATCCTTACCGAAATATTCTGCGAGTATTTCGTCTGGTGGAAAAACGGCATTTTTTGCGCCCATTTCAGATGCCAGGTTAGCAAGAGTCATGCGTTGGGGCATGGTCAGTGTTTTTACGCCTTCGCCATGGTATTCAATGCTGTTGTAATTGGCTCCGGAAGAACCGATAAGCCCTATGATGTACAACGACAAATCTTTGGCATAAACCCCGTCGGGCAATTGTCCATGCAGGGTGATTTTTATGCTTTCAGGCACGCGAAACCAGGTTTCACCTTTTTTCCAGATGCCTGCAGATTCGGTACGGTCAATACCTGCTGCCAATGCGTTGAAAGCCCCTGCGGTACAAGTGTGGCTGTCACTTCCCACGATAATCATGCCCGGTTTGGCATGGTAAGCCATGATTTGATGGCAAATCCCATTGCCCACATCGTAAAACTTTTCGATGTTTTGATCTTTGGCAAAATCACGGATGGTCTGATATTGTGTGGCCAATGCAGCATTGGTTGGCGGTGCATTGTGGTCCAGCACAATCAGTGATTGATCCGGATTGGCCAGCTTGGTACCACCCATTTTTTCAAATGTTTTCTTTATGCTTGCTGTATTGTCATGCGTCAGTACGAGATCAGGTTTTCTGAAGACGATGCTTCCTGTTTTTGCATTGAGTATTTTTTCAACAAATGTTTGTCCCATAATT
>CAZTNS010000195.1:0-4597 GCA_964615585.1 uncultured Bacteroidales bacterium | reverse complement strand
TTTATTCAACAATGAGTTTTTCTGTTTGAATGATTTTATTGTTATGTTTAATGGTAAGTAGATAGATTCCTGGGGCATAATCTGACAAATCAAGGGCTGTGCTTTTGTAAATGTTTTTTGATGATAATTTTTCTCCTTTTATGGTATGAATTTCCAAATTATATTTGCATAAAATTTCACTACCATTCAAAAAAATGGTTAACGTATTTCTTGTTGGATTAGGATATATAAGAAATTTATTGTCATTTTTGATAAAATCCACAGTTCCAAGAGAGGAAATTAAGAACTGAAGCGTATCAGAAATACTTCCAAGCGAATATTGTGTATATGTAGAATCTTCTTGTTGTTGTCTTCCATAATGATGCTCTACTAAGTAGTATTTGCCACTTTGTAATTTACCTAAAATAATGGTATCTGATAATTGTGTTATACCATCTGTATATGGAAACATTTCTGTACCATAAATACTAATTAAAATTAATGAATCTTCAATTGATGCTAAGGTTGTATCTATAATGGATTGTCCGGGAGCTGTTATAAAGCTTATAGCTTTAACACTATCTTCTGTGGTCGGATTATTTGGTGTTATTTTCAGACTGTCTATTCCTAATTTTTCTTTTATCTGTGCATTACAGATCAATGAAAAATAACTAACAATTAAAACACTCAAAAAAAGTTTTCCTGAAATATTTATCAATTTCCTCATAACACAAATTTTTTAAAATTCCCAACCGCCCTCGTTTTCCATCTTCCATTCTTTATATTAATACGGCTAAAATAAGCAAAAAGTTTCAATAATCCAACTAAAATCATAAGTATTTGGGGGGAATTATACCAAATGCCCCCCCATATATTAACTGTTTATATTTACTGGGGAACACCAGTCAATTTTTACGGTGCTTTGCTGCACTTCCATGATTTTATCGCTTTGGATGGTGATTTGTGGTATAACTGTATAAAAATGAAACGGTGCTACTATGGCTAAATTGCCTTCAACGATTAGGTTATCACAAAGTTTTTTCAGTTTTCCACGTAATATTGTCCGAAGACTCAATAAAAACATCATCATGACAAAAATTAAGAACAGTGTATGCATCAATCATCCCGTAGCCTAATTTATTATTCCACATGCCATTGGGGAGTGCTTACATCATAATCTAAAAAATAGGTGTCCTATCCGGAAAACAGGGGTAATCCCCCATCTTTCACTGCATCGGCCGGAAGAAAATCAAATTGTTTTCTTCCGGCTTGATTTTTTCCATGTTTTCTTTCTATCTTTAACCTAAAATTCCGGTATAGGTTATGACTGAAGATTTTTTGCATTTCATCTGGAAAACCCGCCAATGGACAAATAATACAGTAACGGCATCCAAAAAAACATTCGAAGTATTGGACACCGGCATGCACAATTTCGATGCCGGGCCGGATTTTTTCAATGCCAAAATTAACATTGACGGCACCATTTGGGCAGGCAATGTTGAAATTCACAAAAAGGCCTCGGATTGGTTTGCGCATAATCATGATTCAGACAAGGCTTATGATAATGTTATCCTTCATGTTGTGGCAGAAAACAACGAAAAGGCAATTACCCAATCGGGAAGGGAACTGGAAACATGGGAAATGCAATACCCAAACTCTGCCTTTGATCAGTATCAAAAATTCATACAAAACATTTCCGGTATCCCCTGCCATCAGGACATACACAAAATTAATCCTTCAGAAATCATCATCTGGCTGCAATCGATGGCTGTGGAACGCCTGAAAAACAAAGCTACTGAGATTGAAAAGCGCTTGTACAAAGAACGTAAAGACATTGACACGGCATTTTATCAGGTATTGTTCAAACAATTTGGACTTAAAGTCAATCAAACGCCTTTTGAAATGCTGGGACGCAGCCTAAACTGGAAAATCCTGGCCAAACACAGAAATAATTTGCTGCAGGTAGAAGCCTTGCTTTTCGGTCAGGCCGGATTGTTGAAAGGCAATCTTAAGGATGATTATTATCGTGATCTGAAAAATGAATATGCTTTTTTAAAGCACAAATATCAACTTGATAACATACAGCCACACCTGTGGAAGTTTTCACGCATGCGTCCGGTAAATTTTCCGGTTATACGGCTTGCTCAACTGGCAAAACTCATGCATGAAGAAGAAAATCTGTTCAGCAAAGTAGCCGAAGCAAAAGAAATTGAGCAACTTCATTCCCTGTTTATAAAACCGGCGTCTGCGTATTGGAACACACATTACAAATTTGGACTAACAAGCCCTGAACAGGTGAAAAAACCAGGAAAAATGGCCGTTAACAACCTGATCATAAACGCTGTTGTGCCGTTTTTGTTTTTATATGCCAGGATGCGTGATGAACAGCGTTACGCAGACAAAGCTATTTATTTTCTTGAAAGTTTACCACCTGAAAACAACCGGATCATCCGTGAATGGAAGGATGTCGGCATACACGTTTCAAATGCAATGGAAACGCAGGCTTTAATTCAACTCAGAAACCATTATTGTAACGAAAAAAAATGCTTATTTTGCAAGCTTGGTCAAAAACTCATAACCCAGCACGCTCATGTTTAGAGATAACACATCATCACAAAATCTCAACACAAAAGGAATCTTCTTAGCCCTGTTTATCCTTTTGGTCATCATAATTCTGGGTGTATTGGGGTATAGTATCATTGAAAAGTTCCCTTTCATAGAAGCGCTTTACATGACCATCATTACCATTGCTACTGTCGGATTTCGTGAAGTGGCACCTCTTTCCCAATCAGGAAAAATATTTACCATCGTACTTATTTTAGTGAGTTTTTCTATTTATGCATACGTCATCTCCAATGTCACACGATATATCGTCAGTGGAATTTTTACGAACTATTTTAAAAAGAAAAAAATGGAAAAACAAATCAAAAATTTATCTGACCATGTGATTGTTGTGGGATATGGCCGCAATGGCCAGCAAACCGTTGAAGATTTGTCATCCCATGGCGAAAAAATTGTGATCATCGAAAAAAATCCGGAGACCATCGAATTCCTCCGGGATGAAACTGACCTGCTTCATGTGCAGGGGGATGCAACAAACGATGACGTGCTTTATGCAGCAGGGACAGAACGTGCAAAGGCACTTATTGCGGCTCTTCCTCTGGATGCTGACAATCTCTTTGTGGTGCTGAGTGCCCGGGAAATTAATCCACAGCTAAAAATCATTGCACGTGCATCCAATGAAAACTCCGATGTCAAATTAAAAAGAGCAGGCGCTACCAATGTCATTATGCCGGCAAAAACAGGCGGGCAACGGATGGCTAAACTTGTAGCCCAGCCAGATATCGTGGAATTCATGGATTATGTCTTGTTGCAAACCATTACCGAAACCAACCTCGAAGAGGTATCATGCTCCCAGATGCTGAGTGACCATGAAAAGAAAACCATCGGGGAGTTAAAAATACGAAAAAGCACCGGTGCCAATATAATAGGCATTCGCAGACAAGATGGCACATACCTTGTCAACCCGGGGGCCGATGTAAAACTGTCCTCTGATGACCACATTTTTGTGTTGGGCAAACAAGATGAAATCGCAGAACTGAAAAAAATGATGTGTCAGGCATGAAAATTTTCCTCACAGGTTCTAACGGGTTGCTGGGACACCATATCCTGAAAATGGCAAATAAAATCAGCCCCGATGTGAAATTGATTGCAACGGCCAGGCATAATACCCATTCCCACCATAATCCATTCGAGTATCTCGACATCAATGATGACGCAAAACTGAACTACTTTCTTGATGTTTATAAACCGGATGTCCTTGTCAATACAGCAGCAATTTCTAAAGTGGACATTTGCCAAGAAAACACAGCAGCGTGTTATAAAACCAATTATGAGGCTGTCAAAAATATGGCAGATGCATGCTATAAAAAAGGCATCCACCTGGTACACCTGAGTTCCGACTTTGTTTTCGACGGGAAAAAAGGCCGCTACAACGAAGAAGATAAACCATCACCCGTAAATTATTACGGCGAATGCAAAAAGTTGGCCGAAGCATACCTGATAAATTCACCGGTATCAGCAGCCATTGTAAGAACGGTACTTGTGTATGGACATCCCCCATCTCCACAAAAAGGCAATATACTAACATGGATACTTGATTCTGCTCAACACAACAAAGACATCAAGGTGGTAAATGATCAGTTCCGTTGCCCCACCCTTGTATATGATCTCGCTGAGGGAGTTATAAAAATTGCAATAAAGAAAAAAGACGGGATATGGCACATTGCAGGCAATGAAATGACCAGCGTTTTTGATTTTGCCTGCCGGATTGCTTCAAAAGTAGGCTACAACACAAATTTTATAACACCCATATCGTCTTCAGAGCTTTCAGCCCCAGCGCTGCGTCCCCCAAAAACATGCCTCAACCTGGATAAATCCATCGCTGAACTGGATTATCACCCCAAAAGCATCGATGCCGGACTGGATGTTTTGCTGAAAGAAAGCAATATATAAACTTTTGATTTAAATGATTAACCGAAAGCTAACCCAAATTATCTTTATCCGTAACATTTATTAATAATACGTAATATTTTCGTGAAAAATGGCTAACCATTTG
>CAZTNS010000194.1:0-4628 GCA_964615585.1 uncultured Bacteroidales bacterium | reverse complement strand
ACGAGTATATCACGTAATGTTTCTTATTTTGCCGATGCACCCGGCTACATTGCTTTCAGTATAACTCAAGGTGAAGATGTTCATTATGGTTAGCTGCAACTGGAGATAAGTAAAAATTGTACCAACGGGCCGTGCGTACTTGAATACACCCTCGTAAAATCAGCTTGTACAAAGTGGTATAGTTCTGAATAAATTGTCCATGGCAATCTGTGTGTTTACCAAATCCAGATATTTACGCCTGCATAAACCATCAATAAAACAACGCTCCAGCCAATCCATGCAGAAAGGGGAACGTATTTTGCAGGATGGATGTGTTTCCGGGTCCACAGGTAGGCAATCAGAATAATTTTCTGCAGCATGTACGCAATGACAGTAGCGTAAGCCACCCCTACAAGTCCCATGGTTTGAATAAACCATAACGAAAGCCCGATGTTGATGGTAAGCTCCAACAGGGATGATGCCATGATGGCCCTTGTTTTTTGCCAGCCAATGAGCACCGTTTGAGGAAACAGGAGGCGCGATAAAATAATCAGAAGGTAAGCATTGAAAACGGCTGCACTTTGAATAAAGTCAGGGTTAAAAACAATGGGATACAACCATTTTGAAGTCAGCAGAAAAATGATGCTCACAGGAAAAAGCAGGTTCATCAATTTTCGGGAGCGTCTTCGCATATGTGCCATGGCTTCATTACGTTTCCCTTTGACCGAAAAATCAGGAATCATGGCGTTGGAAAATGCATTGGCCAGAAGAACAACAAAGGGCAATTCCCGTGCTCCGTACCTAAAAACCGCAAACTTTGCTTCATCAAAATGATACGACACCAGAAAGCCATCGAAATATGAGGCGGATCCGCTGAGTAAAACACTGATGATCAAGGGTGAAGCCAAGTGTAAATGCTTTTTGATATGATCAACCCGTAGCTTGATGTTACTGTATTTTTGAATTAAAAATACAAGGAACACAAATTTCAGTGCGTTCACAGCAAGCAGGCCATAGAGTCCATACCCCAAATCATTGGTAAGTAACACCGGTACCGTAACGCAAACCAATTGTACTGTCAGACTGATGGTGGAAAAAAGTACAATGTTTTTGGATTGGTTTTTGAGCAAAAAAATGTACTCAATCAAATTATTGGGGCCCGACAGGATGATATAAGCTACCAGTATTTTGAGGTATGGCACAGAGCTGGTATGGAGGGAGAGTAACCCGGCGAGGTAATCATCCACAAGGTAAACAAAAATGCCGGCCATTGTGCTCATAAAAAACATAAGCAGAGCAGCGTTGAACAGTATCCCTGTGTCGTCTTTTGCAGCAGCCCGGTCTGAAACTTTTGTTTTAAAGAGTGGCATCAGGGATTGTATGAGTCCCGATATCCAAAAAAAACTGACACCCCCGGCAATGAGCAAAAAAGTTTCATAAATACCAATTTCACCTTGTTTCAAGGCTGATTTTGAAAAAACAATGCTGATCAGGAAAAGGATAACAAACCTGAACAGTTGAAAAAACTGTAAGCCGGCAATATTATTGATGTATTTACCAGGTTTGAACATCTAATTTTTTTTCAAAGATAGCATTCCCTGTTGTTTGATAATTTATTTTTAAAAAATCTTTTTTTGATGAAAGAGATTTTTTATCTTTGCAGCACTGAACAAATGGTGGATGTAGCTCAGTTGGTTAGAGCACTGGATTGTGGTTCCAGGGGTCGTGGGTTCAAATCCCATCTTCCACCCAAAATAAAACGCAGATGGCTTGGAGCTACCTGCGTTTTT
This sequence comes from uncultured Bacteroidales bacterium, assembly GCA_964615585.1. Taxonomy (GTDB): domain Bacteria; phylum Bacteroidota; class Bacteroidia; order Bacteroidales; family ML635J-15; genus JAQIBY01. The sequence continues at coordinate 2,859 of CAZTNS010000194.1, read as the reverse complement.
TTTTGTTTACGGTGCATGTTGTTTATCCAAAAAATCCCTTCATCTTGTGAAAAATATTTTCTTCTGTGGTGCCGTCTTTTCCCTGTTTTTTGGGTTTCATTGAGTCAGAAGCCAACAGTTTTTCAAAAACTTTTTCTTCTTCTCCGGTTATTTTTTTGGGGATATAAACATTGACTTTGACAAGGAGATCACCTTTGCCGTATCCCTGGACATCCGGAATGCCTTTTTTTCTGAGACGCAATATTTTTCCTGATTGGGTGCCCGGTTCAATTTTTACTTTCACTTTGCCTTCAAGTGTAGGGATGGTTGCGGTGGTTCCCAATACAGCTTCCGGGATACTTATAAATAAATTAAAAAGCAGATCATTATCATCGCGGACAAGCTCGGGATGTTCTTTTTCTTCAATAACAACAAGCAAATCACCGTTTACACCACCCCGGCGGGCAGCATTTCCTTTACCGGAAACGCTTAGCTGTACTCCTTCTGACATGCCTGGCGGGATTTTGACTTCCACCACTTCTTCTCCTCTGACAACGCCTTCACCGTTACATGCAGGGCATTTTTCTTTAATCACAGAGCCGGTTCCGCCACAAGTACGACATGTCGTGCGTTGTTGCATTTGGCCAAGAATGGTATTTGTTACCCGCGTTTCGACACCACTCCCCTGACATGTGGAACATGTTGAGCTGGAACTCCCGTTTTTTTCACCTGTACCATTACAGGCGTCACATTTGATGTATTTTTTAATTTTGAGTTTCTTGGTAGTTCCTTTTGCAATTTCCTCCAAAGTAAGTTTTACTTTGATACGAATATTGGAGCCTTTATTGACCGTTTGCCTTCTTCGGCCTCCACCAAAACTACTACCAAAGCCCCCGCCAAAGCCGGAATCTTCGAAACCACCAAAACCCATGTCTCCAAACACATCACCAAAGCGGCTGAATATATCATCAAAACTCATGCCTCCGCCGGAGAAACCATTGGCACCGGCTTTCACACCTTCGTGGCCATACTGATCGTACCGTTGGCGCTTTTGTTCATCACGGAGTACTTCGTAAGCTTCAGCAGCTTCTTTGAATTTACGTTCTGCTTCTTTGTCATCAGGATTTTTGTCAGGGTGATATTTCAAGGCTTGTTTGCGGTATGCCTTTTTAATTTCATCCTGAGATGCGCTTTTTGATACCCCGAGTATGTCGTAATAATCACGTTTTGTCATAAAATTATTCTCCCACAACTACTTTTGAGTGCCTTAATATTTGATCGTTGGTTTTGTACCCTTTTTGGATTTCTTCTACCACTTTCCCTTTTAATTCTTCTTTTGGTGCCGGAATTTTTGTCATGGCTTCATGTTCATCAGTGTCAAATTCCTTTCCTACAGCTTCAATTGGTTCAATTCCTTCCTGTTTCAAAAAATTGTAAAATTTGATGTATATCAACTCCATGCCTTTTTTTACGGATTCAAGATCATCCGTTTTTTCGATGTTTTCCATGGCACGTTCAAGATCATCAACAACAGGTAAAAGATTCTTGATTACAGTGTGTCCGGCAGAATGTGTCAAATCTATTTTTTCTTTTAAGGTGCGTTTCCGGTAATTATCAAACTCTGCCGAAAGCCGCAGGTATTTATCATTCATTAAACTGAATTTTTCATTCAGTTCTTTAATGATCTGTTCCTTTTCCTCCAGCTTTTTTGTTAACCCGTTTGCTTTTTGACCGGATGAAGATTTTTTACCTTTTTTCTGCTTTTTCCCTGTTTCATCATTCGGGGATTCTTTATCTGCACAGGAATTATTGCTCTTTTCGGATGTATTTTTGTCTTCCTTGCTCCTATTCAAATCTTCACTGGTATGATCTTCCACTTCATCTATTTGGTGTTCTTCTTTATGTTTTTTGTTTTTATCCATTGTCCTGTTTGTTATTTATTCAATTCTGCACAAAATAGCAAAATGCCTGCCAAAAACTCTATTGTGGACAAGATGGCAGGCATACATGTAAAAATGTCAACATAGTTATTCCTTTGTTGTATGAAGTGCGTCAATTGTTTCGTTCAGCTTGTTCAATTGTTTTTGGATTTTATTAATTTCTTTTTGATGTCCTTCATAATCTTCATGATTTTCCATTTGTTTCAGACATATTTTCATATCTCTTTGAAGCTGTGTTAATTTCTCCACAGGGTCCTGAATGATATACTTTTTCAGGGTATTGCCCAATTTATCACCACGGAGGTTTTTAGCAATGATCTTCCCATTTTCATCAATAAGATAATTGCTGGGTATGCCTCTGATGTTGTATAACCTGACATAGGGTGATTGCCAATATTTCAGGTCTGACACATGAATCCATGAAGCATTATCTTCTTTAATTGCCTGTTTCCATTTTTCCCTTGATTTGTCGAGAGAAACAGCATAAATTTCAAATCCGTCTCCCATGGCAAAATCTTTGTCTTTATATTGCTTGTAATTTTTCAGCAGCTTTGGATTTTCCCTTCTGCACGGGCCACACCATCCTGCCCAGAAATCGATCAAAACCACCTGACCTTTCAGGCTGCTGAGAGAAATTGTATCTCCTTCAAGGTTTGGGAGCTGAATATCAGGAGCATATTGTCCGATGTTAATTCCAATGTCGCCTCCATTATCATTTTGTGCTGATAACGGGCTGACAATGCATAATGTCGCTATGGCTGAAATAGCAAAGATGAAATTTCTCATTTAATTATTATTGTTTTCAGGTTAGTTATTCATGTTTATGAGCCCGGTCTAAAAAGTCAAAAGACAGTGAAAATCCTGAGCTTGTCCGAGATGATAATGATATCATTTATAATTTACTTTAAGTTAATAAGTTAACAACAATTTGATATTTAAC
>CAZTNS010000193.1:0-4650 GCA_964615585.1 uncultured Bacteroidales bacterium | reverse complement strand
GTGTACCCCGGGTTCCGTTGAGAAAACAAGTTTTCTCACTGCACCCGGGGCTATTTTTGTTTGACCCTTTCAGGGTCATGGGTTTAGTCACCTGTCAGGCAATGTTGTTTAGATATATTATTACCTTTGACATGCAAACCAAAACAATAAGTTTATGAAAAAACATGTATCCCTTTATTTTACATTGATACTTTTAAGTGTCAGTTTCGTTGTTAACGCACAAACCGTTTACACCGATGATTTTGAATCTTATACAACCGGCCAGGGCATTGCTGATCAAGACCCCACAGGCACATGGACAACCTGGGGTGACAACCCCGGCAGTGCCGAAGATCCCCTGGTAACGGATGAAGCTGCTCACGGCGGCACACAATCCATGGTAATCGAAGGCACCAACGACGGTGTTTTGCTTTTAAACGATTTAACGGAAAACCGTTACCGCGTGGAATTTTATCTGATGGTACCGGATGGTTTTATTGGATATTACAACATCCTTCAGGATTTTAACGGGAACAGTTCCAAATGGGGCATGCAGATATATTTCCAAAACGGTGAAGGCAGCATTGATGGCAATGGAGCTGCAGCAGCCACTTTTAATTACATCCCCGGGGAATGGATGAAAATTCAGCATTTCATTGATCTGGATAATGACTGGATAGACTTTTATGTTGATGATAGCCTTGTGCATGCTTACCAATGGAGCCTCGGGGCTTTTGGTGATGAAAACACCAACAAACTGGATGCATTTAACTTTTATGCCTGGGACGATTCAGGCAACGAAACGCCCAAATATTTCATGGATGATTACATCATTGAACAGGTGGATATACCTGACCCACCAATGAATTTAGTTTTAAATGTTGAAAATCAAAACGATGTAGCCATTTCATGGGATGCCCCGGCTTCAGGCACCCCTGAATTCTATTCTATTATTCGTGATGGAGAACAAATTGCCACCGTTGAATCAGGCTTAAGTTATCTTGACCAGGATTTGTACCCCATGGAATATGATTACCAAGTAAAAGCATTTTACACCGGAAACGGCTATTCTGCATCCGCAGGCCCCGAGTCTGTTCTTGTGCCGGGAGGAAATGAAAGGGATTACATTTTGCTGGAAGTCTTTACCTCTGTTACCTGCGGGTTCTGTCCAAGAGCCACTCAGGCCATTGATGAAATGATTGCTGAAGGATATCAGATAGCCCCCATTGAATACCATTACACAACCAATGATTCTTACGGTACTCCTGCTACAATGACAAGAGCCAATTTTTATTTGCCTTTTTACGATGATGGGGACAACAGTTTTGGCACACCAACAAGCATTACCAACGGGATGGCTGGAATAGAAGGCGCATTAACAAACGTGGACAGCATGAAAAGTTATTATGATAATTATTACAATGAATTCATTAACATACCAACGGTTTACAACATTGATGCATCATTGAGTACTGTCTCTTTAGATCCCTGGGTGTTTGACCTCAACGTTGAGGTGGAAGAAACGCTTGATTATTATGACGATGAGATGAGTCTGCATGTAGCACTTACTGAAACCGGCATCCCGGAATCATGGATGGGCATGGATTATGTGAATTTTACACTGCGTGATATGCTTCCCGACGCTAACGGCACCATATTGGATTTTGATGCAGCCCCTGTTCAATCTGCAGATTTTCAGATCAATATTGATACAACATATGTGAAAGACAGTTGCAGTGTCATTATTTTCCTGCAAAACAATGACAACGCACATGTTATGGATGTTTTTAAAATTTCACTTGACCAATACAATGCTGTGGAAAAACAAAAAGCGCCTGTGGTGTCTGTGTATCCAAACCCTGCAAGCAATATGGTCCAAATTGCAACCAAATCTAAAATTGAAAGCATCAAAATGCACACCATTACCGGACAAAAAGCATTACAGCTACAACCCGGTTCAAACCAGACCAGTTTTTCCGTTTCGGGGCTTCCGGCGGGAATTTATATGATGCATATAAAAACAACGGAAGGGAATACAGTTAAAAAACTGATTGTGAAATAGCCCTACTCCCATTACATTATAAATTGAAATGCAGAAACAGACTTGTTTCTGCATTTTTTTTTATTTTTACACGGTAGCATCAGCAGATTGATCATACAAACACCTGATTATGAAAATAGAATCATCCACCATACAACAAATAAAAAATAAAATGACTGAAGGTTTATCGGGCTTGTATGATAAAAATGAGGCTAAAAATATGGCATCTTTACTGATCGAACATGTATGCAAACTGGATAAAACCCACCAGATATCGGAACCGGATTTTACGCCCGGGGATGATACAAGGAAAGAAATCAATCATTATTTCAGGCTGCTAATGGAGGGGGTACCAATCCAGTATGTTATCGGAGAAACAGAATTTTACGGCAGAAAATTCACGGTATCTCCAACAGTGTTGATCCCGCGTCCTGAAACAGAAGAGCTTGTGGAATTTACCATCAGGCAGGTTGCAAGCAGAACACAGCCAAAAATATTGGATATAGGAACGGGAAGCGGTATCATTGCCATTACCCTTGCAGCAGAAATAAATGACGCACAGGTTTTCGCCAGTGATGTTTCAGATGATATTCTGCGCATCGCAAAACGCAATGCATACTCACACAAGGTACAGGTATCCTTTCTTCACAATGATGTTTGGAAGCACCCGGACAATCTGCCGGGACATCTTGATTGCATTGTCAGCAACCCGCCTTACGTTACTGAAAAAGAACAACAGCTTATGCACAAAAATGTACTCAATTTTGAACCCCATAATGCGCTTTTTGTTCCCGACGATGATCCGGTTAAATTTTACAGGCAGATTGCTCTGGCCGGAAACCAAAAGCTGTTCAAGGGCGGCATCGTAATTTGTGAGATCAATGAAGCCTTTGCAAAAGAAAGCATGAAATGTTTTGCAGATATGAATTTTGGCAGTATTTTTGTTTATAAGGATTTGAATAAAAAAAATCGTATATTAACGGCAACAAAACAATAAAACATCCTATTATGAAAAAATGTACTACTCTTTTGGTCATAGTGACACTAAGCCTTTCAATGGTTTATTTAAGTTCATGCAACCGTGAAGACTCCATTGACGTGAACCAGGACAGGATTTACACCCTGTATGAGCTGAATTATGATGCCAATGCAGAAAAAACAATAGCAAAGGCTACCTTTAGAATGGGCGGGGCTTATGATTCAAAAATAAAACTGAGTGAAGGCAGCAGCGTAACTTTCAATGATACGGAACTGAGTTTTAACGGGATTTATGCATATTACACAGAAGATTTCTCAGAATGGATTGATTCCGGGACCTTTGTTTTCAAAGATCTGGACGGCAACGAATACACCAATTCTGTGGACATGTTGTACGCCGAATTTCCCGAAGAGCTGGACACCATTGTACAGGGAGAACCGTTTCTGTTTTACTGGGATGGAGACCCGTTAACCGTGAATGAAGAAATCATACTTACCGTTGACGGCCCGCTTGAAAAAGACACCAAAAGGTTTTATGTATCCGAAGAGGGCGCAGATTACATTGAACTCACTTCTACTGAAACTGCAACACTCAGCAAAGGTGCCAGCATCTTAGCACTGGAACGCAAATATGAAACTGCAAGTGTTGATGCCCCCAGCGTTGGTGGAAAAATCATATCTGAATATAAAGCCGCCAGTCATGCAACCAATGTTTTTGAATGACCTGTTTTGGGGAATATTCAAGAATAATGCTTGGCTTTATCAAAACAAAAAACCTGTATCATGAAAAAAAGTATTTTTATTGCCGCTTTATTAAGTTTGTTTTTTTGCTTGTTTTTTTTTCCAGCTTGTGAAGGCGAATCAACACATCTTAATCAGGACCGTATTTATACATCCTATGAATTGTATTACAATGGGAATACCGATAAAACCTATGCACAAGCAAGCTTCAAATTAGGCAACAAATACGGTACATTACTCAAGCTTGGTGGTAACAGTTCAATCGGTTTTACGATCGGGGATTCTATATACGATCCAGATCCATTAACTTTTATGGATGAATACGGTTTTTATCAAAAAGTACTTTCAGGATACTTAAGTTTAGGCGTTTTTTATTTTACCGATGAAGATGGCAATCAATATACGAACAGTATTTCGTTTTCTTCGATAACTTTACCTGATACAATCGCCCCCATTATCAGGGAAAATAGCTGGCAATTATCCTGGGATGTACTTTACACTCATCAACAGATAGCGCTTAAAGAAAACGAAAGCTTTACGATTACTCTAAAAGAAATTGCAGATGGAGATATTCACAGCTTTCACCAATTCGAAGAGGGGGCAGAAAGCATTGTCCTTGATAACGATGAAACATCAGCACTTGATCCCGGAACATACACTTTAATCTTAGATAGACGTTATCAACCCGAATTATCACAACAAACCGGTGCCGGAGGTACAATTACGGGGCGGTACAGGCCTGCAAACTGCACTGTTGAAGTGATTGAAGAATAAAATACCGGATGAGCTTATCTTTGTCTTTATCATTCAGAAAGAAATAATAATCACGATCAATGCCTTATACATTGTGTGAATTCTGATGGCCTTTCTCATAACATAAACTCATTCAGAGATATATCTGATCGATACCG
>CAZTNS010000192.1:0-4651 GCA_964615585.1 uncultured Bacteroidales bacterium | reverse complement strand
ACTTCATTTAAGTTATCTTTTTTGAAGTTCCCCTGTTTTCCCAGGGGCGAGCACTGATTAGTTACCAATGTTCATGTTAAATTGTTTATAAACAGATTATGTTTTCTGCGAAACTTCAGTTTGTTAGATAATAACAGACTTGATCAATGCAAAAAACATGGCTTGCATTCATTTGTTGATTAAGGTTTGTGATTATATTTGATTTTCTATCTTTGTTGTTTAATATTTTTGTTGATTATGACGAAACCTTTTATACTGATATCAAATGATGACGGGCCGGATGCTCCGGGTTTACACAGCCTGATCAAAGTGGCTGCAGAATTTGGCAATATTATTGTCGTTGTACCAGAGGATGGACAGAGCGGAAAATCCCACAGCATAACGGTTAAACATCCTCTGCGCGTGCGTAAACTATACCCCAATGATGATGTTATCTTTTATGTGGTATCGGGAACACCTGTTGATTGTTTGAAAATATCATTGGATCAGATACTGGATAAAAAACCTGACTTGGTGCTGTCCGGGATTAATCATGGTTCTAATGCGGCTGTTTCTGTAATGTACTCAGGTACCATGGGGATCGTTTTGGAGGCAGGAATCCATCGCATTCCCTCGGCAGGTTTTTCATTAACAAATCATTCAACGGATGCAGATTTTACTTTATCAGAACAAGTTGTCAGAATGGTGGTAAAAAAAATGCTAAAAGAAAAGTTGCCTGAAATGGTCGTATTGAACGTCAATATTCCTGATATCCCACCTGAAGATTTCAAGGGGATAGAAGTCTGCCGTCAGACATTTGGAGTGTGGCAGGGTGAATTTGAGAAACGCAGCGATCCATCAGGGCAACCATATTACTGGCTAACCGGATATTTTGAAAACAACGAAGACGGGACACCAAACACTGACGAATATGTACTGAAACGAAATAAAGCAGCTATTGTCCCTGTTAAACCTGATCTGACAGATTACAACAGTTTGCAAATTATGTCTGAGTGGTCATTTAATAACAAAAACGATGAATGATAAAACAAACAATCCAAAAAAGAGATTCAATAAAATTTGGATAGGTCTGCTGGTAGGCCTGATTTTACCAGTACTGGTATTATATGTGTTTCATCTTATAAAAGCAAAACCAGGAATTGGTTTTATTGAATACTTTCAATGGCTGATTGACACTGGAACATTTTTGCCAATTTTTAGCCTTGCTACCGTATCCAATTTGTTGCCATTTTATCTTTTCAATCACTTAAATTATTTGTATTCAAGCCGCGGCGTTCTTATTTCAGTCTTTTTGTATGTGATATTTGTCGTGGTGGTAAAATTTGCCTGATATATGCCTGTGAAAACTCCATGATCTGCCAGTTGGCGGTACACACACGGATGATTATTTGCTGATGGTAAATGCCCAATGGTTGTAAAGTAAATGGAGGTTTCATCCCGACAGGTCATCGGGACAGGTTATGACCGTTGAAAATTAAAAATAAATAGATGAAATATTATATCATTGCCGGAGAAGCTTCAGGTGACCTGCACGGGTCCAACCTGATCAAAGGACTCAGAGAAACTGATCCTGAAGCAGAGATCATGGCATGGGGAGGTGATAAAATGCAAGGGGCAGGAGCTATGTTGCGAAAGCATTATAAACATCTTGCCATTATGGGATTTGTTGAAGTGCTGGGGCATCTGAATACAATCAGAAAAAATTTCCGGTTTGCCAGGGAAGATATTTTACAATTTAATCCGGATGTGTTAATTACCATTGATTTTCCAGGATTCAATCTACGCATGGCAAAATGGGCACACAAAAACCGCATTAAAACTTTTCATTACATTTCACCAAACTTATGGGCTTGGAAAAAAAGCAGGGTTTATCATATACGGAGATACGTTGATAAACTTTTTGTGATTCTGCCGTTTGAACCTGATTTTTATAAAGATTTTGATTTGGATGTAGTTTATGAAGGACATCCATTACTTGATGCTGTTCAGCAACATACAGCCGCCCCTTTTGAATCTTTCAGAAAAAAATACAATCTTTCAGAAAAACCAATTGTGGCTATTTTACCGGGCAGTCGTAAACAGGAAATCTCCAGTATGCTGCCAATGATGTTACAGGTTGCATCACAATATCCGGAATATCAATATCTCATTGCCGGAGCACCTGGCATCAATAAAGAATATTACGATAAATTCATTCAAAACAACAAACATGCGCTTTTGATTGAAAATGCCACTTATGATATCCTTCACCATGCTGTTTCCGGTATGATTACCAGTGGCACCGCCACCCTGGAGGCGGCTTTGTTTGATGTGCCGCAGGTGGTTTGCTACAAAATAAATCCTGTAACATTCAGCATAGCTCGCATGGTCGTTAAAATACGACGTTTTAGCCTCGTAAATCTGATCATGAAGGAGGATGTGGTTACTGAACTGATTCAGCATTTTATGAATTTCAAAAACCTGAAACGGGAATTTGAGGCAGTTGTCCCCGGGGGTGGGAACCATATATTAATCCTTGATAAATACAAGCAAATCCGGGAAAAACTGGGAGAACAGGGTGTGTCAAAACGAATAGCACAAAAAATGTATGCCGCATTGCAATGATTTATCTGAGGTTATATATCATCGTTTTTTTCTGTTATACTTTAGCTTTTGCAGCATCAGCACAAGATTTGCAGGTCTCACTGTTTTACAGCGAGCAGGCCGATGGCTTTGTTGTTACAACGCAAAAAGATGGATACAGCCTTTATGTTAATGATTCACTTTGTTTGAAATTGCCGGCAATGTTTAACCTTAAAATAATCAAATCTGACAGCCTTGTTCAGGTACAAACTGACAGCATGAAGATAACAGGTAATCATATTCGCCTGTTGAATATCAATAAAGAATCAGGCTTTTTTATCAACATTGATAATACTGAAAAAAAACCCAGGGTTTATACCGGAAATCTGGAGTTTTACAATGATATGGGTGTTTTGCGTGCCATCAATAGAGTGCCACTCGAAAATTACGTGGCAGCTACTGTAGAAGCCGAAGGTGGATACAATGCCCATCCGGAATATTACAAAACACAAGCTGTGCTCTGCCGCACTTACGCCCTGCGTAACCTTCATAAACATGAAGCAGAGGGATTTCAACTGTGTGATGGGGTGCATTGTCAGGTATATCCTTCAAAAGCTATGGATGAAGAAATTATGAAATCCGCCAGGGAAACTAAGGGAAAAGTGATCGTTGATACAAATTTTCAAATTATCAATGCAGTGTATCATTCCAACAGCGGCGGAGAAACTGCCAACTCAAAAGACGTGTGGTCTGCACAATTGCCATACCTGATATCAGTTAAAGACACTTTTAGCCTGGCGGGAAAACACGCCACATGGGAACGGCGAATTACCCTGTCAGAATGGCGCATGTTTCTTGAAAACAAGGGTATAAATACTGAAAATATGCAAAATGAATATATCAAACAAAAGCTTAAAACCAGAATTCCTGTCATAAATATTGGTTCTTTAAGCATACCGGTAAAAGAAATGCGCAGTTATTTTTCGCTGAAATCAACGTATTTTGATGTGGATTTTGATGGAAATGAAGTGCTGTTATCCGGCAAAGGATACGGGCATGGTGTTGGTTTGAGCCAGGAAGGAGCAATGAATATGGCAGATCATGGTTATTCATACGAAGAGATTATAGAACATTATTATTCAGGGACCATGGTTGTTAACCTTAAGTTACTTGATATTATGAAAGGTCTGGAAAATATGCATTAGTGTTTGTCCATAATGGCAATATCTACATTTTAAATGAGCTCACTTTCGACTGCAATTTAAACAGGTGGTTTTGTTGCCTGAGCAGAGCTTACCTATAAGTATGAGGTAGTTCTCCAGGCAGGCTAACAGGAGATGTGGTTTGTACCCTGTTTTCCCAACTTTTTCTCACACTTCTTTATTATATTCAGATTCCTTAAAAAACAGTAATTTTTAGATGTAAAATTACACATTTTGTTTATCCCTGCAAAAATTGCTTCCCGCATTTTTAATAACACACTACTGACGGTAAGTTAACGAATTTTTAAGGGTTATATTAGAACACAGATAACACAGATTGGACGGATTTGCACAGATTATTCTTGTTGTTCATCAATTTGCCTGCTCTGAATCAACATCTTTTATCCGTGATTATCCGTTGCATCTGCGTTATCCGTGTTCATCTTTTTATAAATCTTCTAAAAAAGGAATTGTGTAGTTTTATTTGCAAAAGGGATTATAACAGCCTTTATATTAGCACAATATAATTTAATGATCGTTTCAGAAAGAAGGCTTTTTTAAGAAGTCTGTATATTAAATATTTTTCTATATTTGAATTCTCATACAAGAAGACGTAATTGACATACCTGAAAATATTTATTTTGATATTTGATGAAGCGAGATGGGGTATGTGGAGCAAAACCCCACAGTAATAACAACTATAATAAAACAGATAAATAAAGATGAATATTAACCAATAAAAGAAGGACAAAAATGAGACACAAAAAGTTAAAATTAAGTGCTGTACTCTTGTTAGGACTTGGCATAACAGGATTACAAGCACAAGAAAGCATTAACGCCACAGGCGGCAATGCTTCGGGCAGCGGAGGCTCGGCGAGCTATTCCGT
>CAZTNS010000191.1:0-4661 GCA_964615585.1 uncultured Bacteroidales bacterium | reverse complement strand
ATTCATGCCCGGGACAGCCTGAATGACCCCGGCACAGAACCCGGCGAAGACACAAGCCCTTCACCCAACCTCACCATCATACCCAATCCCAACCCGGGCAATTTCACCATAGAAGTGTATTGTGAGACAGCAGCCGGCGACATCAAAATCAACAACATCTATGGCCAGTCCGTCCGCACCATCACCCTCACCGGTGATGGCCAGCAGTCTGTGCAGGTTTCCGGCCTCGCCCAGGGCCAATACACCGTCTATTACCTCCAAAACGGCACCGTGCTTGATAGCGAAAGCATGATTGTGGAGTAGGGTTTTACAACCAGCCTCTGCGTCTGAAGAATATGATCATAATGACAATAATGGTAATGAATACACCCCACATAATGAAATAAGCGGAGGGGTAACTCAATTCGGGAATGTGTTCAAAATTGGTGCCATATACACCGGCAATGAAAGTGAGGGGTATAAAGATAGATGCAAAGACGGTAAGCACTTTCATCACATCATTCATCCGATTGCTGATGCCAACATTGTAAATGTTGTAATAATCGGAAAGCAGATCTCTGTAAGTTTCTGTGCTTTCGAGTGCCTGCTGGCTGAGGTCAAGCAGGTCTTTAAAAAACAGATCGGTGTCTTTGTCGAAATACCCATTACCCATTTTCAGCATTTTAAGCAACATGTCACGAAAAGGCATGACAGCCCTGTGAAGATACCTGAGTTCTCGTTTCCAATGGTATATTTGTGAAGGAATGTTTCTATCGCTTGCTTTTATGGCGTGTTCTTCCATATCTTCAATTTTTTCACCCATTTTTCCAATGATATTAAGGTAATTATCTACGATGCTGTCCATGATGGCATATCCCAGGTAATCTGTTCCTGAACGTCTGATACGTCCTTTGTTGTTGTTTATTCGTTGATGTAATGGATTAAAAAGATCACCGCTCTGTTCCTGAAAACTCAACAATACATTATTTTTGATGACAAGGCTGATTTGTTCGGTTTCAAGGGTGTTGTTTTTGTCATGAAACCGGAGCATTTTCATGCTGATAAGTAAGGTGTTGTCAAAATCTTCGTGTTTTGGTCGTTGATCTGTATTCAGGATATCCTCAAGCATCAACGGATGAAGGTCATATTTTTCTCCCACTTGTTTGATTACGGAGGTATCATGCAACCCGTCAATATTGAGCCAAAGAATGTTGTTATGTTCAGGGATGTCTGGTAAAACTTTGTCTGTTATTGGTATATAATCCCTGATAAGTTCTTTCTCATTGTAAATCATGGATGAAATCCGGACGTGTTCTTGTTTTTTATTTCCCAGAAATACCAAAGAGCCAGGCATAAGCCCGGTAGTTTTATCGCGTTTTTTCAGGAATCTGGCCATATCAAGTATAATGTTGGTTATTTTGCTTTTTTCATGGTAAAAGCAATGGTTGTTCCAACCCCTAAGGTACTTCTTACATTGAGGGTTTGGTTATGGGCTTCGATGATATGTTTGACAATTGACAGCCCCAGGCCTGTGCCTCCTGATTTTGTTGAACGGGATTTATCAATCCGGTAAAAACGTTCAAAAATTCGTGGAATGTTCTCTTCCTTAATGCCTATGCCATTATCTGTAACTTCAATCAAAAGATTTTCATCCATATCAAATAGCTCTACTTTCACATGGCCGTTTTCTTTTCCGTAATTGATGGCATTGATAATCAGATTGTTCATTACCTGCCTTATAAACTCCGGATCAGCGTTGATATTTCTTTGTTTATCATAATACTGGTAAACATGAAGGCTTATGTTTTTATTTGTTGCTTTATCTTCAAGGGTCTCAAATACTTCTTCAATCAGTTTTACAGGGTTGAATGTTTCATATCTTAGCTCCAATTCTCCGTGTTCGAGTTTAGAAATGGCTTCCAGATCATTGACAATAGAAATAATGCGATTGATGTTTTTTTCCAGTTTTGTCAGGTACTTGATGTTAATACTTTTATCATCCAGGCCTCCGTCAAGCAATGTCAGGGTGTATCCCTGTATATTGAAGATCGGGGTCTTTAATTCATGTGACACATTGCCAACAAATTCTTTTCTGTATTGTGCCATGTGTTTCCATTCCTGAATTTCCCTGCGGCTGTTTTCTGCCCACTGTGTCACATCATCATCCACTTGTTTGAGCAGGTCGGTGTTGATGTTAAATTTTTCTTTTTTGGCCTTGTCACCTTCTTTTAATGAATGTATTGTCTTGTAAATAAGCCTTATATGTTGATATATAAAATAAAAAAGGATGTATCTGAGAATAAAAAAAGAAAAGAGGATAAAAACCGGCAAAACTGCAAGGAATATCACCCCGCTTATATTTAGTGCCGTGAAAAAGGTTAGGATCAGCAATAAAACAGCAAGCAAAACCCCCAATATTAATGAGGTTTTAAATGCCAGGCTGGTCGCTGAATTGCTCTGCATATTATTTCTGAGAAAATGATGTATCACAATAATGTAATTTTAGCAATTAATATCAATCTCCGCTTTGCTTCGCCGGCTGCCTCCGCCAGTGGGCGGACAGGCGACTAATGGCAGGGATAGGTGTTGTTATTATTGTTATAACCATATGGATATTAACGATGGACACTAAATGATGATCAGGGTTCAAATTTGTAACCAACACCTTTTATAGTTGTAATCAGTCCGTTGCCTATTTTTTCACGCAGCCTTCTGATATGTACATCAATGGTTCTGTCACCCACAATAACATCCTCGCCCCACAAATGACTGTAAATCTCATTCCTTGTATAAACACGTGAAGGATTTGAAGCAAGCAGATGAAGCAATGTAAACTCTTTGCGTGGTAGTACAATTTTCTGATCCTTGTAAACAACAATAAAACGTTCGGGATCTATCATGAGGTTTTCATATTCAAGTATGCCATTTTTCTGCAGTGATTTTTCTTCCTTTTTTACCCGTTTTAGTATGGCTCTGATCCTTTTTTTAATAATTTTCGGTTTGATGGGCTTGGTAACATAATCATCGCCGCCGGCATCAAAACCTGCAACCTGTGAATAATCCTCCCCTCTGGCTGTCAAAAACATGATCAGCACATGTTCAAGGCCTTTAATTTTGCGTAGTTTTTCACAGGTTTCTATCCCATCCATTTCAGGCATCATAATATCCAGGAGAATCAGATCGGGTGTGACCTCATGTACCTTTTTGATAACCTCGGCACCATTGTTGCAGGTGAACACCATGTATCCTTCGGATCTTAGGTTATAAGATAAAAATTCCAGGATGTCGGGTTCGTCATCAACAAGCAGAATGCTGTATTTTTTCGGTTCAAACATATTTAATCAACCAAAATTGATGTGTCAAATGTAATAAAAAAAAATCAACCGGTATAAACATATGTGATAACAAGCAAGATCAGAATCAATAATAAAACAGCCACACTGATGTAAGAAAATAGATAATGCAGGTTACGCTTCTTCATCCGGGGGGTCATCATATTGAGGTTTAGCTACATTTTTTTCTTTAACAACATACATCGGTCGTCTGCGCACATTGCTGCCAATACGACTGATGTATTCACCAATGATGCCAATGGCAATGAGTTGAATACCACCAAAAAACAACACAGAAATGATCAGGGATGTCCATCCCTGTACATATGAATTGGCAATCAATCTCTGGTATAAAGCCCAGATGATCAGCACAAAACTTACAATGCTAAAGAAAAATCCAAGCCAGGTAGCAAATCGTAAAGGAAAATCAGAAAAAGATGTCAATCCATCCAGTGCAAAACGAAGCATTTTTTTATATGAATACCCGCTGCGGCCTTTTTGACGACCTTCACGTTCATAAACAATTTCAGTTTGCCTGAATCCTACCCAGGCCACTTGTCCACGGATGAACCTGTTCCGTTCCGGCATTTTATTCAATTCATTGACGACCTTTCTTTCCATCATCCTAAAATCACCAGCATCCACAGGGATTTCAATGTTTGTCATTTTGGAAAGCATACGGTAAAATACTTTGGCAGTAAAACGTTTGATCAATGATTCTCCTTTGCGGCCTTTGCGTTTCCCGTAAACAACCTCGAACCCCTTGTCCAGAGTTTTGTTCATTTCAACAAGAACTTCCGGTGGGTCCTGCAAGTCAGCATCCATAATGGCAACCCTGTTTCCTCTGGCATATTCCAACCCTGCCGAAATGGCCACTTGTTGTCCGAAATTCCTGCTTAAATCAATGTATTTTACTGCTGAATTTTGGTCTGAAATGGATTTAATGATCTCCATTGAATTATCCATGCTACCGTCATTGATGAAAATAATTTCATAATTGCCGCCAAGATTTATTAACACTTCTTTCAGCTGTAAGTAACAGTCAGACAGGTTTTCTGCTTCGTTATACACCGGGATTACAATGCTGAGATTTATTTTTTGTTGTTTTCTCATGTTTTTTATTTGGAGATTATCAAAAATAAACAAATATTAAAACAATACAATATATATTTTTGGTTCTACTGCAAACTTTCCGTCAAAAAGCCGGACAGGCAGTGGAAAACCAGAAATATCTAAAGCTAAAGAGTTATGTGTAATGAAGTAGGGAGTCGGAAGTCAGGAGTTATGAATATTTCTTCCGACTCCGGTCTTCGGTCTTCCGACTTCAGACTTGTAACCTATCGGTCATTA
>CAZTNS010000190.1:0-4663 GCA_964615585.1 uncultured Bacteroidales bacterium | reverse complement strand
GGAATTTGGTTACGCGACTTTATATGACTTTATAGACAAGCTCTAATTAGTGTCTCTTTGTTTGCCAATTTTTATAGCCCTGTCAAGAGGAATGGACATGCCATCAATATACGATACAATATAAGCATCTTTAAACCCTTTAGCCCTCACTTTTTCCAATGCTGATTTGGCCTGGTGGTATGAAAAAAAGATTCCGGCATAATACCGGATGAGTGGCTTACCGGGTATTTTTTCAGCCATCACGGGGCTGATGCCGTGAAAATCGGAAGCGCCCATTTTGTTGCTGTAAGCGCCCAACTGGATCCTGTATGTAAGGCCGGACGGCAAGACTACATCTGACCTGACAGAACTCTTGTCACGAGCAGTAACAGGAGAGATACTGAACAGGCTGGGCCTAAGCGTATCGTCCATTATTCCGGCAACTGCCACAGATGTATCCATGGTTTCTTCATAATCGCGGGCAGCTGTGTACAATGGTAAAATCTCTTCCTGTAATGAATGAATCTGTTTATTTAATGACCGGATTTCCTGCTTTAATTTCATCTTGACAACGGACTCATTACCGTCATAATATTTTTTATACGTTTTATCCAAAACAACAGATAATGAATCAATTACTTTTTGTTTTGTAAGCGCTTTCTTTAATAAATTATGATATTGTCCTTTATTGATGGTTTGTTTTTGATGAGTAAGGGTGTCATTGTTTTCCAAGGCAAAATGAACAGTTGACTGTATTGCCAATATCGGCTTACCTGTCATGAGAAAACATGAGAAACAGATAAATAAAAAAAAGGAGCGTGTAAATCGGTTCATTAAAAATTACTTATAAATATGTTAATAATTTTTACACAAATAAACTAAAAAAAATAATTAATGTTTTTATTTTTACATAAATAACTACAAAAACAAGTAAAGATTATGAGTGATCAAAAAAACCAGGCAACCAAAACTGCGAAACAGGAACAAAAACAACAAACAGGAAAAAGCATTGATAAAGAAAAACTAAAAGCATTAGAGCTTACCATTGATAAGATAGATAAAAATTTTGGCAAAGGCGCCATAATGAAGATGGGGGACAAAGCCATTGAAGACATACCAACCATCTCTTCCGGTTCTCTTTCCCTGGACATGGCCCTGGGCATAGGGGGTTATCCGAGAGGACGTGTAACGGAAGTATTTGGCCCCGAATCATCCGGCAAAACCACCCTCACCATTCATGCCATTGCAGAGGCGCAACGCCGGGGAGGAATCGCAGCTTTTATTGATGCAGAAAATGCCTTTGACAGGTTTTATGCCGAAAAACTTGGTGTGGATGTGGAAAACCTGCTTATCTCACAACCTGACAACGGAGAACAGGCTCTAGAGATCACCGATCACCTGATCAGGTCCGGGGCTATTGACATTATTGTGATTGATTCAGTAGCTGCCCTGACTCCCAAATCCGAAATTGAAGGTGAAATGGGTGATTCCAGCATGGGATTACAGGCTCGCCTGATGTCTCAGGCCATGCGGAAATTATCTTCCAACATCAGCAAAACCAATACATGCTGTATCTTCATTAACCAACTCCGTGAAAAGATCGGGGTTATGTTTGGAAATCCCGAAACCACAACCGGTGGTAATGCCCTGAAATTTTATTCATCGGTCAGGGTTGATGTCAGGAGAATCGGCCAGATCAAAAGTGGTGAAGAAATATCAGGAAACCGTACCCGTGTAAAAATTGTTAAAAATAAAATGGCCCCGCCATTCCGTAAGTGTGAATTTGACATCATGTATGGCGAAGGCATCTCTAAAACAGGTGAGATCATTGACATGGGGGTTGACTATGGGGTGATCACCAAGAGTGGTTCATGGTTTAGCTATGGGGGCACGAAACTCGGGCAGGGCCGCGACTCTGTAAAAAAGTTACTCAAAGACAATGAAGAATTGGCCAATGAGCTCAGCAGTAAGATCAGGGAAGCCATAAAAGAAAAAGCATAACCATACAGACATCATCCTGCTGTTTCCGGGATAAAAAGTGTTTGTTCCAACGGGTTATATTGTACATACATGCAGCCGGAAATAGTGCATTAAAAATATATAGAAGAGCTATAAATTATTACCTTTGTATCCTGTTATCATTTTGAGAAATAAGAGTATGCCCGGAACAGATTTTTACAACCGCAGAGGAGTATCCGCATCAAAAGAAGATGTGGCCAATGCAGTAAAACATATTGATAAAGGCTTGTATCCGCAAGCCTTTTGTAAAATATTACCCGACATCGTTGGCCGCAATGATCAGTATTGTAATATCATGCATGCTGATGGTGCCGGCACCAAATCATCACTGGCATATATGTACTGGAAAGAAACCGGTGACATATCTGTCTGGCAGGGAATTGCACAAGATGCTATTGTCATGAATATTGATGACTTGTTATGTGTAGGGGCCGCTGATCATATCCTGCTGACATCTACCCTGGGGCGAAATAAAAACCTGATTCCCGGAGAAGTAATCTCAGAGATTATCAGGGGGACAGAAGCCTTTTTAGACAAATTAAGGGACTTAGGGATCAACATTCATTTTGCAGGAGGTGAAACAGCTGATGTAGGCGACCTGGTGAAGACAGTCATTGTGGATGCCAATGTTACATGCCGCATGAAACGTTCTGACCTGATTGTCAATGACAACATCAGTAGTGGAGACATCATTGTTGGCCTGGCTTCATTCGGACAATCGAATTACGAGGATGAATACAACAGTGGCATTGGCAGCAATGGATTAACTTCTGCACGCCATGATGTGTTTCATCATCACCTGGCTGAAAAATACCCCGAAAGTTATGACAATAACCTGGATGATTCACTTGTTTACCAGGGCTGTTACGGACTTACAGACACAGTTGAAGGCCTTGATATCAATGCAGGGAAACTGGTATTATCCCCCACAAGAACCTATGCCCCGGTCATTAAGCAGATACTAACCAATCACCGGGAATCTGTTCATGGGATTATTCATTGTTCCGGTGGCGCCCAGACAAAAGTGATGAATTTTGTAAAAAACCTGCATGTCATAAAAGACAATCTTTTTGATACACCGCCTTTATTTAATATCATCCAAAAAGCATCCGGCACTTCATGGCAGGAAATGTACAAAGTATTCAACATGGGGCACCGCATGGAATTATACCTTTCTGATGAAACGGTTGCAGAACATTGTATTAAGATTGCTGAATCATTTGGTGTGCAAGCCAACATCATTGGAAGATGTGAACAAGCAGAAAATAAAAAACTTACAATAAAAAGTAAACATGGTGAGTTTGTTTATCACAAATAATACTGAACAAGTTAAAACATGGAAAAAAACACACTTTTTGAAAAACTCGGTGAAGTCGAAAAAAGATATGAGGAGGTGACAAATTTGATCAGTGATCCTGATGTGATTGCTGATATGGGACGGTATGTAAAACTCAATAAAGAATATAAAGACCTGACACCTCTCATTGAAAAGTATAATCAATACAAAGACATTCTTGAAAAAATTGAATCGGCCCAAAACATCCTGAAAGAAGAAGAGGATGATGAGCTGAAAAGCATGGCTAAACAAGAGCTCGAAGATCTTCATAAGAATGTGGAAACCATTGAATCCACGATAAAGCAATTATTAATCCCAAAAGACCCTGAAGATGAACGAAATGCCATTCTTGAGATCAGGGCTGGTACGGGAGGTGATGAAGCAAGTATTTTTGCAGGCGACTTGTACAGGATGTACACAAAATTTGCCGAAGAAAAGAAATGGAAAATTGAAGTCACCAGTGTGACAGAAGGCTCTTCAGGAGGATTTAAAGAAGTGATCATGAAGGTATCAGGCGATCATGTTTACGGTACACTAAAATATGAATCGGGAGTTCACCGTGTACAGCGAGTGCCCCAAACAGAAACACAGGGACGGGTGCATACCTCAGCAGCTACCGTTGCTGTGCTCCCTGAAGCAGATGAATTTGAAGTTGAGCTGAAAGATGAAGACGTGAGAAAAGACACCTATTGTTCTTCCGGGCCGGGCGGGCAGTCTGTAAACACCACTTATTCAGCCATACGTTTAACCCATATACCCACAGGCATTGTGGTTACGTGCCAGGACGAAAAATCCCAGATCAAAAACCTCAACAAAGCCATGTCTGAGCTTAAAACACGGATTTATAACCTGGAATACCAAAAAAGACTTGATGAAGAAGCAGCAAAACGAAAAACAATGGTCTCTTCGGGAGACAGGTCTGCCAAGATCAGAACCTATAATTTCCCGCAGGGCAGAATGACAGACCACCGGATAAACCTGACCCTGTTTAATCTGCAAAATATTATAGACGGCAATATCCAACAGATTATTAACGAATTGCAGGTAGCTGAAAATGCAGAAAAACTCAATGAAGTAAGTACGGAAGAGTAAACGGGGGTAAAACAGGCCGGGAACATAAAAGGATATAAACACGTTCAAATATGTTTTATCATATGCAACAAGCATGATTAAAATAATTATTAATCGGAACGCACATGATTATAAAAGGGAAAGAAAGGTATAAAGGATATAGAGGTATAGAGGATATTTTAAATGAACTTTTCCAACGTTTAAAACGTTGGAAAAGTTATCTGAAAAATCCCACACGCCCTCTAAACATCTAAACAT
>CAZTNS010000189.1:0-4778 GCA_964615585.1 uncultured Bacteroidales bacterium | reverse complement strand
CATAAATTTTTACCTTTAGATATTTTTGGTTTTCCACTAAGTTTGCAGTAGAACCGTAAATTTAAAGCATTTCAAAGGGACTTTTAATGAAGCTTTTATATCTTTACATCAAATTTAGATCAAAATTAGGCTTATGAAACATTTGAAATCCCTTTTTATTTTAGTGCTGGTCGTGCTTTTGAGTTTTCCCCCGGCAGAAACCATTGCCCAGGACCTGAAAAATGAACAAACTGAACAATTGCATAAATTCGGGCGTGTGTTGACACTTATCAATACGCTTTATGTTGACAGTGTCAACCAGGAAAATGTTGTTGAAGATGCCATTGTGGGCATGCTGAAAGAACTTGATCCGCACTCAATTTACATCAGCAAAGATGAAGTAAAACGCATGAATGAGCCGCTTGAAGGTGCATTTGAAGGCATAGGCATACAATTTAATATCCTGGAAGATACATTGATGGTTGTTGCTACCATTCCGGGCGGGCCATCCGAGAAACTAGGCATCATGCCCGGCGACAGGATTATAAGCGTTGATGGTAAAGACATCACCGACATCGGTTTGAAAAATTCCGATGTGGTGGAAATGTTGCGCGGGGAGAAAGGCACGGAAGTGGATGTTGAAATTGTTCGCAGCGGCGTGGACGAAGTACTGGAATTTACCATTGTACGTGATAAAATACCCATTTTTTCTGTTAATGCAGGGTATGTGGTGGACAATGAGATTGGTTATGTGAAGCTCAACCGGTTTTCAAAATCCACGGACGATGAGTTGAAAGAAGTGTTTAATGGTTTTGATTCTGTGGGTGTTAACAGCATTATCCTTGACCTGACAAGCAATGGAGGAGGTTATATGGACAAGAGCATCTGGCTGGCCGATCAGTTTCTTGAAGAGGGGGAAATGGTGGTTTATACCGAAGGAGAAAACTCACCGAAAAGGGAATACCGTGCCACAGAGGATGGTCGATATGAAGATACCCGTGTGGTGGTGCTGGTCAATGAAGGGTCTGCTTCTGCCAGTGAAATTGTTTCCGGAGCGCTTCAGGATTGGGACCGTGGTATTATCATTGGCCGGCGTACCTTTGGCAAAGGGTTGGTGCAGAGGCCTTTTCCACTTCCCGATAACAGCATGATCAGATTGACCGTGGCAAGGTATTACACACCATCAGGAAGGTGCATACAGAAACCTTATGAAGATGGGAAAGACGATTATGGCCATGAGCTGATTGACAGATACAACCAGGGACAGTTGATCAGCACTGACAGCATTCATTTTCCTGACTCCCTGATGTACAAAACCTTGCGCAAAGAACGTAATGTGTATGGCGGTGGAGGCATTATGCCGGATGTATTTATCCCGCTTGATACCACCCAGGTATCTGATTATCATAGTGCCCTGATGCGAAAAGGAGCTATTTTTAGTTTTGCATTGCAATATGTTGATGATAATCGCGATGCGCTGAATGATGCTTATCCTGAATTTGACAAATTTGAATCTGAGTTTGTTGTCACCGATGACATGATTGAGGATTTACAAAGCTTTGCTGACGAAAAAGGCATCAAAGAAAGTATGGACAGCATTAGCGATAACCAGCATCAAAAGCTGAAGTTACATGTAAAAGCACTGATTGCTTCTGATATATGGGAAACCAATGAATTTTACCAGGTTAACAATAAGGGCAACGATGCTTTTTTGAAAGCCCTTGATATCCTCCGCGACCCCAAAAAATACGATGCCATCCTAAATAAATGAATGTATGTTTTTATGGCAATGGATTGCGCAAAATTATTTTGAGCTGACGGCTGCAGCATTGGGGGTGTTCAGCATTTTTCTGCAGATTAAGCAAAATCCATTGTACTGGTTGGTAGCATTGGTTATGGTATCCATGTATATCTGGGTGTATTTTGAGAGTAAGTTTTACGCGGATATGTCTCTGCAGGTGTATTATTTTGTGATCAGTATATATGGATGGCTGCATTGGGTGTTTGGGAAAAACAAGCGTAAAAAGAAGAATGGAACGCAAAAACTGCCCGTATCGAGATTGTCTGCAATGGAATGGATGTGGTCGGTATTCGCTTCTGGGGTGTTGTTTGTTGTGATATGGCAGGTATTAAAGCATTTTACAGACAGTCCCGTGCCTGTGGGCGATGCTTTTACAACGGCATTGAGTTTTGTAGCCACATGGATGCTTGCCCGTAAAATCATTGAAAATTGGTTGTTTTGGATTGTTGTTGACCTGGTTTCTACAGGCTTGTATATATACAAAGGATTGTACCCCACAGCGGTGCTTTTCCTTTTTCTTTCTATCATGGCTGTAATCGGATATAAAGCATGGAAAAAAGACCTGATAAAAACTGTAAGCGTGTAGTCATAACCGGGCCTGAATGCACGGGGAAATCATGGCTGAGCTATCAGCTTGCCTGTAAAACTTCCGAACTGTGGTTGCCGGAATATGCAAGGCATTATATCCGTCATCTCAACAGGCCATACAAAAAAGAAGATGTGTTGCACATTGCCGTAATGCAGATTAAACTGGAAAACGGCATGGCTGCAACCTGTCCTGATTACCTTTTTCTCGATACCGGCCTGATCATCACCAAAGTATGGCTTGAACACGTGTATGGCAACTCACCCGGCTGGCTTGATGATGCTATCAAAACATTACCCCGCCACCTGCATTTGTTGTGTTATCCGGACCTGCCATGGCACCCTGATCCTCTGCGTGAAAACAAAGACCTGCGCATGTATTTTTTCGACTGGTACGAAAAAGAAATCATATCCTGTGGTTTTCCGTATGTTGTGATTAAAGGAAAAGGAGAGGAGCGCCTGCAATCAGCGATTGAAGTTGTGCAATCAATTTGAAAGGTTTTGTTGTATGTTGAAACCTCCGGCATACAACAAATACTATTATCACGGTAGCTTATGTATGCAATCAGGACACACGGCATAATCAACAGCCCATGTGGTAATGGTATCTTTGTGAAAAATATTTTCTTCTTTCACATCTACCCACTTATGTCCTGATTTAAGTCGGTTACACAGAAAACAACGTTTCATGGAATCAGTATCTCCTTGATAAAAACGAATGTCTGGAAGACCCTGTGTTTCTTCATCGAGAAAAACATCAAACCTCATAAAATTGTTTGGTTCCGGAGTTAGTTTCATCCTCATAAACCTTGCAATGCCACGACTGTCGCAACGAAACCTATATTCGTATGCCTGTTGCCTAATACGTACCCTCTGTAGCAATACTTGAAAAAAAATTTTATTTTCTTCACCTCCAACAAGCGACATCAAATTTTCACCTTCCCATTCTGTATTTGAAAAAGGCGGGGGCATATCAGGACGAATAAAGCCTTCAGAAATTTCCCTGAATTCGCTGATCCGGTTGTATAAGTCAACCCGGTATTTAATAACAAGTTTATTCATGATAATTAAAGCATTAAGGGGCTTCTGTTTATTATTGTTTTTATGAAACAAATGTAATGAATTAAGATGCAAGGCAGAAATTTCTCCTGATTCTTAAATCCATAAGGGGATTGCAGTTCAGGTATGCAGTAGAAAGCCATTTACGGATTTATACCTTATAGATATAGCAGTAAAAAATAACGCAACTTGGTATTAGAGATATAAAACAAATATTTTGAAAGTAAAATTTTTATAATTTTCTTTGTTACTATAATGATAAAAAATACATATAAACACTATAAAAACATCGTTTTTGATTTAGGACAGGTATTGTTGCCGATAGATTTTGATGCGCCTGTCAGGGCATTTAAAAACCTGGGGTTGCAAGATTTTGACACGATGTATCATGAGACTGTACAGGCAGGCCTGTTCAATTTATTGGAAACCGGTAAAATTACAGAGGAACATTTCCGGGATGAGATGAGACGTATTTCCGGTATGCCTTGGACTGATAAACAAATAGATGATGCATGGAACACAATTATCCTGGAATTCAGGCCGGCAACCATAGAAATGTTGAAAACTTTATCAAAAACATACCGTTTGTTTTTACTCAGCAACACCAACAGTATTCATTATAAATGCTACAATGAACAAGTAAAGCAACGTTTTTGCCCTGATGGCATTCAAGCGTATTTTGAACGCATCTTTTTGTCCCATCAAATGGGAATGCGAAAACCTGATCCTGATATATTTCTTGCTATGGCAAAAGAAACCGCCACTGTCGCTGAACAAACGCTTTTTATTGATGATAATGCTGATAATGTACACACTGCCAGGTCGCTGGGATATCATATATTGCATTTATGCGATGGTATGAAAGTAGAGGAACAGGATTTTTGTAAGGATTTCACTAAAAACAATATTTGTAGATAAATACAATTTTGTATCTTTGCTCCTCGAAAAAGAACAACGGTCCAGTAGCTCAGTTGGATTAGAGCAACGGCCTTCTAAGCCGTAGGTCCCAGGTTCGAGCCCTGGCTGGATCACACTCACCAACCGGACATTTAATTGATGTCCGGTGTTTAAAAAATTGGTTCTACTGCAAATTTCGTGGAATATTTTACCAATTGCATTTCAAAATGATTAATTGATACCGATATGTGTTCAATGGTGTAATTTGCATAATTATACCGACACGCTATCAACATTGTCATTATATTTAGAAAACCAATATAATGACGCTGATAGTCGGTCGGCATTAACTCAACAAGTCATCAATCCCTGTAAATAAGGATTGATGACAGTTTCGTATTAACATTGAACATCATCGGTATAATACAGATAATCAATCTATTGAAATTGTCAATAA
>CAZTNS010000188.1:0-4797 GCA_964615585.1 uncultured Bacteroidales bacterium | reverse complement strand
TATTAACAATCAGTTTATTAAATGTTGATTTTGGAATTTTTGTCATGTACTAAGCTAATATTCAATGTTTAAAAATTCCATACTTAGTGTACGACAGTCTGTTTTTATCATTGGATTTACAATCATAAGTCAGTACAGGTCTGCAGGTTTAATAATTGCCATTTAATTGAAATCCGTCTCCACTTTCCGGCTCTGCTCCTCTTCTCCGGACAAGCTTAGGCCGGATTGTTTTTATCACTTTTGTTAACCAACCGTTCTGACATTATAAACGGGGACTAATAAATCGCAAGTTACAAATTTTACAGTAACCCGGGACTGATCACAGCACAAAATATAGAGAATTAATTTACTATTTCATTGCTCACAAATCGCCGTATCACACTCAAATCATGGCTGTAACTTCTTGTATCCATATTGTATATCCCCGAATGGTCAAGCAAATCAATCCTCACGCAACCACTGGCGTGAATGATGTGTTTTTCATCAAGTATGATGCCGGTATGAATTATTTTTCCGTTGTGATCTTCAAAAAAAGCCACATCTCCGGGAAGGGCATCGTGCCTAAAACATATCGTTTCCCCCTCAACGGCTTGTTGCGAAGCATCGCGGGGCAATTCCTTTCCGAGAATCCTGAACACCACTTGCACAAATGCGGAACAATCCATGCCAAATACCGTTTTGCCACCCCACTGGTACGGTGCATTCAAAAATTGGCGGGCACATTTCCCGAGTGAAATATGGTTATCCGGAAACGCTTCAAGAGCATAGGTTACACCTCCAAGGGTAAAGCGGTTGTTTTTATCAGGCTCAGGAATACAGGCACCTCCCGGGATATACATAGCCCCGCCTTTATCATCCGTTGTCCGCACCATCACGGGATGCACAATCAGTTTTTTTATATCATTGCCTTCTGATAATGAATCTGTTAAGTCTCCGGCCATCTTTTTATCTATCCATCCTTCATAATTATCAATCAAAGAACGGATATACAACCATGCCCCACGCTTATTTAACACTTCGAAATGCTCTCCGAAAACCAGTTGTGTGACCTGTTCGCTAAGCTCTGATGTGTTAGATCTGACCGGAATTAAACTCAATTGTGTAATGCCTGTTTCCATGTAATAATTTCATTATTTGATACCAAACAACTATATTTACCCAGCTAAATTCAGGATAAAACATTATGTTTGCCAAATTATTGAATAATGCAGCGTTAAAAAACGCTGCTTATCGTTTTTTTTCAACAGGACAATGTTAACTTGAATATAAATCTGAAGAATTAAACATCTCATGGGGAAAGTTAAAATCAAGAAAAACGCATTAAAAATATACATTGTTTTTTTGTTTGTGCTTGTGTACGGTATCATTGTTTATATGTACCCACGGGAACGTAAATTTGCTTATGAGTTCCGGCAAGGAGCACCATGGAAACACGAAGACCTTATTGCCAATTACAATTTTCCTGTGTATAAATCAGCAGAAGCCATTGCCAATGAAACAGACAGTATTTACAATAACTACATCCCCTACTATAAGTATGACAGCACCATATTAAGTAAAACAAAATCCAATTGTAAAGATGCATTTTTTAAAACCTGGGATAAAGTTGTCATGCCAGATAAAAAACATTTCTCCAGGTTTAAAAACATCAACAAAAACCAATATACCATCATACCCAAAAAACAGAGAGATCAACTCCTCAATGATTTCTTTCATCTATTTGACAGCATTTACCGAACAGGCTTGATAAAGGATGACAGCTTGGGAACAAACAAGGACAATATACGTATTTTAGAAAACGGAGAAGCTCAATTGACCAGTAAAACGGATGTCCTGTTTTACAATGAAGCCTGCAATATTTTGAAACAACGCGGGAAGTCAGCAACAAAGAAAATCCTGTCTGATTCATTGGCTGAGCAGTTAACAAAGAAACTTAACCCTTGCCGTTTTCTTGTTCCCAACCTGACGTATGACAAAAAAATCAATGAAAAAATATTGGCAGAAAGGCTTGATAACATTTCACATACCAGGGGAATGATACAAAAGGGAGAGCTCATAATTCAGGAAGGTGGCATTGTTGACGGGGAAACGTACCTGGTGCTGGAAAGCATAAAAAAAGATTATGAAAGTTCAGCAAACATTACACGCATCGGATTGCTAATATTTGGAATCAGCCTGCTTTACATAGCACTTGGATTGGCATTGCTTTTATTTTTACGGTATTTCAAACCTGCCATTTTGAATTCATTTAAGAAGATAACTTTTGTTATGCTTCAGGTATTCCTCTTAATGATCATTACCATCACCATTGTGCGTTTTACTGAACTATCTGTGTATATTGTTCCTTTTGCACTCGTTCCGATGGTCATCAACATATTTTATGACAGCCGCACAGCTTTGTTTTTGCACCTCATCATCATTTTGATGGCGGGTTTTCTTGCCCCCAACGGTTTTGAATTTGTGTTGCTTCAAATGTTTGCCGGAATAGTAGCTGTTTTCAGCCTTTCCAACATACAAAAACGCAAACAGCTTTTTATGACGAGTTTTTATGTGTTGCTTATTTATTGCATTACCTATTTTGCTCTTCAAATGTTGTATGGAAGAGGCCTCAACCATTTAATATGGACAGATTTTGCATGGTTTGCCGGCAACGCTGTGCTTCTACTTTTTGTACTCCCGCTCATTTATGCGTATGAAAAATTGTTTGGATTCGTATCTGACGTTACCCTTATGGAGCTTTCTGACACCAACAATCTTCTCCTGAGGCAACTGGCAGAAAAAGCACCGGGGACTTTCCAGCATTCATTACAAGTAGGGAACCTTGCCGAAGCGGTTGCCCGTGAAATAGGTGGAAAACCAATGCTGGTCCGTACCGGCGCTTTGTATCATGACATAGGAAAATCAGCTACACCCCAGTATTTTGTGGAAAACCTCAGCGGTAAAAATCCACATGATAATCTCAATAACAAAGAATCCGCAAGGCTTATCATCGCACATGTTACCAATGGCAAAAAAATGGCACAAAAGGCCAAATTGCCCGAACAAATTATTGATTTTATTGAAAGCCATCACGGGACCACACGCGTTGAATACTTTTACAGGTCATTTCAGAATAAATTTCCTGACAAAAAAATAGACGAACAAATGTTCACCTATCCCGGCCCCAAACCTCACAACCTCGAAACAGCCATCCTGATGATGGCAGACACGGTAGAAGCTGCCACACGCTCTTTGAACGACTACACCGAGAAAAACATCCGGAACATGGTCAATAGTCTGATTGACAAACAACGGGAAGCCGGACAATTTGAAGACGTTGATATCACCTTTAAAATGATCAACAAAGCAAAACGGGTGTTTACAGATAAATTACTGAGCGTTTATCACACTAGAGTTGAATATCCGGATGAGAAAAATTCAGAGGAAAAGTAATTGTTAAGTGGATAACTAATAATGTTATTTCTGAAGATTAAAACTTCACAATCAGGGTAAATCAGGATAAAGCTTTACACACAACTTATACACAAGCCTGACATTCTGCAGAACGAATAAACTCAGCTGGAGCCGTTAGCCAATCTACTGGTGCTTTAGTCAGAACTATATCTTGCGACTATCATATGCCCAATGCAGCAAGGCTTGCCTCTGCTTTCGCCGACAAGATAAATCGGCTTGCACACAGTGCTTCTTAACCTGAGCCACATGACGCTTCATGCCTCTCCAACGCTTGATTTGCCGGGTATCATCAGGACACCTGCGACCCATATAGTATCTGCAATACCATTGGAACCACCCACGAGGATCCTCCCAATATATCCACCCCTTTTTTCTCCAATATGACAGAGGCCTGGATGCAGTAATTTTAAAAAGGTTTAATTCCGGATCACGCTTCTCATGCGACATCTTGGCGTTTGTAAACCATGATTGTGGAAATTCATACTTACAATCTGTCATGTATTTACCGCCAAATACGCCGAACTCCAACATTTGAGCCGGCGTCGATTCAGGAGAAAAATCCGGGGCAAAATTACTCCCAACAGGCTCACTCAGGGTGTACCTGTATTCACTCTGCATCAAATCATTAACAATTACCGTTGTTACCATATTGAAGTACCTATCATTGAATTTAGTTGTATCATTATATTAAAAACCGAGACAAGCAGATAGTGGGTTTCTCAAAGATAGTCATCTTTTTAAAAATAAATGTTGCATAGCCCAAATTTTGTATCAAAAACACATCTGCAAAAATGAATCTCCTCAATCCGGCTGCATAATTGAGGCTCTGCTGAAAAAATCATAAACAAAAACTACTACAAACAGGTATAGACACACCGGTAAGCTTAATAAAAAGCGTTCTTACCCCGACTATATCAACATACACACCCAAATGCTTTGTGCATGTATGCTTACGGGTTTTATTTTCACCTAACATAGACAAGTTTACCCTGAAGGGAACTCCTTTATAGCCACAACCAAAAATGTAAAATCTATGCCACGACAAATACACTTGTATTGACCTCCGATAGCTATCGGAGCCGAAAAAAAAAAGCACTTAATCCCACAAAAATAAATATGCATCAATACCTCAGGATGCAGAGGACATTGGAAAAAATAGTTCATGCTGCTTATCTGGTTCATAAAGCCATCTGTTCCGGATTGTTGAAATAAGTATATGAAACATCCACAAGATAATGATTATAAAACAACACTAAAATTATCAACTCTCTCTCATATAACTCTTTCTGAAATTCACTGTTATTTTATTGGTAAAACCTGACTTATTCGGGGAGAGCATTGCAT
>CAZTNS010000187.1:0-4829 GCA_964615585.1 uncultured Bacteroidales bacterium | reverse complement strand
CTAAAGCCCATTCCATCTTTCATGTTCTTATCACCCCGGACCTGAAGGATGGGGGTAAGCGTGTACTTAACCAGAGCCGATTAACCCCGGCATTTATGTCGGGGTTTTGAGGCGAAATATAAAATAGAAAGGGCTTTAGCCCTGATATGCTTTTGTGAATTCTGAGGTATATTCATCTTTTGACTGTAAGGCGAAGCAAAAAGTCATCGGGTGAATACACCTTCTTAATAAGCAGGGCTAAAGCCCATTTATTCTTTCTTTTTATTTGCTTAACCCCGACCTGAAGGTCAGGGTTAAGCTGTTGCTCAAGAGCCTTTACAGATTAATCCAACGACTGCATATAATAATTTCAAAATATCTCAATTAATCATTTTGAAATGCAATTGGTAAAATATTCCACGAAATTTGCAGTAGAACCCCATCCTATTAATAAGATAACAAATTTAAAAACCAACATTTAATACCTTAGATTTACCTGACTATGGTTGATTTAGCGTATATATCCTGAAAACCAAAATAGTCTTTGCTGAAAAAGCCTAAATAACGGAACCATTTTTAAGAATGCCTCAGACATGATCAGGAGGTAAAAACATTGATCAGGAAAAACCTGTAAAAAAAGATAAATTCCCATTTTATGTTTAATTTAGCATCAAGAACATTTAAATATTTACCGCATGCTTTTTAAGGATATTATCGGACAAAGACCATTAAAAAACCATCTGATACAAACGGTAAAAAACGGTCGTATCAGTCACGCTCAGTTGTTTTACGGTCCTCCGGGAATTGGCAAATTGCCTCTGGCCATTGCTTATGCACAATATATTGCTTGTGAAAATCCGTCAGAAGAAGATAGTTGCGGGATATGTTCGTCGTGTAAAAAATTTAATAAACTCATTCATCCTGATCTGCATTTTGTCTTTCCTGTTGTAAAATCCGACAATAAAAAACCGATAAGCAGCAGTTATATTGACACATGGCGCGATATTCTTATCAACAAGCCGTATTTTACTTTTCAGCAATGGCTGGAAAAACTCGAAAGCCTGAACAAACAAGTCAGCATATATCGTGATGAAGCAACAGAGATCATCCGTAAACTAAGCCTTAAAACCTATGAATCCGAATTTAAGTTCATGATCTTGTGGTTGCCTGAAAAAATGAATAAGACAGCTGCCAATAAGCTGTTAAAGATGATTGAAGAGCCTCCCCCAAAAACAGTCTTTTTGTTGGTATCTGAAGATAGCAACAATGTGCTTCCAACCATATTTTCGCGCACCACACCGGTAAAAATCCCATCCATTGATACGGCAGAACTGGCAGCTTTTCTGACTGAAAATCACAACATCAGCCATGAAGAAGCTTTGACAATCAGCAGGATGAGCAGGGGAAATCTGGCAGAAGCCCGAAACCATCTGGAAGCATCAAGGTCACGAGAAGAAAACCTGAATAAAATGCAAGCATGGCTTCCTGTGATGATAAACAAAAATATAACCGGGTGTATTGAATGGTCTGATAACCTGGCCACAATGAGCCGGGAAATACAAAAGGGATTTTTAAGATATGCATTGCGTTTTTTCAGGGAAATGCTTATGCTAAGAACCAACAATCGCAGTTTAAGTTTTCTGATCAAAGATGAAAAAGAATTGGCAGCCAAAGTTTCAGCGCATATCAGTTTAAAAAAAATCTTTGACATACAGGATCAGATTGAAAGCGCACATTACCATATTGAGCGTAATGGTACATCCAAAATTATTTTACTTGACTTATGTTTTAATCTAATTCGGTTGATTCAAAAATAAATGTTAACTTTGGATCATATTTGCAACCCCGAAAGTAAAGTGATGTATGATGGTAAAATCCAGAGACATGGAACACGGATGCAGGGTTTGCGAGATTGACGAAAGTGCCAATGAATTTAATATAGCTCACGGATGTTATAAATTAGATGTTTATGATTGGTTAAAAGACACTCCGCAAACACCACATCCATTTAACATAGCAGAAATTCGTTTTAAAAACACACGAAAATCTTATTTTGACAATGTCAATGGCTTGCCGCTACGCATCGGTGATGTCGTTGCGGTAGAGGGTTCTCCCGGCCATGATATAGGCATTGTCTCCCTTACCGGCGAGCTGGTAAAAAATCAACTGCGCAAAAACCACATTCCGATTGATACTGAATTCAAAAAAGTATATCGTAAAGCCAAAGCCACAGACATCAAAAAGTGGAAAAAAGCAGTTGAGCTGGAGTTTCCTACAATGCTCAGAACCAGGGAAATGATAAAAAACCTGGGTTTGGATATGAAGCTTGGCGATGTGGAATTCCAGGGGGATAAAACGAAAGCTATTTTCTACTATATTGCTGATGAACGGGTTGATTTCAGGGAGCTGATCAAACTCATGGCTGACGAATTCCGCATACGAGTGGAGATGAAACAAATCGGGGCAAGACAGGAAGCAGGCAGGCTCGGAGGCATTGGGCCTTGTGGGCGTGAACTTTGCTGTACTACCTGGCTGTCGGATTTCAAATCTGCTACCACACATGCAGCACGGGCACAGGAATTGTCGCCCAACCCCCTAAAACTGGCAGGACAGTGTGGCAAACTCAAATGTTGTATCAACTATGAACTTCCTGTATATAATTACGAAAGAAAAAAGTTTCCAAATCGCCACCTGACCCTCAAAACAAAACAGGGAGACGCCAGGCATATCAAAAATGACATCATTAAACATCTGATGTATTACGAAATGATCATTGATAATGCACCTGTTCTTACTGCCCTGTCCATCGAAAGGGTTAAAGAAATAATTAAACTCAACAAACAAAATGTATTGGTTGACAGCCTGGTTGACACAAAAATAACGGACAAATTAAATGATAACGCTGAGATTGATTACGAAAGCGATCTCAATCAGGGCAATATTACCCGTTTTGAGAATAAAAAACACAAAAAACAGGCACACAAAAGCAAAAGAAAAAAACAGAGGAAAACATAAAGATGAATTGGACAGCTAAATGGTTAATAACGGTTAACATGTTAACATATCAATACATAAGTTTTTTATCTTGCGACTCTCCGTCTTTGCGGTGAGTAGTTACTTTTGTTGATAGATATATTTATTTATGTTCAAACTGATTGGTCTTACAAAATAAAAAACATTCAAAAATGTTAAAAAATATACTTTTTTTTGGCGTGCTTATCATTTCGTTTTTCTTTTTTCAAGCATGCGACAACAAAACTGTCTATAAAGATTACAAAAAAATTCCTGATAAAATTTGGGACAGGAACTTTCAGCCTGAATTTAATGTGGATATAGAAGATGCGGAGACGAATTACGATATCTATATACACATTCGCAATGCCAGCATGTACCCTTATTCCAATATATGGGTATTCATGCATTCCAACACCCCTACGGGAGAAACTGCCATTGATACTGTTGAATGTACGCTGGCGGATGAAACCGGCAATTGGCTTGGAGATGGCATGGGGGACATCTGGGACAGGGAAATTTTATGGAAACAGAACCATCATTTTCCACAAAAAGGAGAATACACTTATCGCATGGAACATGCAATGCGAGTGAAAATGCTGCCCGGCATTATGGATGTGGGGATTTCTGTGGAAAGGGTTGAACAAGAATAATAAGCAGTCAGTGGGTAAAAATAAATTACAACGCTTTAAAGAAAACGAAAGGTTTCCCCACCTCATTCAGCCTCACCTTGAATCCTTACTGAATAACAATGTTGAAATTAAGGGAAACTGGTGTAAAAGCCTGTTTAACAATGACAATCCGCTCATTCTTGAACTTGGGTGTGGAAAAGGTGAATATACTGTCGGGCTTGCAGAAATGTATCCCTGCAAAAATTTTATCGGTGTGGATATCAAAGGAGCCCGCTTATGGCGTGGCGCTAAAGTCTCGTACGAAACAGGCATGAAAAACGTGGCTTTTCTCCGTATCCGGATTGATTTCATATACGCTTGCTTTGAAAACAACGAAGTGGATGAAATGTGGTGTACGTTTTCTGACCCCCACAGGGGCAGACGCAAAAATGTCACAAAACGGCTGACATCATCAACCTTTTTAAAACGTTATCAATCCATTTTGAAAAACAACGGCATCATACACCTGAAAACAGATGACCCGGTGTTGTATGGCTATACGCTCGATGTGATAAAGCACAACAAGCTTCCGCTCCTTCATGATATTCCCAATATTTATGATGGTAATCATGGGGAGGTTATTCCTGCCATAAAAACCCATTATGAAAATAAGTGGCTCGAAGAAAAACGTACCATCAGATATCTCCGTTTTACATTGCCTCAAAATACAAAATTATCAGAACCGCCCTTGGATGAAAACCGAGAAGGATTTATATCGTAGCGATTTTTTTAAACGGGTATATCACGTTGTACGCCTGATACCAGAATCCAGGGTAACCACTTATGGCCTTATTGCAGCGTATCTGGGATCACCACAAGCCGGCAGGATGGTGGGATGGGCAATGAACAACGCTCATAATGTACAACCACCTGTGCCCGCTCATCGTGTGGTTAACCGCAATGGTGTGCTTACCGGCAAACATCATTTCGGAGGCGAACATGTCATGGAAGACCTGCTGAAAAGTGAAGGTATTGAGGTTGTTAACGATAAAATTGTTAATTTTGAAAAACACCTGTGGTATCCTGAAAAAACACCGGAATGAATTAATCTCAACAGAACAATTGCATTGAGTATGGTTCAGAATCCCTGTTGCTGATTAAAAAAATGTAAAAAAACCTAACCCCTAACACCTTATTTTGAACTACCGTCATCCGTCGGTACAGGTT
>CAZTNS010000186.1:0-4900 GCA_964615585.1 uncultured Bacteroidales bacterium | reverse complement strand
TATCAAAAAAAATATTTTATTATTTGATGTATTTAAATGAAAAATTATTTGTAATATTGCAGTCCGAAATTTGAACGATAATTAAAAACAGAACGCAATGGATTTACTAAAGGCTGTTGAAAAAGAATATAAAAGGGAAATTGATTATCCTGAATTCAATGCAGGGGATACAATAACGGTAAATTATAAAATCAGGGAAGGTAACAAAGAGCGTATTCAGGGATTTCGCGGCGTGGTTTTGCAGAAAAAGGGTGAAGGCATGAATAAAACTTTTACTGTCAGAAAAGCGTCAGGTGGATACGGTGTAGAGCGTATATTTCCAGTGTATTCCCCGTTTATTGACAGTATAATAGTGAATAAGCACGGGAAAGTCAGACGCGCACGTATCTTTTATTTGCGTAAGCTTACAGGTAAAAAATCCCGCATCAAAGAGCGTAAATTCTAATGATATATATATTTTTTTCAGCAAAAGCCGTTTCTTGTGGGAAGCGGCTTTTTGTTTGCTTTTAATAAAATTCAACCTGAAAGAATAGAGAATGTGTATTAATTTTAAATTTGAGTACGATTTTATTTGTCATTCTAACTGTTTTTTATAATTTTGTGTAAAGTAACTAAACACAAACCAATGAAATTATTATTATGACAAAAAAAATTGCATTTTTTACAATTTTAGCATCCTTATGTTTAGGCGGGTTCACGCAGGACATTCCCAATAATGATTTTGAAAACTGGACAGGCAATAATCCGGATGAATGGGATACCTCAAATAAGGAAATCATGGGCACACAATTTACAGCGGTTGAGCCACTGGATACGGATGTTTACAGTGGAGATTTTGCTGCCGGATTAACCACCGTCACAGAAAATATAACGTATTATGGTGAGTTTCCATTGGCAGGTGTTATCACCCTGGGCGACATCATTATCGATGAGATACAAATGAGTGCAACAATTGAAGGCGGAATACCCTTTACTGACAGACCGGACCTTTTAAAAGGTTATTATAAAACCTCACCAGGAGTCAATGATTCTGCTTCGATAATGATAGGGTTATCTAAATGGAACACTTCTACCCTGGAGCGTGATACAATCGGGGAGGGATATATATATTTTACCGAAGAGGTCAACACATGGACAGAATTTGAAGTCCCAATTGAATGGACATCAACTGAAGATCCGGATTCAATGAACATCATTGTTTCTTCCTCTTGTTTGATTGATATTAATACCTTTGTTGAGGGAAGTTTCATTGCCGTTGACAGCCTTTGGCTTGAAGATATCCCGGATGTAGAAATTATCGCTGTTGAATCTTTAGACCCGGATACCGTTCCTTATGGTACTGATTTTGCTGATTTACCCCTTCCTGCAACGGTTGAAGTCACATTGGAGAATTTTGATACGGAAATCCTGGATGTAACCTGGCTTGAAGGTAGTTATGATGGCAATACCACTGGTGTTTATGCCATGGAGGGTGATCTGGAATTGGTTCCAGGCATTATAAATCCTAATTCTTTATTGGCCGAAAAGGATATTGTTGTGGATGAAGAAAAGATAGTCACTGAGGTAGAAACCTTAGACCCGGACACTGTCCCATTTGGTACTGATTTTGCTGACTTACCTCTTCCTGCAACGGTTGAAGTTACATTTGACGGATCGGAAACAGAAATCCTGGATGTAAATTGGTATGAAGGCAATTACGATGGCAATACCGCTAATGCTTATACCATGTATGGTGATCTTGTATTGACAACAGGCATTACAAATCCTGACGACCTGATGGCTGAAAAGAATATTATTGTGGATGAAGAAACCGGAATCATGGTAAATTCAAGCAATAATATTGACGTTTATCCCAACCCGGCAAACACATACGTGAACATTGATGCTGCCCATAATATCACAGCGTGTGTACTTTATGATATCACCGGACGGACACTTAAAACCAAAAAACTGCATACAAAAAGGGCACGATTCAATGTCAAGGGATTACCTGAAGGTTATTATTTGTTAAATATCAAGACAACAGAAAAGGAACAAACTTTAAAATTGATTGTAAACTAACGGAAGTTCCTTTAATATATCCTAAAAACATAAAATTTTTGAATAATATTCATGGCCCGTGCATTTCATGGGTCATGTTTTTTTAGTGTCTTTAATGGCTTTCTCGCATGCTTTTTCCCCGTACTCGATGATTTCAGAAGCTTTGTAGAAATCAAAAGTCCCGTATTTATTTCTGTCGGTTTCAATCAGGATGTCGGGTGGATATTCGCTCAGCGTATTTTCTGAGATTATCCGAAGCATAAGGGCTATGGATCTGTTCATCAAGTTAAAGATGCCAATGTTATTTTTGCTCGTGGGGGATACAATCCTGTTAAAGTTTTGCTGTAAACTGATGATGGCTTTTCTGGCCATGTTAACATCTTCCGGCAGTGAAATTTCAGATTTTGGGGCCTCTTCAGGCGTTGATGGTTTTTCCCTGCTTTTTTCTAACCTGCTGTTTACATTGGAAACCACCAGGAGATCACTTTTGCTGCGTTCAACCCTGTTTGAAGGGATGGGATTCATAACGCCGCCATCCACAAGATGCCGCCCGTCCATAACATGAGGCTTGAGCACGGTTGGTATGGAAATGGAAGCTCTGATGGCATCGTAGAGCTTGCCTTTGTTAAAAACCACTTCTTCTTCATTGATGATATCAGTAGCAACGGCACAGTAAGGCATATCAAGGTCTTCGATGTTTCTGTCCGGGATCATGTCTTCCAGCTCAGCGATAAGTTTTTCGCCTTTCATCAAACCGCTGGCACTGATGGTGAAATCCATAAGCTTAAACACATCCATTTTGGTAAGGTTTTTCACCCAGTCTTCCAGTGTCTTTAATCTGCCGGCAGCATATATGCCACCAACCAGAGCCCCCATGCTGGAACCTGAAATGGATGTAATGTTGTAGCCGTGCTTTTCAAGCGCATTGATCACGCCAATATGAGCAATACCTCTGGCACCGCCGCTTGATAGAACCAGTGCCACGTCTTTTTTCTTTTTACCGGGTTTAAAAATCATGTGTTGAAAGTAAGTAAATAGTGTAAATTTTGCAAACGTTTTTTAAAATTATTTGTTTGGAGTTTTTTAGCAGCGCCTAAAAACATGCTTAATATGGGTTTTGGCGTAAACGCTGAAACCATAAAACAAAAATCCCCGTCTGGTGTTCTATGTAATATGACATTGTCCGAATGATGTTAGTGGATAAACAGTATGACTATGATCAAACAAAAACAGAAAGCACGGGTTATCATCACCTCCTCGCGAAGCCTTATGGCACTGGTAGCAGCTCATTCCCTCGGTAAGCGTGGCGTTGAGGTTGTCGGGGCAGATTGCATTGCGCCAACCATGTTGCATTTTTCAAAATACGCTTATGCCAATGAGAAATACCATTCCCATACCGATGATCCGGGGCAATTTCTAAACGATATTGAGTCCATCATAGAAAAATACCGTCCCGGTGATGACCGTCCCTATATTCTGATGCCGGTATTCCATGAGAATTATGTCATCATAAAAAACAAGAAGCGGCTTGAAAAACTAATAACGGTAGCCACACCGGATTATTCCATGCTTAAACAGGTACACCCCAAAGACAATCTTACTAAAACTGCCGGACAACTGGATGTGAACATTCCAAAAACGGCACTGCCTGAACAGGAATCGGATATTGATAAGGCCATGGAAAGTATAGATTTGCCCTGCCTCATTAAACCCCGTGACAGCAGTGGCGGACGTGGTATCCATAAAGTTGACAACAAAAAGGAGCTGAAACGCCTGTTTCGGGAAGTGAGCGATGAATTTGGTGAACCACCCCTCATACAAGCCCTGGCAGATGGTAAAGAATACTGTCATACGGTAATTTTCGATCATGGAAAAGCAGTGGCCAGCGGTGCTTATCGAAACCTGCATTCTTACCCTGCCGACTTTGGTTCAGGAGCGCTTCGGGAAGCCATCGACCCGGGTATTTTCGATAAACAAACCAACCCCCTGCTTGAACATGTGGGATGGAACGGCGTTGCTGAGATTGATTACCTGTGGGACGGAAATAATAATCACACCCCTTCCCTGATTGAAGTTAACCCGCGTTTTTGGGCAGGTTTGTTCCATTCAGTGCAAAGTGGTGTGGATTTTCCCTGGCTTAATTTCTGCTTGTTTGCGTATGGAGAATTGCCCAAAGACAAAACCTGGCAACTAAGTGGTAAAAAAACCAAAGAACCGCTTACCTGGCTGCTTGCCATTGTGGAAGAAAGCGTGGACATGGCTGCCGATTTTGACGATATAAAATCGGTGGGGAAGGATGCCATCAATGAGCTTAAAACAAAAGATTTAAAGTCAGCCTTTAAGGTGCTCAAATCCGGCCTGAAAGAAGGGATTAATATTAAGGAAGCATTGAAGCATTACAAAAAAGGCATAAAAGAAGCCAGGCAAGTGGAATCGCAGTTTTCCGGCGGGGATGATCCGTTTGCTGCCCTGGGCGGACTCTATATTTTAGCGTATTGGCTGAAATACAAAAAGCTGCCGCCTGAAGCAGGGGGCAAATAAAGCATGCATTGATATGTCAAAGAAAAAAAACATCATTGGTATCACACGTGCTCCCGATAAAGGCTTTACCCTGCAGTTTTTAATGCTGCAGATCTCTGTGTTGATCGCAGGCGGGCGGCCTTTTACCGTTCAATCGTTCGATGCTGAAAAAGCCGCTAAGGTTGATGCCCTCATTGTAGGCGGTGGCAGAGATGTGTACCCCGGTCTGTATCATGAGGAACCCATTCCCGGAAATCCATACAGCCGTGTTCAGGATGATAACGAAACCCGCTGGCTCCATTATGCCAAAGCTGAAAACATGCCTGTAATGGCTATATGC
>CAZTNS010000185.1:0-5033 GCA_964615585.1 uncultured Bacteroidales bacterium | reverse complement strand
CGTTTTTGATATAAAAACCTTATTTTTGTGCTGATTGTTCATGATAATGAGAATAATAATAATAAACATAAGTGTTTTTTGTTTGCTCTGCCTGTTTACTATGCAGGTCAATGCCCAGCGTGTTGGTCTTGTGATGAGTGGTGGTGGTGCCAAGGGAATGGCTCATATAGGTGTAATCAAAGCGCTTGAAGAAAACAACATCCCCATTGATTATATTACAGGTACCAGCATTGGAGCTGTGATAGGTAGTTTATATGCCATGGGATATGCACCCCAAGACATGATTACCTTATTTAAAAGTAAAGATTTTTATAAATGGTACACCGGCTATATTGATGAAAAATACACTTTTTATTATAAAGAGTATGATGATAAGCCTGATATGTTCAGGTTAGGAATAAAACAGCAGGATTCTATTATATCCATTGTTTTGCCTACCAATTTGATAACCTCACTCCCAATGGACATTGCTTTTTTTCAGTTATACACACAATACAGTGCTGTTGCTGATTATGATTTTGACAATCTGTTTGTCCCGTTCCGGTGCATGGCCACGGATGTGTATAACAACAAATCGGTGGTATTGGGAGCAGGTGACCTTGGCTTGGCTGTCAGGGCTTCGATGACATTTCCCTTTTATTTTAAACCTGTCAGCATCGATGGTAATTTGTTGTTTGACGGAGGCATTATTAATAATTTCCCTGTGGATGTGATGATTGAAGATTTTAATCCGGATATGATCATTGGGAGCAAAGTGGCATCGAATATTAAAAAGCCGCATGAAGATAATTTATTGCAGCAGATTGAAAACATGATACTTACCGCAAATACAAAATATGAGGTCAATCCCGGGCATGGTATCTTAATTTCAAATGAATTTGAAGATGTAGGGTTGCTTGATTTTGAAAGGATTGATGAATTGGTTAGCAAAGGATATAGCAGCACCATGAAGCTAATGGATTCCATAAAAAGTAGGGTGTCAACACGTATATCCAGGGATTCACTGCAAAAAGCCAGAGAAAAATTCAAATATAAATTACCTGAGTTAATAATAGATAATATCTATATAGAAGGGGTAAATATTCAGCAAAAGCGATATGTTCGTAAAAGTTTAAAGCAAAACAAAAGGTTGTTGACATTCGATCAATTTGAAAAAGCCTATTATCGTCTGATTGCTGATAATCAAATAGAATCGGCCATGCCAATAGCTAAATACAATAAGCAAACCGGTTTTTTTGACCTTCACCTTAAAGTAAAACAGGAAACACCATATCACCTGCGTTTTGGAGCAAATGTGGCTTCCAATTCAATCAACCAGGCTTTTTTTGGTGTGGATTATAAATTGTTGGGTAACCGCGCATGGTACCTGCATGCCAATATGCATTTTGGCAGGTTATATACTTCATTCCAGGGGTTGACAAGGATAGATTTTCCCGGTAAAATACCATTTTTCATCAAAGGAGGCATGACCAGCAACCGCTGGGATTATTTTAAAACCAACCCTTCAAGGTTTTTTGTGGATCTGTCGCCGGCTTATTTGATTAAAAATGACAACAATGCGCGTTTTGATATTGGGTTTCCTGTCGGGTCAACGGCAAAAATAGAAGCCGGTGGTGCCTATGGCAGGTTAAAAGATGAGTATTATCAAACCAACCATTTTTTGCAAACGGATACGGCCGATATCACACGTGTTGATATGTTAACTGCCCATATAAAATATGAATACAATACCTTGAATCATAAATTGTATTCCAACAGCGGTGCTTATGATATGATAGATGCCAGGTATATTCGTGGAAAGGAGAGAAACAACCCCGGAACTACCTCGGCAGAGGAAGAAGATTATGGTTTTCAACATGCCTATGGCATGGTAAAATTACAACACAGGCGGCATTTTGCCATGGGAAATTATTACTCGCTGGGAACGCATTTTGATGTGGTGGCTTCAAACCAGAGTTTTTACCGGAATTATATTTCAACCTTGTTGTCTGTATCTGCATTTACTCCGACACCACATTCGAAAACATTGTTTTTGAAAAATTTCAGAGCGCATAATTTTGCTGCTGCCGGCTTACAAAATATATTTCTCCTTACCAAAG
This sequence comes from uncultured Bacteroidales bacterium, assembly GCA_964615585.1. GTDB lineage: Bacteria > Bacteroidota > Bacteroidia > Bacteroidales > ML635J-15 > JAQIBY01. The sequence continues at coordinate 2,934 of CAZTNS010000185.1, read as the reverse complement.
ATTTTAATTTACGCCTTGAGGGATATGCTTTTGCCCCGTTGCGGGACATCGTTCAGGAAGAAAATCAACCACAGGTTTTTACCCCTGCTTACACGGATTTTTTTCCGGATATCCGGTTTATGGCCAATGCAAACTTGTTGTACCATACACCTATTGGCCCTGTGTCATTCAGTGTCAATTATTATGAAGAAGAAAGGACAAAATGGTTTTTCATGTTTCATTTTGGGTATATTTTATTCAATGACAGGGTTCTGGATTGATTCCTGTTTAGTGCTTGTAATTCGGATTGAGTAGTTACCATTATTCAATTATGATAATAATCCGACTTTATGGCCACTATTTATCGAGTGTTTTTAAAAAGCCATCCGCTTTATTCAGGTAAGCCTGTTGAGTTTTTGTTTCCATATTATCCCAGGTTTCATAAATTTTCCTGGTACGACGTATCCACGAAAGCCGCTTCCGGTTTCGGTGATAAAAATGCCAGTATAACGCATTCAGCGGGCATGCGTCTTTGCTTAACTTTTTGCTTTTATTATAACTGCAAAATTTGCAATAATCACTGACTTTACTGATGAAGTTAGCGGAAAAAGCATATGGTTTGGTCACGGTAATACCAGCATCTGCAAACTGACTTAATCCCCTTGTGTTTGGTAGCTGTATCCATTCCCGGGCATCCACAAACATGGATGAAAACCAGATGTCTGCTTCATCAGGATGTACTCCGCTTAATAAGAGAAAATTTCCCGCTATTGCCAGACGCTGGTTGTGATGTATCCAGCCTTTATCAAGACTTTGAGTGATCACCTGTTTGAGACAGTTCATGTCAGTATTGCCATCCCTGAAAAAGTCAGGGAGCCTTCGTTCTGCAAAAAAGTGATTTTTATGACGGTATCCGGGCATGTTTTGCCAGTAAATACCTCGCATATATTCACGAAAACCGATGAGGTTTCTTATGAATGCTTCGATTTGTGGCAGACTGATGTTTTTCTGATTGTATTTGTAAACATTACATGCTTTTTCTACAATTTCACCGGGATTCAACATTTTTTGATTTAAAGCAAATGACAGGCGGGAATGATACAAAGTATGGCTCTGTACTGACATGGAATTTTGATATTTTCCATACTCAGGCAACAATTTATCAATAAAATAATCCAATTGCTCCAGGGCTTCGCTGCGGGTAAGCGGCCAATTGAAATCACCGGCGCCGGCTTTCCCGATGCATTCAATTCCCGATGCATCCAGTGTTTCTTCTACACTTGTTAGGTCATGATGAAACATGAGTGGGGCAGGGGAGCTGATTTTACGGGGAAGGGCTTCTATGTTTTCTTTTAGATAAATCCACTTTCCTCCATAAGGCTCTCCATTTTCATACATTAAAACTTGATGCTTTTTACGCAGGTGTTTGTAATAATTATCAATCCGGGGTTGTTTTTTTCCGGCGAAAAATTTGGCAAGCTCACTTCTTTCTGTCAGAAAATGTTCTGAAGATACCATTGTTGTTGGTATATCCAAACCTTCGCAAAAATGTTGCAATTCAACATCCGTATCGTAGTTGTCAGGTTCCTGATATTCGAATGCAGTAATCCTGTTTTGTTCAATTATATTCAGTATGTTCCATCCAATGTTGTGTTCGTTATCCGGGTCGTTGAGATGTATGTACCTAATATTATGTCCTTCTTTTTTAAGCTCGTTAGCAAATATCTGCATGGATGCAAACCTTGCCAGTAATTTCTGCTTGTGTTGTTTTACGTGTCCCGGTTTTGGCTTGATTTCCATCATTAAATACCGGATATTGTTATCTTGGTTGCTGAACCAGGAATGATTCGGATTAAGCTGGTCACAAAGAATAAGACGTAATTTCATGATATTTTATTTTTTTTATGCAGATAGCATAAAAATATAAAGATTTTTCAAACAAAAAAAATCATGATATAATTTCCTGAATTATGCATTTTTCTGCCAAAAGCTTGCAGAGTATGGACATTTATAAACGGCTTTCGGTTGGTAAGCATCCCTCATCAATGGTTGTTGACGTCCGTCCCACTTAGGCACATGTTTCCCTCATTACGGTAAAACCATTGCTGATGTAGTATGTTTTGAGGAGCTTATCAACCTTATGATTTATACAGGTTGTCATGGTTTAAATCCAGCCGGGGGGGTATATAAATAGAATTGATATAATAAAGAAAAACCGCTCAGGAAAGAGCAGCTTTTCTTGTGTCAGATGTGAAATTTTTTATTGATTGTACCTTTCTTCAATTTTATCCCAGTTGATCAGATCAAAGAAATTTTCAATGTATTCGGGGCGTTTGTTTTGCACATCCAAATAATAAGCGTGTTCCCAAACATCACAGGTAAGCAGGGGGGTGTGTCCTTCTGTCATGGGGTTCTCTGCGTTTTGCCCCTGGATGATATCCAGTTTACCATCTTTGGATTTAACAAGCCATGCCCAGCCTGAACCAAATAACGTAGCAGCCTTTTTTGAAAATTCATCTTTGAAATTGTCAAAACTTCCCCACTGCTGGTTGATGGCATCTGCAATATTTCCTGATGGAATGCCGCCACCGTTTGGAGATAAGCTTTCCCAGTAAAACTGGTGATTCCATGCCTGGGCGGCGTTGTTAAAAATGCCTCCTTCGGATTTTTTTACGATGTCTTCAATGCCCATGTTTTCGTACTCTGTGCCTTCAATCAGGCCGTTGAGTTTGTTTACATACGTCTGGTGATGTTTACCGTAGTGGAACTCTAGCGTTTGTTTTGATATTTTAGGTTCCAATGCGTCTTTTGAATAAGGTAAGTCTGGTAATGTAAAAGCCATAATATTTTTGTTTTGGTTCTCTTATTAAACAGGTAAATACAGATTTTGTTTTATAAAAATGGTTCTACTGCAAATTTCGTGGAATATTTTACCAATTGCATTTCAAAATGATT
>CAZTNS010000184.1:0-5155 GCA_964615585.1 uncultured Bacteroidales bacterium | reverse complement strand
AAATTTAAAACTCATAATTTAAGCTTTTTGTTAAAAATGTCTTCTTTTTTTCAGCTTCGGACTTCCGACTTCTGTCTTCTGACTGATTTGTTTAACATTTATTTTAAGGCTGACGGGATTTTCCCAAACAGCTCGGTGCAAACATACAACGCTCAATCACCATCATCCGGTTAAAAACCATTTACTGGCGTTTAACATTCGTTTGTAAGCGTTTGTAAATGAAAAGTTGTTGCCTCAGCCTAACTTTAGGAGCGTTAGCGAAATGACAGCACTATGCCGGGAATCTCGAGACAATTGTAATCATTGGCTTCGAAACGGTTTTGATGAAAAATCAACATCTTTCAGTCACCTGTGTTTTTTCTAAAAGGATTTTTTCTTTTTACATACTACTACAGGTGGCTGAGGGTCGGATTGATACCGCCGGATCGGTAGCCATCGCCGGTTGGGATAAACATTGGTTCTTTAAATCAAAGGAAACATCGGGTACATTCCAGGTGTAGAATTCACATGCATTTTCTTTTTATTATTATCGATTGTACCTCATAAGTGCCTTTTAAGTTGCTTTTTTTGATCCGGTTTTCACTGTTTTTTTGATTGAAAGATGGAGCCATTTTCTTAAAAGAGGCACTTTTGGTTTGCTGTTTACAACATGTGTTGTTATTTCTTTTTCCATTCCTCCCAATGTACCATTTTATCGTTATATCGATATTGTGGTGGTAATTTTTCTGCCGGAACGCCCAAAGGGAAAACAGCAAATGGTTCAAGATGACCAGGGATGTTAAGTGTTTCTCTGACACCTTTTATACGTGGTGGCACACCCCATGTAGCTATCCACACTGTGCCGAGGCCGAGTTCATGGGCGGCGAGATAAATGTTTTGTGCAGCACAGGAACAATCCTGAGGATAAAAGCCGGGAAAACCTTCTTTTGATTTATCACCCAAAATGGCAATAGCAACTTGTGCCTGTCTGAACATGTTATTGCCTTCATCAATTTTATCAGCCAGGGCACTGAGTTTGTTTTTGTCTTTTACCACCACAAATTCCCATGGACGCCCGTCGCCGGCACTGGGAGCATTCATGGCAGCTTCCAGTATTTTTTTTATTTGTGTATCGGTTACAGGGGTATCTTTAAACTGATGGATACTCCGGCGTGTCATTATTGCTTCTAATGTGTTCATAGGTCTGTGTTTATTTGGCTTCGAATATCTGAAAAATTGATAAGATAAGCAAATAAAACATGGCAAGTTTAGGGGGAATGTTTATATAGACCCTATGTTGTGTCCGTCAATACAGTCAAGTGTCTGAGCTATAATGTTCGATTTCAAAGCTTGCCCCGCATTTATCGGGGGCTTGCCAATGCGAGCGTAACCTGCCTTATTGAGCGAAGTCGAAATGCAGAAATCGGATATTATAGACAGATACTTTGTAAGCATTTCTTCCACACAATTAAACAGGTGACTTGACGTGGACTTTTGATTATTCCCAGTTATCACACTTAACTACCAGTTTACTAAACAAAAGCTTACAATATTTGTTTTATCCTTAATAAATAAATTGTGAATATTAGAAAACCCCTGTTTTTCTTATTGACGTTTTCTTATAACCACTAAATACGAAAACCGTTTGCGGAGTTAAGGTATATTGATTAATTTAAAAATAATATTTATTATGGACAACACAATTGACATCTTAAAACAGGCAATTCTGCTTGAGCGTCGTGGAAAAGCTTTTTACAAACATGTTGAAAAACAAACAAACAATCCTGATGTGCAAAAGATTTTTGGTATCATGGCAAGAGAAGAAATGATGCATGAAAAGTTTTTGTCAGAACAGTATAAAGCATACAAGAAAGATGGGAAATTCTCTGTTTCCAATCTGCCAAAAGAAGATAATATGGGCATTGCCGGCTTGGTTCTGAATGATGAAATTAAAAACTCCATTGAAGCTGCAAGTTTTGAGGCTGCTGCCATTTCTGCGGCTATTGATATGGAAACTAAAGCCATCAAGGTATATGCTGATCAGGCGGAGGCTGCTAATGACCCACAGGAAAAAGCATTGTATAAATGGTTATCTGACTGGGAAAAAACACATCATAAAATTTTGCATGAGTTGGATGAAGATTTAAAACTCCGGGTATGGAACAACAATCAGTTCTGGCCATTTTAACCTGCTTTTTCTCATTTCTTTCTGTCTTTACGCCTTAGCGGTAAGAAATGCGCCTGAATAGTCACAAAAAATTAACTTAAAAGAGATGTCTGATGTTTTTTTTTGCATCAAGATTTTCTCCTGTATAATACAGGGTTGATTCACCATCGGGATGATACATAAAATTTCAATAACTTTGGCTGCTCTCGGCATAAAAGCCAATTGAACACATATTGGTATAAAAGTCACCATGTACATGATCAAAAAAGTTGAGGAAGGCAACTATATTTGTTTAAGTTTCGTCTTTAATAAGAAAGAAAGTGGATGTTGTTGAGCTGATGTGTGTCTCTATGAAAAAGTTTTGTTTGTGTAAAATTTTGTGTAAAATAATATTGTATATTTACATGGTAAAATAAATTATATTTGCATTCTGATAGTTTAATAAAGTGAAATAACCCTGCCTGCAGCATTATATGGCGAAAATGAAGCTGCCAGTGTGGATGGAATACCGGGTTGATGATTGTTAAATGTTTTTTGAATTTGTATCTTTATAAAAAAAAGATGAAATACGGGTTTTGTAATGTCAAAATATTTATAAAACGGAATTGATAAACAAAGAAAAATAGCTTAATATGAAACAATATATACTGCTTATAGTAATCATTTCATTCTGCTTATTTAATGCAAACGGTTTTGCGCAGCAAGTAAAGCATGAAAAGGGAATCATGGAACAAGAGAATGATTCTGAACACGCATTGCCGGAACTTACCATACAATCATCAGAGTCAAATGAAGAAACCAAAGCAAACCAACCTTCAATCAATGACCAAATAAATAATGTAAAAACTGATGATTTAGTTCCGGAACTCAAGGAGAAATCTCAAAGTGCTATTAAAGACGTGATAAAGCAGCATTTGCCGGATAACTGGATTATGGACCCCATAAATGCGGATTCAGATAAAAAAACAGATTCCTATGGTAATCCGATTGTAAATGAAACGCATGGATTGCCTGACTGGGCTCAAAGGGATGTTGATGCTTTAATTGATGAGATCAATGATTTAATTACTCACATAGAAAAGTTGAGGATAGCCATAAGTGATGTACAAAGCGGATATCGTCAGAGATCTTCAAATAACTTGTATGACAAAGATAACTTGTATGACAGGCCTGAGGATGAACTGAAGCAGGACTTATATGAAAGTGAATACAATCTTGGCAATTTTATCGGACAGGCAATTGTCAGAAAAATTGATTTAACAGGAACCCTTAGTCTTCGAGACAACAGTTTAATAAATCAGAATATAGCCGGTTCTATTGTTGATTATCTGCATTATTATGAAAACGAGAAATATTATAACTCAAAAGATGGTTATTATAAAGAGGGAACTCCCCCATTCGGTTCATACAACTATCAGCCTACTGTTTATGGCAGTGATGTTACAGAATTTATCAGAAATACAGGTAACAATCTAAGTGAAATAATTTCCTTAGATCAGGAAACAATTGAAGCGTCTAATATATCAAAGGCAGTTCCTTCGGGAAATTACCACAGAACCACGCAATCAACCGGTACGACAAATCTATCCGGAGCTACCAATATTTGGCTTGGATCTAGCGGTACTTATGATGATAATTACTCCAATGTTCCCATTGGGTTTAATTTTAAATTTTATGAATGTGATGACGGTGATAATAATTCTTATGTAAGGGTTAGTACAAACGGTTATCTGACTTTTTATCAGCAGGGAGGAGGTGCTTTGGATGGTACAGATTATTCTAATGATGTTATTACCAGTACTTATGATCCCGATGGATTTGTGGCACCTATATGGGATGATTTGATAGTTGTTGGCAGTAATGATAAAGTATCTCGTAAGACAGAGGGCTCTACTGGCAACCGTACATTTACAGCAGAGTGGTATTCAGTAACCTATCAACCTACCAATAGTGGGTATATTTATGCCCAGGCAGTGTTGTATGAGGCAAATGGGAAAGTTGAATTGAAATATGGAATCCATTCTGGAACATATTCATTTACATCTGGTATAGAGGATTATTCGGGTACCGATGGAGATGTAGGACAAAGTGGAAACAATAATTCTAGTTCAAGCTATAATTATAGTTTTCAACCACAGCGCCCGCCTTCCAGTGTATCTGTAAGTGGAGGCGGTACAATCTGTACCGGAGGAAGTCGCAACCTTAGTGTTTCACATAGTGGGGGATTCTGTAGTGGTTGTAGCTGGCAATATCAATGGAGAACAACAGGAGGCACCGTTGTACAAGACTGGAGTACATCTTCTGGATTTACCGCTTCACCATCAAGTACAACAAGCTACAGGTGCAGGGTGAGGTGTGCATGCAATAGTTGCAACTATACACAAAGTTCTAATTCTACTACTGTCACTGTTAACCCTGATCCCTCAGTATCCATCAGCGCCGACCGTACAGATGTGTGTGTTGGCGGTAGTGTTACACTTACCGCCAGTGCCAGTGGCGGAATAGGCAGCCATTCGTATCAATGGCAACACAACGGCACTGGTTCGTGGAGCAATATAAGTGGTGCAACTTCCAGCACCTATGATGTGCCTACAGGTTCCACCTTTGATCGTGATTACCGTTGTCGTGTTACTACCGGTGGTTCTGGGTGCGGATATGGGTATTCCAACTCAATAAATATAACAGTTCATCCCGATCCCTCAGTATCCATCAGCGCCAACCGTACAGATGTATGTGTTGACGGGAGTGTTACACTTACCGCCAATGCCAGTGGTGGAATAGGTGGCTATTCGTATCAATGGCAGAAAAACGGAAGTAACATATCAGGAGCAACCGGTAGCACTTATGGTGTACCTACGAGCTCAACACACAGTGATGATTACCGTTGCCGTGTTACTACCAACGGTTCAGGTTGCGGATATGGGTACTCTTCTGAGATTAATATAACAGTTCACCCGGATCCCTCAGTATCCATCAGCGCTGATAACACAGATGTGTGTGTTGGCGGTA
>CAZTNS010000183.1:0-5231 GCA_964615585.1 uncultured Bacteroidales bacterium | reverse complement strand
TCAAAAAATTAAAGGGATTAAGCATTTTATTAAGGTTTTTCTTAATGCCCTTAATCCCTTAACTACCTTAATGTTTTACCCCAGGAACTTAATGACTATACAATTCACCATTATTTTACACCATTATTTTGAACCATCAAAAAATTAAAGGGATTAAGCATTTTATTAAGGTTTTTCTTAATGCCCTTAATCCCTTAACTACCTTAATGTTTCACTCCAGGTACTTAATTGACTATAATTAAAAATGTTTTAAACTCAGTGCTATAAAATTTATCCCTATTTTGTCAACTGTATTTTTGCATAATGCGCATTGCCATCAACGTCAGTGAGTGTTAAAAGATAAATGCCTGCCGCGTACTGTGACAAATTAAGGCGTGTATTACTTTCAACCATTCCTTGTTTTATCAGCTTCCTGCCAGTATTGTCAGTAACTTCAATTTGTTTTAGCTGATCAGATTCCACAAAAACAACCCCGTCGCTTGGGTTGGGATAAATATTGAAAACCCTGTTTGTGTTGCTCTCTATCCCTGAAACGCCATTGCCAAGCACATTTACATAAGCAGTGGCATTTGAGGATGTGTTGCTGATGTTATCGTTGTAAGCAGATTCGTTATCCGGTAAAAATTTCACATAAATTGTATCAACTATATTTTCTGTTTCAAAAGGAATGTTTAGTGATGAGCTAAACCCCGAATCATCATTGAATGAAATATCAAAATTTGCCGGGCTGGTAATGAATACAGTGTCTGTCAGGTTTTCTCCTGTAAGTATATATGACATCACTGCAGTCTCACCTGCTATGAGATCTCCAAAATCCAGTGCATCGGGATCAACAGAAAGCATGGGTACATCCAGGCAGAACTGAATGCTGGCCTCTTCACCAAAATCATCTTCAATTGTGCCATATTCTTCTGATGTTTCAAGGTTGGTAATGGAAGCATAGCCGGGGTCTGAGAAAAAACCACCTGCCAAACCATCGCCATAGCTGTCATAAATTGTAAAAGTGTAACATCCGCTGCCGAGGCACCAATCGTAATAATGATGTGTTTCTTCTGTCAGGGGGCCGTTGCTGTACAACACATTCCCGGTGGAATCCACTGTGAGCTCCCATGATGTTTCATCAGGGTATGCATCTGTAAGCAAATCAAGCTGAATGGGTTGCCCCAGTGTAATCCGGATTTCCATATCCATTGAATTGTCGCTTGCATCCATATCAGTGCCGCCGTTGGGACCTTCAATGTATGCTGTCATCATGTCAATGCCTTCCGGGAAAATGGCCTCGGGAAATTCTATCTGTGTTGTTTCATTTTCCAGGAGACTACCAGTCCATACAAATTCATCTGAGACAGCTCCATATTCATACCCAACAGTTAAGCTTGTCAGTGGGTTAACATCGTTATTCCTGATGGTGATAGCGGGATTGAAAACGGTTTGATTGCAATTGGTTTCTTCCGGGGAATCAATGCTCAATAAGGATACATCACCACCATAAACACGGAATGACTTTTCAAGTGTATCGTTGGCCGGGTATTCATCTGCTTCACCGTTGGGCTCTACAGCCCATGCCTTAAAATTGTATTCCCCTTCATCCAGGTTGATTTCCGGGAAAGTAACAAGCTCTGAATCGAAGGTGTTTAGCGATCCTGACCAGTCAACATTAACAGGAGTGCCATTATCTATCTGATAATTAACAGAAGCAGATGTCATTTCAAGTTGTCCAAGGTTGCGGATTTCAACTTCAGGCTGAAACGTAGCATCATCAACAAAAATAAGTGATGAGGGCGTATTGATAGCAGACAATTGCACATCATAATCGTTATCGTTGGGAATGATTTCAAGGGTACCTATGTATGGTTGCCGGTTTTGTTTTGTCACTACAACATCAGCAGTGATGACTTCATTAATCGGATCAAATTCCAGAACAACTTCACCACTGGCATCTGCAAGTTTGGCATCAAGCAGTTCCCCGTTCTTGCTGATGGCCGCATAAGCACTTTCTTCCGTGGTGATGGTAAGTGAGCTTGTCCCCATAGGCTGAGGATCCAGATAATCAATTGTTAACTCGTCAGGAACACCCATGTATGGCATGAGAGACGGGTCTCCCATCACATGATAAATTTCCCAGTAATATTCTTTGTTTGATGAGGAACTGCTTTCAACAGCGAGATTGCCCACATAGTTCATTTGGGCTGTGGTGACATAAGGGTCTTCACCGTTTTCATGGAAAATAGCATCATAGGCGCCTGTTTCTGTATCTCCAAATGTAGGGTTTTCTACCGGATCAGATATCAGGCCTACGCTCCAATAATAATCCTCATCCCATAATGTAGAATTTGAACCGCCGAGGTGGGCAACAGCGCCTTTATTTTCTGCCCTTAATAAAGCTTCGCCGTATGTTTCAGGATCATCAAATTTATTTGACAGGCAGCAGTTACCTACACTCACATAGTACATGTCCTGATTGCTTAACCCGGGAATGTCGCTGGTAGTGAAAGACGGGTCAGCCCATCCATCGGAACTGCAGTGCGCTGTATAATTAACATACCCTGCGCCTGCAGCAACATCACCAATGATATTGGATGCATTGTCTCCGGACCCGGGATAAAGGTAAGTATGAGAAGTTATGCCATGTGATGCATTAAAATAATAATCAGTGCCGTAATTAATTTGTCCGTTGCCATGGGAATTACCGAAAGAATCATCCATTCCGGAAACCATGACAGATTCTCCCAGGTATGATGGGTCGGGCATTGTGTATTGTTCAAACTGCAAGGTTTTATCAATTTGCGGGGTAAGCTCGGACACACTGGTTGCAGAAAAACGGCCAAAATATATTTCAGGGATGTAATCACCGCCCCCGTCGTATTCGCAATAAGGCATGTCAGAAACGTGGGATCCTGCATTTCCATCAAAAGTAGGAATCTGGGCAACATCACCTACAAATAACACAAAGCTGGGAGCCGGATCTTCGGGTGTCCCTGCATTGTATAAGCCTTCGAGGTATGATTTTATGCTTGTGGTTGTTGTCCCTACATCAGGGTTGTCGGTATAGGCTTCGATGACATGAAAGCCCTTCTTTGTTTTCCATTCAATGAATGGTTCCAGTGCCGTCTCAAAAGAGGGATCTGCGACAATAACGTATTTGATGGGATAAGATGACAAAGCATCTTTCGTTTGTGGGGATTCATAGTTCCACAGTTTGTTGTAAACGGATTCGAAAGCAGGAGAGTAATGTTGTTTTTTGTTGGCTTTGGCAGAAATGGCGTCCCCGTTTTCAAAATGAATTTTTACGTGTAAATTGTTTTTAATGGTAATGGTGTTATCACCGGTGTTGTATTCAAAAGGGCGAATAACCACGCGAGCCATCTGCACGCCACGGAGTTTTCCCGATTTTTCGACGCTAACGGTTTGGGGTGAATACATGGCCCCTGAATTGTAAAAATCTTTATTGTACACAAATTCAACATCGTCCGGGTCCTGACTTTTGCTGATTGATGGTTGTGCAGGCATTAGCGGAAGATTATGACCTTCTTCATTCAGGTAAATGGTTTCTTCATCATAAGAAACAACTTCAATCCGGGCTTTGGCGCCATAAGGAATTTCTATCAATCTGCTTATTTCAGGGAGTTCAGGCATGCCATAATCATCAGATTTATGATAGCCTGGAATGCGCAGTTTTGTAAAATTACCGGCTTTTGTCTTGATATTCAGACCATAAAAATCTCCCACCGTATTTGAAAATTCAATGAAATCCAAACGACTATTCATCAGTTGGAGCTCCGTTTTTTCATGTTTTGTTTGAATGGGAGAAATAGCATTGAGCGTATATACGACAAACAATGCAAGGCTTAGCATAAAAATTTTTTTCATAACAATATTTTTGACAATGTTTTATCAATGCAAAGATAACACAGATTGCAAAAAGGCTGCATACGAATCCAAATTTAGGTGAAAAACCAACATTTTATTAAGGGTTTGTCACATAATGCCGTTAATCGGAAATGTCTTCCAGCATTTTGTCAATGTCTGATTCGGTACTACGCAGCTTTACTTTACAATATTTAATCAGCTCGAGGGCCTTTTTGGTAGCTTTGGATAATTCGTCCATGTCCATTTTTCCATCTTCAATTTGTTCTATGATGGATTCAATTTCCTGAACAGCTTTGGTATATGATACATCTTTTTTTTCCATAGGTCAAAAATATGAAAATTTTTGCAAGATGAAAAGTTGATTTTTAATGCCATGATTTTAATGCTTTATGTCCTTTTAAAGCATCATCAAAGGGCTCAGGTGATTCGCAGATAACGGTAAAATTCCTGTCATGCACGTATTTGATTAAACTTTCAAACAACGTTTTCCACAGTTTCTCCGGTATGCGTTTGTGCTTTTTTTCTCCTTTTTCTCCATAATCAATGCCAGAATAATGACAATGCCAGTGTTTGTGAGGAAATAGCCTGTTTAGTTTGTTATAATCCACATGTTTTTCCCTTGCCAGGATATGGGCGAAATCAACACAAAAATTACAACCCGTATCTTTAACCAAAGCAGCAATTTCTTCGATCGACCCGAATACATTGACTTTGCCCGTTGTCTCAGGAGCCAGCACAGGTATTAATCCTTCCTTTTTCCGGGTGTTTTCCATATCATCAATTTCTTTCCTTATCGTGTTGTATGTATCTTCTTTTGTTGCATCGCCATAATACCCCGGGTGAAAAACAACGTGGGTGGCGCCCAGGTCTGTACCAGCCCTGCAACTGTTTAATATCCTTTCTTTACTTCTTTTTCGTTTTTCTTCTTCAGCGGCATTAAGATTTATCCAGTAAGGCGCATGTATGCTTAATGAAATTCCTGCAGATTTTGCTTTTTTGCCGATGTTTTTCCGGTCAGATTCTTCCTTGATGTATATGCCATAGGTAAAGGGAATTTCGCAGGCAATAAGCCCTTCCTTTTGGAGCTTTTCAATGAATTTCTCAGCTTGTTTTACAGAACCTAAGCCTGATGGTCCTATTTTTATCATGGTTACAAGGGGGGTTTATGATTTTCATTGTTTCAAACAAATATACAAATTATTTTGTACCGTCTTACATGTAACTTTTCCAGTTACTTTTTGTTTAGCGTGATTATTTTTACTGGGGACTATAATATAAAAAACGCTCTATTTTTAAAATTCCAAGCTCAAAATCCCAAATCCCAAATCCCAAATCCCAAATAAATCCCAATCTGCAAACCC
>CAZTNS010000182.1:0-5417 GCA_964615585.1 uncultured Bacteroidales bacterium | reverse complement strand
ATATCAACAAGCAAAACCTAAGTTTCATTTAAGGGGCCTTCTAATAATTCTTTTCTTTCAAGAAACAACTGTAATAAACATATGAAATAATTATTAGAAGCCCCTTAACATCAATCACAGTAAGAGTAGAATTGAACGTGCGTGATGCATCACCAATAAACTGACTTTCAATTCCGGCAAATGTCGGGAGAGAAATTCAGTTATTTTTATCAAACTCAATGTTTGTTGATAAGTAACTATTCAGGCGCATACATTTTTACCGCTAAGACGCAAAGACGCAATGAAGCATCCAGTTTCCGCCGGTTAGCGGAACACACCCGGCCACCGTCCTACTCGAAAGCCGGGCATGACCACTGAAAAAAGATGAGTCAAATCACTGCATCCATATTAAGGGTTCATAAGATTTGCAAACATTTTTTATAATTTTTAATCTTTGCGCCTCTCCGTCTCTGCGGTGAGTAGGTACTTTTTTTGATGTAAATTTATATTTTTATGTTCACACTGATTAGTTACGTTGATAAAACTATTTTACAAAAACATGGAAAAAAATCATTATTTTTTTTAGTTTTGAAGCTTGACTTTTTGACAATTAAAAAGCATCTAAATGAAAAAATATGCATTGATCTTACTTGTGTTATTGCCTATATCACAGGTTTTCGGACAAACAGACACGGATGAAGACACCACCAGAAATGAACAGGAGATTCAGGATGAGATAGAATTATTCACAATTTCAGAGTCAGAATTAATGGCAGGGGAACAATCACAAAACATTGCAGGGTTGTTGCATTCTTCAGGGGATATTTTTGTGCAGCGTGCAGCCTATGTATTCAGCCAGGCCAGATTCAACATACGGGGCTACGACAGCCGTTATCTTGATGTGACCATCAACAACATGGTAATGAACAACATGGAAAACGGGCCAGCTTACTGGAGCAACTGGGGCGGCCTGAATGATGCTGTCAGAAACAAAACCATCACGGTAGGTCTCGATGCCAATGATTATGGTTTTGGAAATGTAGCAGGGCTTACCAACATTACAATGCGGGCATCCAAAGACAGAAAACAAACGAGACTGACCTATTCCCTGGCCAACAAGAGTTATACAAACCGAGCCATGTTTATTCACAGCACCGGCATGATGGACAATGGATGGGCAGTTACCTTATCAGGATCAAAACGATGGGCAAAGGAAGGATATGTGGAAGGGTCGTTTTATGATGCTTATGCCTATTTTTTGTCGGCGGAACGGAGGATTAATGATAAACACAGCATAGGGGTTGTTGGTTTTGGTGCACCTTCACGTCGCGGTAAAACCGGGGTTGGAACTCAGGAAGTGTATGACCTTACGGACAACCATTTTTACAACCCGTACTGGGGATATCAGGAAGGCGAAAAACGCAATTCCAGGGTCAGCAATTACCACAAACCCAAAATACTGATCAACCATTATTGGGACATTAATAAAGAACAAAAGCTCACAAGCGGTGTGAATTACACATTTGGCCGGGGAGGATCCACACGGCTGAATTGGTATGATGCTGCAGACCCACGTCCGGATTATTACAAAAAACTGCCCAGCTACTGGGAAGATGATCCTGACATGTTTTCATATTATACAAATTTGTGGCAATCAGAAAATACTGATGTAACCCAGCTCAACTGGGATAGTTTTTATCAGGCCAATGCAAAAAACCTTTATACCGTAAATAATGCTGAAGGCATCATTGGTAATGATGTTACAGGAATGCGGTCAAAATATATCATTGAAGAAGGACGTACTGATATCAGACAATATGGTGCCAATTCAACATACACAAATAAACTAAGCGAGCACACCACATTTACAGGGGCAATGAACTTCAGATTTTACAAAGGACATCATTTCCAAACGGTAGTAGATCTACTGGGCGGTGATTATTATCTGGATATAGATCAATTTGCCGAACGTGATTTTGCCGATCCCGGCATTGCAGATAATGACATGAATAATCCCAACCACATTGCCAAAGAAGGCGATATCATCGGATATGATTATATTGCCAATATAAACAGCCACGATGTATTCGCTCAATTGGATTTTAATTTTCCCCAGGCGAACAGGGTAGATTTTTATGTATCAGGAAAACTGTCTTACACAGAATTCTGGCGTACAGGTAACCGCAGAAACGGGAAATTTCCGACAGAATCACTCGGCGATGCACCGAAAAAACAATTCATTGATTACGGGATGAAAACCGGCTTTACACATAAAATCACAGGGCGCCATTTCGTTTTGCTTAATGCAGGATATATGACCAATTCTCCCTATTTCCGGGATGCTTATATTTCCCCACGCACACGTAACCATACTGTGGATGACCTGACAAGTGAGAAAATCCTCTCAGGAGATGTTTCTTATGTATGGCGGGCACCGGCTGTGGATTTGCGTTTAACAGGTTTTTTTACATCTTTCAGAGACGGATTATGGAACCGGAGTTTTTATCATGATGAACTCAACAGCTTTGTTAACTATGTTATGACAGACCTTGATAAACTACATTATGGTACAGAGCTGGGGCTTAATGTGGACATCACATCCCAATGGTCAATGAATGCTGCCGGTTCATGGGGACAATATATTTACAATTCACGCCCTCAGGTTACAATAGCGCAGGACAATGATTCAGAAATTATCGCTGAAAACAGAACAGTTTACATCGACAATTATCATATAGGCAACATGCCTGAAGTTGTCGGTAGCTTTGGTGTAAAATACGATTCACCAAATTACTGGTTTGCAGGCGTTAATGTCAATTATTTTGACAGGATTTTCCTGGACTTCAGCCCTGACAGGCGAACTGCAGAAGCCATGGAAAACTTTGTCGTTGATGACCCCCAATGGGATGAAATGCTTGACCAAACTATGTTGGAAGGGAATTATACCATGAATTTCTTTGGTGGGAAATCCTTTAAATGGGGTGATTATTACGCCGGATTTACCCTGAGTGTAAACAATGTTCTGAACACAACCGATTTTATCATCGGCGGTTTTGAACAATACCGTTACGATATTGCAGATATTGATAAATTCCCGCCAAAATATTTTTACATGTATGGTCGGACCTATTTTCTTAACCTGTACTTTAGTTTCTAATGATAAAATTTCAAGCAATGAATAAAAATCTTTCATTTATAAGCCTGCTTACTTTGGTAATCTTTGGTGTTGTCGCCTGTGTTGATGATTTTGATCATCCGCCGGTGAATACTGTACCAGATAACATGAAACTGACTGTTGAAAATGTTTATCAAATTCATCAGGACAGTGGTGAAAATTATCAGTTTACAGATGATTATATGTTATATGCCACGGTTACCATGGATGATTCAAAAGGGAATATCTATAAAGAGGCTTACGTGCAAGACAGTACAGGTGGAATCAATCTGTACAGATTAAGCAGTCCGGGTGCTGTTCATACAGGGGATTATGTAAGGATAAATCTCAACGGAGCAGAAATTGTGGATTACAATGGCAAAATGGAACTGGTGTTTGATGATATTCTTGATATCGAGACCCGGATTATTGTACAGAAAGAAAACCAGGATGTTGAGCCGGCTGTTACCACTATCCCTGACATAATATCAGGCGAATATAACTGTGAACTGGTAAAAGTAACAGATGTACAGTTTATTGAAGATGATTTGAATAAAACTTATGCAAATCCTGACGGGTCTTCTGCTCAAAACCGCAACCTTGAAAATTGTGATGGTCAGAATATTATCGTAAGAACCAGTGATTACGCAGATTTTGCAAGGGACTCAATACCTGAAGGAAAAGGTGATATTACCGGTATAATTACCAAATTTCAGTATTCCGGAGGTGATGTGGTTTGGCAATTGCTAATACGCTCTACCGATGAAGTGAATCTTGATAGTCTGAGATGCGGCGAAACTAAATAATTTATTTGATTGAAAATTAAAACTTATTATTGTGAAAAATACAGCATATAAAATCGGATTTCTGAGCTTGGTAGCCATTGTTTTTATGATCAGCAGTTGCATTCATGATGACTTTGACGAACCTGAAATCCAGGATATCCCTACCGGGAATGTGTTAACCATTGATGACCTGCGTCAAATGTACGCTGACAGTGTGCAATCAGGGATGTATCCTGAAGGATATAAATTTACAGAAGATTATTCTGTGTATTGTATTTGCACCATGGATGACAAAAAAGGGAACATTTATAAATCAGCGTATGTGCAGGATACCACAGGGGCAATCAACCTTCATCTGATGTCATCAGGAGGCATATACGAGGGCGATTCCATACGTCTTTATCTGAATAACCTGATACTGGGAGACTATGAAAACATGCTTCAACTGGACTCTGTTGATGTGGATAAAAATATGGTGAAATTGGCTCCCGGACAGGATATCACAGCTCAACAAGTGGAAATCGGACAAATACAAACAGGTAATTACCAGGGACAGCTTGTTAAGCTTACTAATGTTCAATTTGTAGAAGAAGACCTTGGAAAAACATTTGCTGATGCTGAAAATCTGATCACTAAAAACCGTACCATTGAAGATTGCGACGGACAGGAGCTAATGGTCAGAACATCAGGTTATGCTGATTTTGCATCGTATCGCATCCCTGAAGGAAAAGGTTCTATGATTGCTATAGTAGGCCAGTTCAGAGATGACTGGCAACTGTATATCCGGTCATTTCATGAATTAAACATGGAAGGCTTACGATGCGGTGTGTATGATACTGTATTTGCTGAAAATTTCAATGACCTTGTTGATGGAGAATTCATCAGCCTTCATGGATGGTTTAATACATCTACAGCCGGCACATTGAACTGGAAAGGGAAAAACACCAACAGGACAGTGTCTGCTGTAATAGACGGCCGTAATGCCAGTGAAAGCAATGTTGAAAGCTGGTTGATTTCGCCTGCAGTAACCCTTGATGGCGGAGACCATGCCATGGATTTTGTTACCCGTGCAGCCTATGATAAAGGTGGAACACTACAGGTGTTGATATCCACCGACTATGACGGAAACTTACCAAATAACTCCACATGGACAGAAATCTCCAATGAGATATCTGCTGGACCTGCCGGTGGTTATGCCAGTGATTGGACACAAGCCAGTGAAACAGACCTCAGCGATTATACGGATGAAATAGTGTATTTTGCTTTCAAATATACAGGTACAGATACAGAAACCACCATGTTCCTGCTTGATGATGTTGTTGTTTATCGTCAGTGATGATACCTTTTTCCTGCATTTGTTTGCAACATGGAAATCGGTACTCGCTCCTGGAAAAATAAGGGGTTAGGGGTTAGGTGTTAGGGGTTAGGTTTTAGTTTTTTCATGAACCTAAAACCTAACCCCTAACACCTTATTTTAGTAAGAGTTATATGATATATAA
>CAZTNS010000181.1:0-5497 GCA_964615585.1 uncultured Bacteroidales bacterium | reverse complement strand
CTTGCCACTAAGACACGAAGACTCAAAGCATCACAAGGTGTAAGTCATAGCAATTTGTATCTTTGTGGGTCTTTGTGTCTTAGTGCCTTTACCGTCATGCGTCGGGTACAAGCGTGTGGCATTTCTCATTTTTTTGACTTTTTAGTCCCCAGTAAAAATAATCACGCTAAACAAAAAGTAACTGGAAAAGTTACATGTAAGACTGGACTCATTGATATTATTTACAAAAAAAAGAAGACCTTACCCTGCCAGTGCTACAGGTGAATGGAAGGGACTTATATGTAAAGGGGACAGGTTTTATCGTTTTATATTCGATTTTTCAGAAATTTATTAAGATAAAAATTGTATGTTTTATTTTTGTTATGTATTTTTGCCGATCGATTTATTAACTAAAATGAGTAAAATATGATTAATCAGTATGAAACCGTTTTCATTGCTACTCCCGTTTTGTCTGAACAACAGATGAAGGAAACGGTTGACAAATTCAGAGGGCTCATTGAACACATGGACGGTGAAATTGTCCATGAAGAGCCATGGGGATTAAAAAAATTGGCTTACAACATTCAGCACAAATCCACCGGATTCTATCACCTTATAGAATTCAGAATGGAAGGCCAAAACATCAAAAAACTGGAAACAGAGTTTATCCGTGATGAACGGATAATCCGTTTTTTGACAATGACAATGGATAAATTTGCTATCCAGTATAGCGAGAAGAAAAGAAGAATGAAAGCTGAAGAAAAAAAACAGGAAAAAAAGGAGGCATAAACTATGGCACAAGAACAGGAAATCAGATATCTTACTCCCCCGTCAGTTGATATAAAAAAGAAAAAATATTGCCGGTTTAAAAAGAATCGTATCAAGTATATTGATTATAAGGACCCGGAATTTTTAAAAAAATTTCTTAATGAACAAGGAAAAATATTGCCCAGACGTATCACAGGAACTTCCTTGAAATATCAGCGGAAGGTGGCTAAAGCTATTAAAAGGGCACGGCATCTTGCTTTGCTTCCTTATGTAACTGATTTGATGAAATAAAAGGAGACAGAATCATGGATATTATTTTGAAAAAAGACATACCCAATCTGGGCGATAAAGACGATATTGTTAGTGTAAAAGACGGATATGCACGCCATTACCTTATCCCAAAAGGGATGGCTGTTATTGCAACCAGTTCAGCACGTAAAATGCATGAAGAAAATATGCGCCAACGCGCACATAAAATCGAAAAGCTACGTGATGAAGCTCAAGCTCAGGCAGATAAAATTTCTAATACAAAACTTAGAATTGGGGCAAAAACAAGCAAATCCGGAAAAATATTTGGCAGTGTGAATGATATCATTCTTGCTGAAACCCTGGAGAAAGAAGGCATTAACATTGACCGAAAAAACATCAAACTCCAAGACAGTGTCAAAGAAATTGGCAAATACAAAGCCAACATAAAATTGTATAAAGACATTGAAGCTGAATTTGAGTTTGAAGTGTATTCTGAAGAATAAAATTTTTTTCTTACCTTAATTGTACAAGTCGGTATCACCACATGCGGATTAAGTGTGCAGGTAGGGCGGTTCATTACCTCCCCTCTCCCCCACAGATCCATACGAGCGGATTTCCCGCATACGGTTCCTCTCAATTTGGTTTCGCTAAAAAACAAGTGTGGAATATCTTGGGTTTAAGCAATGATAACCACTTGTTTACCAAATCAGTAAAACGTGCCCAATGCCATTTTGGTTTTCCACTTCGCCGTTCAGCCATTTATACAACAATGCCTTCACCTCATGGTAGAAGTTGGCTAAACTTTGGGAGTTAAATGTTATCCCATAGTAATTGTAATGTTCACAAAATTTGGCATTTATCTCGTGTGTGATTTCTTCGAGTTTATTATGCCTGTTTCGTATAATCCAATCTCCCATTTTATTGATGAGCCCCGTCTAAAAAGCAAAAAAAATGAGAAATGCCACAAAGGCACTAAGACACCAAGATTCACAAAGTCCTGTAATACATCAGCTTAAGATTTGTGTTACTTTGTGTCTTCGTGTCTTCGTGGCAAAACAATGCCTTTTTAGACCGGGCTCATTGATGGAATTGCTAAGTTTCTTTTTGCTCGCTTTACGTTTAAGGATAAGCTTCCCATTCCTGCTTCTACCCATATAATGTGTGAAACAAGAAAATCGAAATTCCTATTGCCCTTATCCGATTGGTTCAGGTTTAATATCCTTGTCTTTTCAGGATGCAAACGCAGTGAATATTTTCCAAACTACTTTGGTAATGATTTCATTACATGGTTATCATCTTCTGCATAACTCTGGTTCATTTACTGTTTCTAAACTACAGTCCAAATATTGAAGCATCCCCCACGCTTCCTCAGATACCTTTTATGCAAATTTTACCAACACGCTATCAACATTGTAACATTTTGCAAACCAATATAATGACGTTGATAGTCGCTCGGCATTAACTCAACATGCCATAAATCCCGGTAAATATGGATTGATGACGGTTTAGCATTAACATTGAACATAATCGGTATAATACAGATGTTTATGTTTTCCACATTTGTTACACCAAAAGCATTTTAGATGACATTTGCTGTCCTTCTTTCTTATTTCTATCGCAAAAGAAAGAAGCAAAGAAACCCACCGCCAAACCCATTTTTTCTGTGGGTTCCCCAAAGCATTTCCTGCCGGAATCCCGAGATCTGTTCAGCCGGGATTCCACTTTTCCCTGCCCCTGACATGCTTTGACCCACCACGAAAAAAATGGCTAATGCGGTGTATTGAGCCTGTCGAAATGCGGTGAGTACGCACCCCTTGGCTTCAGGGATGAGATGAATACCGGCAAAGTCACAGTGAAAATTTCGTCCCATGGTGAACCCCAAGTCTGATGGACTTTTTTTAGTGCCATGAATGGTTTTTGCGGGCGATGTATCGAGCGAAGCCGAGATGCACCCAAAACCGCCGGTAGGCGGTTAAACACGAAACACGGAACCCGCCGACAGGCGAACGTGGGTCGCAAAAATTATTCCGGCACGAACTTTTGGTTCTTTTGTCGGTAAACTTGTCCGGCGTTGCAAAGCGGAGACGGAAAAGAACGTCAAATTTATCTTTATGTGAATTAATAATAGTTTAATGTTATGCCTAAGATGATGGTTATAGCCAGCGAAGCTTCAGTAAAATACTTTTAATGAACAATTAGCTTTCTTTTTCAAAATATATTATGTATTTTTGATATATTTATTGGCAATTAATTTGTTGATGTTCATTGGAACATAAAACACTGAAATGAAAAAAGTTATTTTCACCATACTGATTTATTTTATGGCCATAGTTATTGTTGGCTTAATCGGGCTTCAGTATTTTTTTATACGTGTATCATATGATGAAAAAAAGGGGATATATGATCAACACATTTATGCTGCATTGTTAAAAGCCACAAACAGACTCACCAACAGACAATCAATCATGTGTGCCTATGATATACTGAATAAAGAATCAAAAGACAGCATTAAACCTGTGGATCCAATGATGTTTTCATTCACGTATTCCGATGGGACAAGCATTAACATTGAGTTTGACAGCAAGGTCAAACCAGATTACATGTTAAATAACGAATTAAAACCTGAAGATTACATCATCAATCAGCAAAACAAATTACTTCACATGGAAAATTATTTTACCGATATGCTGAGTAAAAACAGAAGCAATTTGTATGAGATGCTGAAAGAGATAGAAACAGAAATTAACATCGGGAACCTCCCTTTGTCAAAGAGATACACAAACAAGGCACTGCAAAACACACTTTCTGAAGAGTTTAAAAACCAAGGAATTACCGGTCCATTCAGATATGCTTTGGTGTTGGACAACAACATACACCCCCACTTAAAATCTGATGATTTCACAGAAGCAGACCTTTCGAATGCCTATAAAATCAGATTGCTTCCCAATGCCATATTCAGCAAGCAAGAATACCTCGCCGTAAGTTTTCCTGAACAAAGTAAATTTCTTCTGGCCAGCATCTCCATGCAGATCACTTTATCGGTTATTTTTGTACTGATGATCCTGGTCACCTTTTTCATTTCCACTTATGTTATTCTTCGACAAAAAAAATTAAGTGAGATCAAAAATAACTTTATCAGCAACATGACACATGAATTTAAAACCCCAATTGCAACCATAAGGTTAGCAGCAGACTCACTAATTAACCCAAAAGTTTCTCAAAACAACAACATAAGAAATAAATTTACAGACATTATCTCGCAGGAAACCCACAAACTGAATTCACAAGTGGAAAAAATACTTCAGGTATCCGCTCTTGAAAAGGATAATATAAAAATCGACCTTCAAAAACATGACCTTCATGAGATCATAAAAGAAGCTGTTGACAATATGAAGCTCCCTATAGAACAAAAAAACGTTGTAACTGACCTGCAACTCAATGCAGATAAACACCATTATCTGGTTGATAAAGAACACATGGTCAACGTGATTAACAACCTTCTTGACAACGCTTTGAAATATTCAGGTAATAAACAACCAATAATCACCGTTCAAACCTACAATAAAAACAAATTTTTGTACATTGTTGTTAAAGATAATGGAATAGGCATGGATAATGCTACCATATCAAAAATATTTGACAAGTTTTACCGGGCAAACGGCGGCAACATTCACAACGTAAAAGGTTTTGGACTGGGGCTGCATTATGTAAATGAAATAATCAATGCGCACAAAGGCTTAATTGATGTAAAATCAACGCCCGGCAAAGGAAGTACTTTTATTATTAAACTTACAAAAAAATAAAGCTTATGAAAAAATCCATTTTTTTAGTTGAAGATGACATCAATTTCGGTGTGGTTTTAAAATCATACCTTGAAATGCATGATTTCAATGTCACACATATTGAAGACGGTAAAGATGCTGTTCTTGCCTTTAAAAAAGGCAATTTTGATTTATGTGTTCTTGACATTATGCTTCCCAATGTTGATGGGTTCACCATTGCAAAAGAAATTCGTGAACACAGTCCCGGCATCCCATTGATTTTTTTAACTGCAAAATCTCTCAAAGAAGATGTACTGAAAGGATTCGAAGTTGGCGCCGATGACTATGTAACAAAACCCTTCGATTCTGACGTGTTGTTGGTGAAGATCAAAGCAATATTAAAACGCGTGGACAATCCGGAACGATACCAGCAAAAAGAGCCCATACGAATTGGAAAACTGGAATACAACCCTTCATTGCGGCAACTGAAGTTTGAAGATGAGATTCAGAAATTAAGTCCCCGTGAAGGAGAACTATTAATCTTGCTATATATGCACCGAAACAACATTCTTGACAGAAATTATGCCTTGCGTACAATTTGGGGAGATGACAATTATTTTAACGCCAGAAGCATGGATGTCTATATTACGAAACTTCGTAAATACCTTCAGAAAGATCCGGATATAAAAATCGAAAACGTCCATAGCAGTGGTTTCATTTTATCTGTTCCTGAAAAATAA
>CAZTNS010000180.1:0-5622 GCA_964615585.1 uncultured Bacteroidales bacterium | reverse complement strand
TCTGTTTTTTAATTTTAGCACTGAGTAGTTACCTTTTTCCTTTTCAGAAAAAATATTATTAAAAGAATGTTAATCATGTAGAGATTAATCATTCAATTGGTTATTTTTGAACAAACAATAATTGTTATTATGAAACTTCCATGACCGAAATCCTGACACACACCGATGATTAATCGCTGGAATGCGAGTGAACAGCGGCTGTGACATAAATGGAGGTTCCATCCCGACAGGTCATCGGGACAGGTTATGACCGTTGAAAATAAATTATAAACATATGAAACAAATTACAATCATTTTGATGCTTTTATTATTCTTTTCTTCCTGCAGCAATGACAAAAAAGAAAAAAAGGAATGGAATTATCCTGAAACTAAAAAGACAGATGTTGTGGATGAATATTTTGGCACAGAAGTCCCGGATCCATACCGCTGGCTTGAAAATGACACATCACCTGAAACAGAAGCTTGGGTTAAAAAACAAAATGAAGTCACATTTTCATACCTTGAAAACATTGATTTTCGTGATGATATCCGGCAGCGGCTAAAATCAATATGGGATTATCCAAAAATTTCCGCGCCTTATCACAAAGCAGGGTATTATTTTCTGTATAAAAATGACGGGCTGCAAAACCAATCAGTGCTGTATTATAAATCAGACATTGAAGACAAGGAACAAGTATTGCTTGATCCAAATAAATTATCCGATGATGGAACCGTGGCATTGGCAGGCACCTCGGTTTCGGATGATGGAAAATACCTGGCATACGGAATATCAAGAAGCGGAAGCGACTGGAAAGAATATTACGTAAAAGAGATTGAATCGGGTAAAGAACTGGATGAAAAACTCGAATGGATAAAGTTTTCCGGTGTGACCTGGTTTAAAAACGGTTTATTTTACAGCCGTTACCCGGAGCCAAAAAAAGGAAAGGAATTATCAGCCGAAAACAAAAACAATAAAGTTTATTACCATGCATTAGGAGATGACCAGTCAGAGGACAAGTTGATATATGAAGACCCTGAACATCCGGATTGGGGTTTTAGCGTGGGCACAACCGATGACAATGAATACCTGATCATTTCTGTTACCGAATCAACATCCGGGAATGGATTGTACCTCAAAAACCTGGAAAAAGAACACTCTGAAATACAAAAAATTGTAACGGATTTCGAAGATGATTACTGGGTGGTTGACCACATTGATGGTAAATTATACGTCATGACAAACAACAATGCACCAAAATACAAGCTGATTGCTATTGATCCTGAAAATCCATCCCGTGAAAACTGGGAAACGGTGATTGAAGAAAAAGATTTTGTGTTGCGTTCGGTAAAATACATTGGCAACAAACTCATTACAAGGTATATGAAAGATGCCCATTCTGTTGTTAAGGTTTTTGATAAAGCTGGTAAATACCTGCATGACGTTGATGTTCCAGTTTTGGGTACTGTCCATGGCTTTGGCGGAGAAAACGATGATACGGTGACGTTTTATACCGTCACATCGTTTACCACCCCTTCCACGGTTTATAAATACAACATAAAAACCAACACATCAGAACTTTATCAGAAGTCTAAAATTGATTTTGATTCAGGTAAATACGAAACAAAGCAAGTGTTTTACAAAAGCAAGGACGGTACTGAGATTCCTATGTTCATTGTCCACAAAAAGGACATTGAACTCAATGGTGATAATCCAACCATATTATACGGATATGGAGGTTTTAACATCAGTTTGACACCATCATTTTCCATATCGCGCCTTCTGTGGCTTGAGCAAGGTGGTGTGTATGCTATTGCTAACCTTCGTGGTGGAGGAGAATATGGTGAAGAATGGCATAAGGCAGGCACAAAAATGAACAAACAAAATGTGTTTGATGATTTCATTGCTGCTGCAGAATACCTTATTGATAAAGATTATACCAATTCGGATAAACTGGCTGTCATGGGTGGATCCAACGGAGGTTTACTTGTAGGGGCTGTCATCAATCAGCGGCCGGATCTCTTTCAGGTAGCCGTGCCATCTGTAGGTGTAATGGATATGTTGAGGTATCACCTGTTTACCATCGGCAAATTCTGGGCAAGCGATTACGGTACCAGTTCAGACAGCAAGGAGATATTTGAATACCTGTATGCATATTCACCACTGCATAACATTAAAGCGGATAAAGAATACCCGGCTGTATTGGTAAAAACCGCAGATCACGATGACCGCGTGGTGCCTGCACATTCATTTAAATACATCGCTACACTGCAGGAAAAATATCAGGGCGAAAATCCGGTTATGATACGTATTGAGACAAAATCAGGGCACGGCTCAGGGAAACCCACCGAAAAAATCATTGATGAGTATGCTGATATGTATGCGTTTGTCTTTGATAATATGGATGTGACACCGGAATTTGATAACTAATCACAGATGCATAATGCAGTTTCGATCTGAACATTTCCCGCACAAACATTCAATACATACTTTGCCATAAAACATTTGTTCATGTTGATCACTGTTGTATTTTTGTAGTGAATCAAGTATGAATTGACATCATGAACAATTATTTATATCAGCATTTCAGAAAATTCCATTTCACGGAAACCGCTTTCAACAAACTCATGAGCAAGCGAATTTATAAAGTGTTGCTTGTGTGCAGCCGCTATGATGCATTTATCCTGGAAGAAGATGGCCGGATAGATGAGCAGTTGTTTAACGAATATGTATCCCTTAACCTGCGGTATCCTCCCGAGATCATACAGGTTTCAACAGCAGAAGAAGCCATTGTCACTTTAAAACAAGAGAAAATCAATCTTGTAATCAATATGTTAAGCGTAGAGGATATGGATCCCTTTGATTTATCTTATTTTATCAAAGATTCATATCCTACCATTCCCATCGTTGTGCTCTCACCATTTTCAAGGGAAATATCCGACAAACTTGAAACCATTGACAAAAACGTCATTGATTATGTGTTTTCATGGCTTGGTGATGTGGCAATTTTACTGGCCATTATCAAATTGCTGGAAGACAAGCGCAATGTCGAATATGATGTAAATCACGTAGGTGTTCAAACGGTTATCCTGGTGGAGGATTCTGTCAGGTATTATTCATCATATCTTCCTACTTTATACAAAATTTTGATTCAGCAGGCGAAGCAATTTACCCGCGAAGGCCTGAATGAACATCAAAAAATGCTTCGTATGCGGGGCAGGCCAAAAATTTTACTGGCCACAAGTTATGAAGAAGCGGTATTCCTGTATGAAAAATACAAAAGTAATTTACTGGGGGTTATTTCAGACATTCGCTATCCAAGAAATGGGAAGCTTGATCCTGAAGCAGGTTTTCGTCTCGCTGAAAAGATCAAAACAGAGAATAAATTAACACCCATGCTTTTACAATCCAGTAATTATGACAATCTGGAAAAAACAAAAGAACTGGGAGCCAATTTTATGCATAAATATTCCAAAAGCCTTTTGCATGAACTAAAAGATTTTGTGACCAAATATTTTGCTTTTGGTGATTTTATCTTCTATGATCCTGATACCTTAAAAGAGGTGGCCAGGGTATCAAGTCTGAAAGATTTGCAGGAGTGTATTTTTGACATTCCTGATAATACCATCATGGATTATGCCGGGCTGAATCAGTTTTCACGTTGGCTAAAAGCAAGGGCGCTTTTTCCCATAGCAGATGTTTTACATTCCGCCACAGTAGAAGATTTTTCAGGACCAATGGAAATCAAAAAATACATTTATGATGCCATTGCCTGGTACCGCTATAATAAAGGCAGGGGGATTATTGCCAAATTTTACCGTGAAAATTATGATGAATATCTGATGTTTACCCGGATTGGAGATGGATCACTTGGGGGGAAAGCCCGTGGACTTGCCTTTATTGACAACCTTATCAGCCGTAACGAATTAACAGACCGGTACAAAAATGTGTTGGTTACAATTCCGCGTACACTGGTGATAACAACAGAGATTTTTGATGAATTCATAGATAGCAATAACCTCTTGAAATTCGCTCTGGAAGAAACAGTGGACAGAAAAATTCTGGATAAATTTGTTGAAGCAAAATTGCCTGAAAAACTTGTTGAAGACCTTAGAAAATTTGTTGAGGTGGTTCAGAATCCCATTGCTGTTCGCTCATCCAGTTTGTTAGAAGACTCACATTACCAGCCCTTTGCCGGCATCTATAATACGTATATGATCCCGTCAGATGATAAAATTGACATCAGTCTTGACATGTTAACAGTGGCTGTTAAATCTGTGTATGCTTCCGTATATTATCAGGATAGCAAAGCCTATATGAATGTCACAAAAAATGTGATAGACGAAGAAAAAATGGCCATCGTTTTACAGGAATTATGCGGAAAACGCCATGGAAATAAATTCTATCCCAGCATATCAGGAGTAGCCAGATCCATTAATTTTTATCCCATTGACCAGGAAAAAAGCGAAGACGGCATTGTTAACCTTGCATTTGGACTTGGCCAGTACGTTGTGGACGGGGGTTTGTGCCTGCGATTTTCGCCCAAACATCCAAAAAAAATATTACAGTTGAGCAGTACTGGTATGGCACTGAAGGAAACTCAAAAAAAATATCTGGCCCTTGACATGAACAAAGATAGTTTTACCATCAACACAGATGACGGAATGAACCTCATTGAAGATGACATCAGAAATGCCATGGACGATAAACAAATAAAACATTTAATGTCCACTTTTGATTATAATGATAATGTATTGCGAGATGGAATTTCCGGTTCAGGCAAGGGAAAGCCCATTGTTTCATTTGCAAACATATTGAAGCATAATTACATACCTCTTGCTGAGATTATTTCAGATGTGATAAAGATAGGGCAAAGGGAAATGAATAACCCTGTGGAAATAGAATTTGCTGTATGTCTGAATGTGCCGGATGAACCAATTGAGAATGTATTCAATTTGTTACAGATCAGACCCATTGTTGATAATCAGGAAACCATTAATCTTGACCTGAAGAAAGTAGAAAAAAAAGACGCTGTCCTTATCAGTGATTCCGCCCTGGGTAATGGCATCTATGATGATATTAAGCACCTGATATATGTTAAACCTGACACATTTGATCCTTCAAATAATCCCAAACTTGCAAATGTGATCGGAGAACTCAATGATAAAATCAGCGCTAAAAATGAAAAATATATACTTATTGGCCCCGGCAGGTGGGGGAGTGCAGATCCGTGGCTTGGTATCCCTGTGCGTTGGGCACAAATATCAGCAGCCCGTGTCATGGTTGAGGCAGGCTTGAAAAATTATCGTATTGATCCTTCACAGGGAACCCATTTCTTCCAAAATCTGACTTCGTTTCAGATAGGCTACTTTACTGTTAATACCAATATTGATGAAGGATATTACGATGTTGAATATCTGGACAAACAGAAAGCAGCATACGAAGATGAATATATCAAACACATTGAATTTGATAAACCCGTTCTGATTTTAATTGATGGAAAGAAAAGCCAGGGTGTGATTCTGAAGGAAGGTATATCCTTCAAGGATAATGACAGGGATGAAAATTACTAATGATTTTATCTTTAATAACTAAAGTTTCGCAGGTTGCAAACATCTGTAAATAAACTTTCTACAAATAAATCA
>CAZTNS010000179.1:0-5630 GCA_964615585.1 uncultured Bacteroidales bacterium | reverse complement strand
CATACAGCAGGGCAGGATACCGGCCTCCGTCAGGCCGCAGGAATCGTTACAGGATTTGGGTATTGTGTGCATTTATTGTACTTTTTGCCGCCACAATCCGACAAACAATGCGATGGTAGCGACAATGGTAGCAGGAATAAATGCCATTTTCAGGACGCTGTCGTTGTGCGTTGCAAAACCGTAAACAAACAGGATCAGGATGACAACAACCCCTGTTAAAATGGATGAAAAAGCGGCAAATTTGTATTTATACACGTCTTTTTTTATCAATGCCAGGATGGTGATGGGCGTAAACAATATATTCATGGTAATCCCTGCCACAAAAAGGTTGACAATATCGGCAAAAAACAGAGCCATTGCCAAAGCCATTGCCCCAAACAGAAATACCGCTATACGCATATACCTGAAACTATTTGCTTTTGAAATACCGTCTTTTTTCCAGCTAACAAAATCACGTACAGCCGTCATGGCCACAATATTGAGAAATGAATCTGCTGAGGACATCAGGGCTGCCAGTAAGCCGATCACTGAAAACCCGAGCAGCACAGGCACGGTATGTTTTGCCAGAAATTCAAAAGTTGCGTGATTGGGGTCTATTCCTGCACCAAAATCAACGCGTAATGCCATCCCTACCAGTGGGAAGATGATGTAAAACGGCAACATTGACAAGCCGCATATCCATGCGGTACGTTTTGCTGTTTTTGCTGATTTTGCTGCCAGGGTACGTTGCCATATATCCATGCGTGTCAGAACAGAAGGGGCAAGTAAAAAAGGAAGGGCCACTAAAAATAAAAGGCCTTCGGCTGTTCCATTTAACATGCTGGTATCCAAGCTTTTCAAGCTGGTCAAGTTATCTGTGTCAGCCAGAATTCCTGGAATAAAAATGGCAGCGATCATAAAAACAATCACAATAAACTGTATGCTGTCTGTAACGATCACCCCGGATAAGCCTGCCAGCGCTGTGTATCCAATCACCAGCACAAAAGAAATGCTTGCGGCCAAAGGATAACCAACACTGAACGCATGATGGAGCAAACTAGCCATGCCCACAAACTGTGCTGCAGTCAGAAAAAAGAAGATCAAAATGTTGATGCCGCTGATCATCCCGCTAAAGGCTTTTGGAAAGCTGGAAGACCTGTGTTTTTTAAGGTAGCGCCTGTTCAAAAATTCGGCAAAGGAATAAATGTTGTGTTCAGCACCGTAATCACGAATTTTTCCGGCAAAAAAATACAATATAAAAAACCCAATCACATAAGCTACCCCAATGGCTACAGCGGCAAGCCCGGAAGTATATCCCATGGCAATCAATCCCATGCACACACCACCTCCTACAAAAGTGGCCAGGGTGGTAAAAACAAGGGGCAGGGTATTTGTTTTCCGGTTGTTAATAAGATAACCGTCAATGTCTTTATGACGCACATGTTTGACAGTGAAATACAAAATCACCACCACATAAATGACAATCCAAAACAAATACCAGTTCATACCATGAATATTTTGGGACTAAAGTACATATTTTCTTGATTTTTTTCAAAGTTGTGAAACTAAAATTGGTGACTGATAATGAATAATTTATCCTTGCAATCCGATATAAGTTCACAGAGTCATGGCAACCATTTAATCCGGGGTTGCGTCATGCAATCAGTATTATTCCTAAAATCCGCAAATCACAATACGAGGATTTAAGCTTAACCTAAAACCTGTTATTATGAAAATATTTTGTACCCTGATTGGCCTGTTTGTGCTTTCCTTTGGGATGCTTAATGCCCAGACCGTTAGTATTGAGGAAGCTGAAAATTATGCGGAAAATGTATTGTATTATCAATACGGAGAATCAGTGGATTTCCAAACCGAGAATGCTGCAACACGTAGTTCAGGGGAAGTTCCTTTGTATTATACCTTCAGTGGTGACAACCATTTTGTGATTATTTCAGCGGAACGGTCGTTTGAACCGGTCTTGGCGTATTCAAACACCTCCGGATTGCCCGAGAATCCTGATGATCTTCCACCTGCTTTCATCCAATGGATGGATGACCTGGCGCAACAAATTGCCCGGGTACGGGATCATGATATTGAACCCGGTGAACGAACAATATCAAACTGGGAAAAAATTTCTGTAAGAGAGAGGGCCTCAGGTCAAACCCGTGGTGTTTCACCTTTGTTATTAACCACATGGAATCAGGGATGCGGATACAACGGTATGTGCCCGGCAGACAGTGATGGCCCGTGCGGACGTGTTTATACAGGTTGTGTGGCAACCGCCCAGGCCCAGGCAATGAAATATCATGCCCATCCCGCAAGCGGAGTGGGAAACGAATGTTATACCCATTCAGATTATGGTGAATTATGTGCTGATTACGCATCTGCTTTCTATGACTGGGCATCCATGCCCAATGGAAGTGGCAATGCCGAAGTGGCAGAGTTGATGTACCATTGCGGGGTTTCGGTACAGATGAATTATGGACCAGATGGTTCCGGATCATATACCTACAAAGTACATGATGCATTGATGGATCATTTTGATTACACCACAAACATGGATTATGTAAGTCGCTATAATTTTGATCCGGCCGATTGGGAAGACCTGATGCGCAAAGAATGTGATAATGGAAGGGTTATGGTTTATAAGGGGTCTGGCTCTGGTGGCCATGCGTTTGTGTTGGATGGTTACAATGATTCTGGTAATTTTCATTTTAACTGGGGCTGGGGAGGCACCGCAGATGGTTATTATACCATGGGAAACCTCAATCCTGCAGGTCATAATTATTCCAATTCCAATGCTGCAATTATCGGCATGGAGCCGACGGCTAATTTTACCGGCCTTGACTTTTCAGGGATGACAAGCCTGGCCTGTGGATCCACAACCAACATTGATCTTTCAACAGGCACTTCATACGTTAACGTATATGGAGATGCTTACGTTACCGCCACAGGGAAAGAACGTGTCTTTGAGTTTACAACAACACTTCCCGGC
Source organism: uncultured Bacteroidales bacterium (assembly GCA_964615585.1). Classification (GTDB taxonomy): domain Bacteria; phylum Bacteroidota; class Bacteroidia; order Bacteroidales; family ML635J-15; genus JAQIBY01. Next base: position 2,656 of record CAZTNS010000179.1, on the reverse strand, counting down.
CGTATTACCATTGAAATTGAAAACCAGACCAGCGATGTGTCTGTTATTTTGTTATCGCATCAGCATCAGGATTCAGTATTGTCATACGGGACAAACGGGTTGATTTATGATGATTCTGATCCGGATACCTACTACCTGGTTTTGGATGGTGCAACAGCTCAGGATATCACTTGTGACCTCAATGTTATTTGCCCCACCAATGACCCGGATTATAATTCCACTTTCATACAAGTTACGCCTGATGTGATTGAATCAAATCAAACAGGGGTGATGTTTAAATCACGCATAAAAAACATCGGCAATGCTGATGGTTCTGCCTGTGACATGGCATACTACCTCTCTGATAATGACACCTTAGACGGTGGTGACCTTTTGCTGGGAACAACCTCAATACCCATGCTTACCCCAGTCGAAGATGTGCTTGTTGAATCAACACATACCATGCCTGTGCTTCCGGAAGCCGGATATTACAATATCATCGGGGTGCCGGATTACAATGATGTGATGGTAGAAACCGTGGAAGATGACCAGATAATAACCAGTGTTCAGATACCCGACACCGGATACCTTGATTGTTCATCTGCAACTGCCATTTCAGATGGCGTATGGTATTATGACAACACCGCTGTTAACGGTGATTCTTTGATCAACGAATATGGTTGTGGCTATAACATGACAGGCAATGAAATGATATATTCGATGACATCACCTTACGATGGTATTGCTGAGCTGTATTTTACCGAAAAACATTTTGGAAATATGAAATTGATGGTTCAGCCGTTGTGTAATGAAAATGCCAATTGCCTGACTTCGCTTTCAATTTGGAACACAACGGATACGCTTGTAGAATCACAATTTCATGTGGTTGCAGGTGTAGAATATTTTCTGGTGATTGACGGCGAAGAGGATCTTAGTGGCGAGTTTGGCTTTAAAGTTAATTTTCCTGAAGAATGCCCTGATGATACCTTGCAGTATTGGGGAGATACCGCCCTTTGCGATAGTGACGGAGGCCTCAATATGCAGGCAACATGGGGCTATAGTGATTACCAGTGGTACAAAGACGGCGTAGCAATTTCGGGAGCAACCAACATGAGCTATGTAGCTGAAACCACAGGGGAATACTACGCTGAAATTACCGAAAACGGCTGCACCGTTGAATCCGATCACCTGAATGTAGCTTTTAGCCCGGCACCGGATACGGCTGCCATTGAAGCACTCACCGATACAGTGATGTGTGGCGGTAGCACTGTGGATATGGCAGTGACAGAAGGTACATCCTATGATATACAGTGGTACAAAAATGGCGAGCCCATACCGGGTGCCACATCTGTTAATTACAGTGCTACGGAATCGGGTATTTATCATGCCGACGTGATAAACATTTCCTGCCATCTCTCATCCAACGAGATCAACGTTGAAATTCACCCCCTGGCAGTGGATATTGGTGATACCATTCCGGTAACGAACGAGGGGCTTATATATCATTTTCCGCTGGATGATGATGATAATGATGCATCAGGAAACGGACATGGTTTCTCATCTTATGACTTATATCCTATGGATGATCATGACGGCAATTTCTGGAAGGCACGGCAATTTATTGATTCTGCCACAAAAGCGCATGTTTACACCCAGTTTGACAACCCCGAAGCATTCACCCATGCCATGTGGTTTAACTCAAACGATGGAAATGGCGGGGTGTTATTTGCATTTAATGATGACCCATGGAATCCCGGCGGAACGGTTGACAGATGTTTATACATGGCCGACGATGGTAAACTCCATTTTTACCTTAACAATTCCGGTTCCCCTGTTGAATTGGTATCTGCTGCAAACTACAACGACGGCAACTGGCATCATGTAGTGGTGAAGGTTGATGCTTTTGCTGAAATGGAAATTGACAACACGGAACTCGTCAATGATGTATCCAGCCTTAACCTGGATGATTTTTCAGGTTACTGGATATATGGTGGTAATGACATCCCGTCAGGAGCATCAGATCCCCCGGCATACGATTACTTTATGGGAGGGATTGATGATTTACGGTATTATAACAGAAAATTAAGCAGCCAGGAGACCATGTATTTTAATGAAAATCACACGCTTGAAGCCGGCCTTGCCACCGATACGGTGTGTGATGGAGGGGGTGCTTATGTTGATTTATTATATTCTCAACCCGGCATTCAGTACCTTGTCAGGGAAGTAAGTACAGGGGACACATTATCTGTAACCGGGTATGGTACCGGTGGAGCCATTACCATCGGCGGTGATGTGTATAACAGCACAACCGATTTTGAAATTTTGGCAACAGATTCTGTCAGCGGATGCTCCAGGGTACTCAGCGACGTCTTTACGTATGAAGTGTTGCCCACCATGACGCCGGATGTCAGCATTTCATCGGATGCCGGTACGGATATCTGCGCAGGCGATGACGTAACCCTAAGCTCGTCTGTAACCGCCGGTGGTTCCAGTCCTGCTTACAACTGGTTGTTGAACGGAACTGCCTTGGGAGAGACCGGAGCGACAATGATGACCAATTCACTTGCCGATGGCGACAGCATTCAATTGGTAATGGTATCTGATTACACTTGTCTGACCAACACAACAGATACCTCTGATGCCTTGCATTTTAATGTGCAGGATTATCCATCCGTAA
>CAZTNS010000178.1:0-5633 GCA_964615585.1 uncultured Bacteroidales bacterium | reverse complement strand
TGTTGTAAGAAGCAACATACACCGAATCTTCTACTGTACATCCTTCAGTGGTTACCTCAAGTGTGTACCAACCGTCTGCACTTACTGTCAGATCAGAAGTGGTTGTACTACCATCCCCCCAGAGATAAGCCGGTGTCAGGGTTGAATCCGGTGTGTAAACCACATCGGTCTGTATGGTATAAGGATAATCAGTAGAGTTGATTGAGATGGTATCGTTCACAGCATCCACAAATTCAATTTCCTGATCGAAATGGACAAGATAACCATAAATGGTATCATTGGATACGTTTACATCTTCAGCATAATCGAGGTAGGCTTCAAATTCATAAGTCCCAATTGCAGAATAATTTACGGTTTCTGTTGTGTAACCTGTGAACGTTTCCCCCGGTGAAAGGTCTGTGGCGAGGGTAAAATCTTCGGTAATAAGAGGGCCGCCGTCTGAGAATGTGAACCCAATGGTTTCTCCTGCAGAAATGATGGCTTCACCAACGTTTTCAAATTCAACAGGTATTGGCTCGGTATTGGTAAAATCACAACCAAAACCACTTGCCGGTTGTATCAGGGCTACATCCACAATGAGGGGTTCAACAATGATTTCCATCACATCGGAATCCATGGCGGTGATGTTGGTTTCAGCATCAAGGTTGTCATCTGTTCCCAAATACATGGTGGCAGTGATATCATAAGTATCTGCAATGAAGTTTGAAATAACAATATCCCAATCCAGCGACTGTCCTTCAGTATAAATTGCTTCCACACGATATACTCCCGTAAAGGCATCACTTGCCCAGACAGTTTCCCCACCTGTAACCGTATAAGACCCCAGCGACGTTCCACTGTCAAGCAATTCAATGACTGTACCTGCAGGTAGCTCGGATAAATCAATTTGTGCATCGGTAAACAGGTCAGACGGCATGTCCGGAGAAACTGTTGCCGGATAAACAACCTCAAGTATTCCGTTGGCATCCTCATCCACATTGATTGTTTGTGTGTTGGGTGTTAATGTGATATTTGTATTTGACAAATAATCAAATACAGGATTCATCTCAATGGTCAGATCATAATCAGCAATACAATCAGGCCCTGTTGGATAGATATCTACCATAATATAATATGTACCAGGAGCTAACACCACGCTGTCAAGCACCCTGGGATCTGCTGATGTTGAAGTAGCATCTTCAATCAGGTTACTTGCTCCCGGGCAGGATTCGAACAAACCTAAGCCTGTATAAGTTGTGGTATTTGGGTCAAGTGTTATATCCACAACGATGTCATCGGTAACTGTAATTTCATAAATGGCATCTTCACCATTATCATAAGAGCTCATTTGGGTATTATCATAAGTATCTCCCAGTCCGCAATTGGTTTGGTTTAAATCTTCGTAGGGCAGATTTGCCGGCAGGTTAACACTAAAAGCATTGGCACAATCACTTCCCTGAGGTGCTGAAGATTCTGTGACTGTTACCTCCCAGTCTTCTTCCGTTACTCCGTCTTCGGCTGTTATCGTGTATGTAACTGGATTTGTAAAGTTTTGTGAAGACACTCCTGATGTTTGTGGAACCCCGGAAACTTCAGCACTTGCTCCTTCTGAAAGTTCAAATGTGGCTACCAGGTTGGTTAAGTTTGTGCCGAAGGGAACTTCTACATCAATGGTATGATTGACATCATCAATATCAGCGGGGCCGGTTTGTTCGTCAATGCTGTATGAAAGTATATCTGTACCATGGTATGGTTCCCGCAGCAAGACATCATCAATGTACCAGTGATTCAAGCCATTGGATTCTCCTTCAAATAAAAAACAGAACTGAAATGTTTCTGATCCGATGTCATCATTATCAATTAACCTTGATTCTTCTACCGGTCCAAAATTCCCCATTGGTTCCATGGAAAACAATGTATCCCATGTTGCACCGCCATCTGAAGTTGTTGCTATACCGATATCAAATCCACCGGTATTATAATCAAGGAATTGTTTAAATTCCCACACCAATGATGCATAACCCGATGTGTTGATCACCGGACTGATAAGTTTTTGTGTTCCTGTGGTGTTGGGAGCCGAGTTAAAATCTGCCTCAGGTGCAGTACCACCGGCTTCATCAGTAGCTGAGCCCTGCCAATTGGTTCCCCCTTCGGTAGTCCAGCATAATGGTGGAAAACTGTCGTCAAAGTTTTCTGTATAAGGAATTTCAGTGACCGGCAAACATACATAAGACATGCTCAAATTTATATTATCAATAGCAATTTCATCTCTGCCACCTGCACCGTCAACATCATCAGAATACCATCTGAAATAAAGAAATTCTCCGTCTGCCAGTTCAAAATCAAGTGTATCTTCAACAGATAAGCTGGTTTTTTCCCAGGCCGGGGAGGGATCTGCTTCCAATGGAGTCTCAAATTCAAGATCAGTATAATTCGACCAGTTTGTTCCATCATCCGATATTTCTCCATTGAAATACTGCCTTCTTTCCTCGTCATTATACACCCATACATCATAAGACAGGTCAATGCTATTAATGGTCTCTCCTGAATTATTCTGAATTTTCAGGCCAATCCATCCGGGCGTAAAATCGCTGCCTCCGGGTTGTACTCCAAGGGCATGGTTATCGGTTTCTACTTCAAAAGCATAAATACCACCGGTTGATACGCCACCGGTAGATTCGCCGCGGGCAAGGTCTCCGCTTGTGTTTTCGACACCGAAATCTTTGTCGTCGTCGCTCATGCCAAAAACTGCCCAGGCATCGGCATCCATTTGCCCGGTTGCGGGGGTAGTGGCAAAACCAGAACCATCAAAGATTCCTTCATTGACATCTGAAACTGTCGTTTCAAAGTCAATGGTGTAATCCGTTTCAACGGCATCAATTGACCATTGTGCGTTTACCTGTAATGTCCCAATCAGGATCATACCAAGTAGTAAAAGTACTGTTCGTTTCATAAGCATAAAATTTAAACATTTAATTAGATTGGTATTTTTATTAAAATGCTAATATAATAAAATATTCTCAATTCCGTTAAATTTTCTGTTAAATTTTCATATTCCATAAATAAATAATCAGGGGAATACAATTAATGAGTTCATTGAAAAAAGTAATTTTACGCCACAATAGCACTAAATCTATCTTTTGTGGAGTGTAGAGATTTAATTTCCGCTTCGTTCAATACAAGTGTGTTTTAGTGGCATGATTGTCATTATTCATTTTTTGGAGTGGACTCATTAATACCCATTTTCTGTTGATAGCTTAAATATATTTACCAATGGTTCACAAAAACCTTTGGATGTATTTCAGAGATGATCTTTCTCTTTTTAGCTATTTCTGCCAGTTTCTGTATTGATTTTTCATAAACATTGTCATTTCCCAATGCATAATGATTGACATACAGTGCAATGTGTTTTCTAATCACCTCATCATCCATTTCCTGTGCCTGCTGCCTGACAAATGACATAACAGATTCAGGGTACATAAAAGCTCTGTTAATGCTATCATGTAATGCTTTATCTATGTCCCTGGCTTTTGACTCACAGATGCGCCTGTGAATGGCAATCCCCCCCAGAGGTATCGGCACTTTATATTCGTTCTCCCACAATTTTCCCAAATCAACTATTTCCAGCAAGCCTTTTTTCTGATAATTAAAACGGCTTTCATGGATAATAAGGCCGGCATCACACTCTTCATGCAGAACAGCTTCTTCAATACCGGAAAAAACATATACCTGTTTAGACTTAACTTCCGGATAAAAGATATCAAGCAAAAGATTAGCGGTTGTCATTTCACCCGGAATGGCAATTTTCATATCCTGAACTTCATCGGGATAAGCTTTGTGTTTTGATATCAGAACAGGACCACAGTTTTTTCCGATTGCACCCCCACTGTTTAACAGTTGATACTTATGCTGCAACTTTAACCATGTGTGAAAACTTAGTTTTGTAATGTCGGTTTCTTCATGTAAAGCCATATTATTGAGTGTTTCAATATCCTCAATACGCAGGTCAAACTTGACATCTATATTTTTCAGCAAATTTCCGAACATAAAAGTATCATTCGGGCAGGATGATATGCCGAGGATCAGATTGTTCATATTTTTTTGGATTTCAGATAATCATTCAAAAATGCATGCAAATTTTTCAATGCCGCATCAATTTTCCATGTGATCTTGTTACGTTCACGAACCATGTTTGATATAGCCCGGATTTCAAGAAAAGGAATGTCATTATCATGGGCAATCATAAAAAAACCGGCTCCTTCCATGTTTTCAATGTCTGATTCGGGTATTCCCGGAATATCAAGATTATTGATGTTTACGGTATTGGAAATGACATTTTTTAACCCTGTTTCATGTATCAGGTTTTGATACGGATTGATAAAAACACCCTTATTATAGTATTTTTTCCATTCATCAAGGCTTGTCAGGGGATGAAATTTCTTATCTTTTATATAACCAATATCCGCTGTTTTTTCCATCTCAACACAGACTATTTCGCCAGGCCTGAGTTTATCCGTATAACTTCCTGCTATTCCTGCCATAACAAGCATTTGATAGTGGTTATATTTGTGTAAATGTTGAGTTAATTGCATCATACAGGCAGGCAATCCGGGCCCGCATATCAACATATCAGTTGACAATTCTCTCATGTCAAATACGTTTTTATCAATAACCGAAGTATCTGTTTTTTTTAGCAGGCCGTGCGCTTCGGGATATGTCGGAATAATCAGCAGTGTATTGTTCATGGCAAAAGCAGGATAATTTATTTTAAAATTTGTTTCTTTGCACATCTAAAAATAACAAAAATATGGAATTTTCAATCAACAATGCAGATAAAGGCGGTTTTGTCAGAACGGATAAATTTGACAGTGAGGTAACAAATCGCCTTGCAGACCATTATTCAGAAATATTGGATCTTCTTGGGGAAGATACTAATCGCGATGGCCTGAAAGACACACCAATGCGTGTTGCAAAAGCCATGCAGTTTTTATTGCAGGGAAACAACATGGATCCGGTTGACATTTTAAAATCAGCCCGTTTTAAAGAAAATTATCAGCAAATGGTACTGGTAAAAGACATTGATATATTCAGTATGTGCGAGCATCACATGTTGCCTTTTATCGGTAAAGCCCATGTGGCATATATTCCGAGACACTATATTACCGGACTGAGTAAAATTGCACGTGTTGTTGAAGCATTTGCTCGTCGCCTGCAAGTACAGGAACGACTGACATTACAAATTAAAGAGTGCATCCAGGACACTTTAGAACCACTTGGTGTAGGGGTAGTTATCGAAGCCAGACATTTGTGCATGCAAATGCGAGGTGTACAAAAGCAAAATTCTGTCACAACAACATCTGATTTTACAGGAGCGTTTTTAAAAGAGCCTACGCGAAAAGAGTTTTTGCAATTGGTAAGTACTGATTTATTGTAAAAACTAAAATATCCGTAACTAATCAGTGTCAGCAAAAGTAGCTCCTCACCGCAAAGGCGCAATGTCGCAAAGGTTTGAAATTTGTAAATTGATCTGTTAACAACGGTTAAAAACTGTTAATAATGGTTAAAACCGGTTACTTATGAAATATAGGTGTTTTAAGAAATGGTTCTACTGCATTTTTAATGGGTTATGATTAACCCGCTGTTTACCTAATCCT
>CAZTNS010000177.1:0-5704 GCA_964615585.1 uncultured Bacteroidales bacterium | reverse complement strand
GAAAGCTTAGAAAATGTTACATTTGTAATATTATTACAACTAATAAAATCGTTGATCACATTGGGACAGGTAATGACCATTGAAAATTAGAAATATATGATACGCATCGGACTGTTATCGGATACCCATGGTTTTTTGGATGAGGCTTACTTTGAATTTATGAAAGATGTTGACGAAATATGGCATGCCGGTGATATTGGCACTGTTGAAGTGAGCGACCGCCTTGAGGCATTTAAACCACTGCGTGCGGTGTATGGCAACATTGACGGCCATGACATACGCATGCGTTACCCAGAACACCAGCGTTTTGACATTGAAGGCCTGAAAGTCCGGATGACGCATATTGGCGGGTATCCCGGTCGTTACGCACCGGGTGTAAAACCTGACATTTTTAAAGATACTCCGGGCTTATTTATTTCAGGCCATTCGCATATCCTTAAAGTGATGCCTGACAAACGGCTGGATTTATTGCATATCAATCCCGGTGCGGCGGGGAATAGCGGGTTGCATAAAGTGCGTACGGTATTGCGTTTTGTTGTGGATGATGGCAAGGTGAAAGAACTTGAAATATGGGAAAAAAACCGGTGAATTTAGTCAAAAGGAGAAAAAGCCTTTTTATTGCTGTGATTCCGTATCATCAGTGGTGATTAGATTACATGGGAAGTATTGCCAGACATTAAGCGTTATGCCTGGTTCGTTGGTAAAAAAATCATTGTCCCAGCACCTCGGCATCCACCCAGAAGACTGCATTAAGCAGAATATCATGGTCATGGGTGATTATTTTGTCGGTAACAGTTTTTACACGAAAGGCAATGTTTTCTTTTTTCAGGTATGCCTCAAGGTTGTGGTCAGCCGTAATCAAATCAAGGCTTGAACCAACATCATCAGAGATATCTTCTTTCCATGCGACTTTCACTTCCTCCAGGCCATCGGCATTGAGGTATATCCAAATATCATTCAAAAACCGTAAGTTACCATCATCCGGCGAAACTACTTCCAAATTCAGGCTTTTCATACGGATGTCTTCCACCATATCACTTCTTGTATCACGTACTGCAAATTCTCCCTCCGAATTGGTTGTAATTTCTGGTGTCCACATATCATAAGGCATGTTGACACCCACCGAGGAGGGTATGGTTATTGTATCCTGATAATCCATTTCAAACTGTGTATATTTGTCCACTTTTTTACAACCCGATGAGAGAATTATGAACATCAAAAAAAAGGTAATTAATTTTATCATGATATTTCATTTTTTCTATTAACAACTTGTTGTCTCTTAAAATGTTCAAATAAATGCACCTTGCCAGGATAAGGTAATTATTAAATCACAAATATGTCCCCCGTATCAGTCAAGGGATATTCCTTCCTGAGAATTCCATTGCATGGCTTGCTGTTGTATTTTAGTCAAACATTACCCTGTCAACAGATTTCATATGAAATTAGGTAGCGCAATTTACACACAACAGGCTTTCAGGCCGGAATAAAATTCTTTGAACCGGTATTTGTGTTTTGCATTTCATGCATTTTCCAAAATCTGGGGTCCCATGCTTTGATAGTACCATTTCAAGGTTTTTCAATTTGTTTTCGGCCTGCCGTAACGAAGCGTCGTTTACGCTTTTGTTGTTGATGGCATCCATGCGTGTAAGCCTGCCAATTGCAACATCCGGAGCAATAGGTTTTGTTAACTCCCTGTATTCTTCAATCAGTTTCCTGGTTTTAACGATCTCTTCTTCTATTATTTGTTTTATGTCATCTGATTCCATCATATTTCAACACATTGGTATCTGATAAAGATACAAATAATTTTTGAATGTAGTGCTTGTAATCAGAGTAAAGATCATGTATTTTCAGATGAGCCATTCTGCAGGCGTAACTGAACATGTGGTCAGGTGTTGTGCCTTAATGTCTATGGAAGTCGATATACAGTTATTAACGTTTTTTTTTTCACTGTTTAACTTTCAAGCAGGTTCCCTAGTATGCTGCGGGAGCCTTTTTTCTGGTTTCCGCTTGAAGGTGATAATTCTTTCATGAGTTTTTTGATAGGCATGGATTGCAGCCATATTTTTCCTGTGCCCTTGAGGGTTGCCAGGAAAAGGCCTTCACCGCCAAAAACCATGGATTTGAGGTTGCCTGCTTTTTCAATGCTAAAATCTATGCTGTCTTCAAAAGCTGCCACGCATCCTGTATCAACACGAATGGTTTCATCATGGAGTTCTTTTTCTACCAGGGTACCACCTGCGTGGATGAAGGCCATGCCTTCGCCGACAATTTTTTGCAAAATGAATCCTTCACCGCCCACAAGGCTGGAACCCAGCCGTTTGTTCATGGTAACAGAAAGTTTGGTTCCCATGGCAGCGCATAAAAAGGCATCCCGCTGTGCAATCAGGTTTCCACTGAGGTCACCCAGTGATACCGGAACAATGGTGCCGGGGTAGGGGGCTGCAAATGCCACATGCCCTTTGCCTGTGCCTTTGTGTGTAAAATGCGTCATAAACAAAGATTCGCCGGTAACCATACGTCCTCCGGCTTGCATGAGTTTTTTGAATACGCCCTGGTTCGGGTCGGAGCCGTCGCCCATTTTGGTTTGAAAATCAATGTCTTTTTCCATGTAAAACATGGTGCCGGCTTCCGCAATTACGGTTTCATCCGGGTCGAGTTCCACTTCTACATACTGGATGTCGTGTCCCGAAATTTTGTAATCAATTTCATGTGATTGCATAATAAAACGTGTTTTAGGTTTGAAACAAAGGTAATGAAACTTTTGAGATGCTGAATTTTTAAAGTGCAGAAAATTTTATTGGAACATAAATTGGAGATGGAGAGATGGAGATAGAGAGATGGAGGGATTGAGAGATAGAGGGATTGAGAGATGGAGTGATGGGGAGATGGGGAGACGGAGAGATGGAGGGATTGAGAGAGAGGGAGATGGAGGGATTGAGAGATTGAGGGATGGAGAGATGGAGTGATGGAGGGATTGAGAGATAGGGAGATGGAGGGATTGTGCACTGTAGGGATGCGTTTTATCACATTCCGAATCAGTGAGACAATCTGATAAATTGGTGATGGGTTATTTGCGGCAGGGCGGAGGCCGGCAGCCCGTGTGCTGCAAAGCTGATGTGCTGTGCTGTGGACAGAGCGACAGGAGAAGCTCCTGTACACAGCGTTACAGCACAGGCTGAGCAGCGCACGGCTACAAGCCGCAGACCGGCCTGAAGCAGCGTAAGGCATTAGCGCCGTGGCTTCAGGAGCCGCCCATATAACAAAAACAAGAATGTTGGAGATGTGAAAATTTGTTATTTTCTTTACAGCGATTTACCTGAAAAATGGAATGATTATGATGAAAAAAGTGCCGCATACCTACGTGATTATTTTTTCCCTTATTATCGTTTGTGCCATATTGACCTGGTTTATTCCTGCCGGGGAATACGAACGCACAGACAAAAAAATGGAAGACGGAACTACCCGCGAAGTCATTGTGGAAGGTTCATATCACGAGGTTGACAAAGAGCCGCAGACGTGGCAGGTGTTTTCAGCTATGTTCAAAGGCTTTGTCAAACAGGCAAACATCATCATATTTATTTTGATGATCGGAGGGGCGTTTTGGATCATGAACGCCAGTAAAGCGCTTGATGTTGGCATCATGGCTTTTCTGAGATATACCCGGCGGCTGGAAAAACATAAATTCATCAAAAAAATCGGGGTGAATAACCTGGTGATGGTCATGATCATGCTGCTGTTCAGTATGTTTGGCGCCATATTTGGCATGAGCGAAGAAACCATTGCTTTTGTTATCATCCTGGTGCCGCTTGCTATCTCCATGGGATATGACAGCATAACGGGTATTTCGCTTGTGTATGTAGCAGCCCATCTGGGGTTTGCCGGGGCGGTTTTTAACCCGTTTACCATTGGTATTGCCCAGGGATTGTCGGATATTCCACTTTTCAGCGGATTTGAGTACAGGTTATTTTGCTGGTTGATCATCAACATCATTGGTTTTACGTTTGTGCTGGTGTATGCCAGGCGCATTAAGAAAAAGCCGACGCGATCGTTGATGTATAAAGCGGATTCGTACTGGCGGGATAAAAAAGCAGACCTGTCGGATGATTTTAAGTATTATACGCCTGTGAGCGGCTGGATTGCTTATGGGGTGCTGCTGATTGGGCTGATACTTTTCTCAATAGCATACCCCAACACAGAGATGAGCATTGGCAATGCATCTACGGTGATGCCGGCTGTACCCGTAGCGACGGCTTTGTATGCCATCATTGGATTTCTCAGCCTGCGGAAATCGGTGCATTACTATATTTTGAGCCTGCTTGGATTCACCATTATTTTTCTGATCATTGGCGTGATGGGCTATGGCTGGTATGTGATGAAGATCGGCACCTTGTTTTTTGTCATGGGAATATTCAGCGGCATTGCCATGAGTGCAGGTGGGAACCGGATCACGAAATTGTTTATCGAAGGGACCAAAGATATACTTTCTGCTGCCCTGGTGGTTGGCTTGGCCGGTGGCATCATCGTAATTCTTGAAGACGGCAAAATCATTGATACCATCATGTACCGCATTTCAACATCCATGGATGAAGTTGGCAAAGTCGGGTCAATGGGCATCATGTATGGCATTCAAAATGCGCTGAACATCATCATACCTTCCGGTTCGGCCAAAGCGGCGCTTACCATGCCGATCATGGCTCCCTTTAGTGATCTGATAGAAATATCACGGCAGGCTACCGTGCTGGCTTTCCAGTTTGGTGACGGGTTTACCAACATGATCACGCCAACATCAGGCGTGCTGATCGGCGCCCTGGGTGTGGCAAAAATACCGTACGACAAATGGTTCAGGTGGGTGTGGCCGATGATACTGATGTTGATCGTTGTCGGGTTTTTATTGCTGCTGCCAACCTTGTTTATGGAGCTGAACGGGTTTTGGTCGGCGATGGAGAGATCGGGAGATTGAGTGAGTGAGTGATAGGGAGATGGAACGATGGTTAGATAGCACGATGGAAGGATGGGACGAACGGGAGATTGCACTGTAGGTATGCGATTTATCGCATTCCGGATCAGTGCAACAATCTGATAAATTGGTTATGGGGAAATGGAGATGGTTTTGTTCCGGGATTTTTAGTAAAAATAGGACAGGCGGATCATGCCGTAGGTTTGGTAAAATTTGACCTCTTTTCCTTCGTTCAGTTCTGCATAATACCCTTTTTTATAATAGGGCGTCAGGGAGCGTATTCCTTCAATGCTGATCAGCATGTCTTTGTTGATGTGAAAACTTCCGCCCAGCATGATACCGGTTTCATACCGATTGATGTCATCAAAAGCGTTGCTTTCTTCCACGATATCATCAATGATGCTGCCTTCGCCAATTTGGACGGTTGCTGTGGTTTCATCTTTTCCTGCCATAATCCATGATCCGTAAACCCCAAGGTATATGCTGCTCCAAGTGTTGATATGCCAGTGAAACGGTAGCCTGATATCCAACTGATGCATCACAGATTTTCCTTCTACATTTACTGTGTAATAGGTTGGTACGTCAACGTAATTTCCGTTGTTGGTAATATCCACCTCCACGACGGTATCGTTTTTTTGCACGGTGCCATATTTAAATCGCCTGAAATCATACAACAGCGAAGGTATTAGCATAGATAATCACGGAAATTAAAACACGTAGGTTCATTTATAAATTGCTGTATTC
>CAZTNS010000176.1:0-5745 GCA_964615585.1 uncultured Bacteroidales bacterium | reverse complement strand
TATTGTATATTTTTATTTATACTTGATTCCTCAAATAAAATTGAATCAGAAATTATAGTGACATATTTATTGGCAAACCCATCATGAATCATTTCGTATTTGTTGTCTGCGGCGACAAGGAACATACTGATAAGCTCAATTTCAGCCTGAAATTTCTCAGACATTTCAGCAAAGCTGACATTTTGGTTGTTACTGATACAACACGAAATGAAAACAAAATTGAGCATGACAGGATCATAGATATCAAAACACCGGAAAAATTCACCCATCATCAGGCCAGCATCTTTTTAAAAACCGGTTTGATCAAATATTTACCGGATATGCATGAGGACAAATTCTGTTATTTGGATTCCGATGTCGTGGCTGTATCTTCAATGGTTGATGAAGTTTTTTATTTTGACCCCTCCCCTGTTTTGTTTGCCCGGGACCATTGCCCGTTTAATGAATTCAGCCCCCATGCAATGAACTGCGGATGCCTGTCTCAATATAAGATAATAAAAGCCGGGTTCAACAATGCAATGAAAGCATATTTTGGGGATTATGAACCGGGAACCACAGAGAGCATAAAAAATCTGAATCAACTGAATTCTATTTTTAACAAGTACAAAAAGCAACCTGTAAAGCATGTATTAAAAATTTTGAGATACCTTTTAATGAGATATCTATCACCTACAAAAAAGGTCAGACTTGAGGAATTTACATTCCATAAACACAACAAGTGCTGGTACAATAAAGCAGGGAAAATGATCAGTTTTGATTATCGATATCACCGGACAAAATTACTGAACCAACAAGGGATATACTATAAAAACAAAAATTGGTATAATCTCAATGATCAAAACATTACCCCACGCAAACCTGAATGCCTGCATTTGCAGGAATATATTGCAGCTAATTATAACATTAACATACATGAAAAATGGAATCACTGGAACGGTGGTGTTTTTTTGTTTGACAGACATGCGAAAAGCTTTCTCAATTACTGGCAAAAAATCAGCATTGAGGAATTTCAAAACAAGAATACCCTTACCCGGGATCAGTTCACACTTGCCATAAGTGCATGGAAATTTGGCTTGCAAAATTTGAAAACCCTGCCCGTTAAATTCAATTTTATCACCGAATATGCCAACCCTGATATCAGATGGTCACCAGCGGCAGGATATACAGATGATGGTTTTAAAACCACATTTCACCCTGCTTTCCTGCATATATACCATCATTGGGGAGATACAGACTGGAGCATCTGGCAATCGGTAATGAAAACAGGGAAAGAAAATGGTATAATCGCAAATTGATGCAGGTTTTGTGTGTAATCTTCTTTTCAGGGACAAAAACTATACTATTTGGAAGCATAATTTCGTTTAAAAAAATATATAACCATGTATTATGAATAGAATTATTTTTTTAGCAGTTCTTGTTTTCCCGTTTTTGTTCACCGCCTGTGAAAAAGAAGAAGAATTTCCGGATCATGAAGCCCATATTCGCTTTGTTAATCATACAAATATGGTGTTTGACAGTGTGGTGATTCACTATCGTTCCTATAATGTGAATGGTCATGGATTTTTCCGTCAGGCATATCTTGATCTACATCCCGACGAAACCAGTGATTACCAGAGTGATATAAACATAGAAGAATCCCTGACTATAAAAGTGACTACGACTGACACAACGTATCTTAGTGATTGGGCATATCCTGCATTGGGTAGCGATCCTATAAGGCCTCAAAATGTATGTTATTTTGAAACAGGATATTACACTTTTAGCCTTTATAATGCAGACGGCCAATCCAATACCCTTTATGCCGGATTGATTTCTTATGAACATTAATCCTTCCCTGGTAAAAATTTCATTCCCAGGCAACATTTTGCCATCCTGTTTTGTCTGTGGTATAGTAAATCATTGTTTCATTCTAAAAAAATCGCCATGAAAAAATATGCCCCTTTGTTTTTGATGTTTAGCATCATGTCTGTATTTGTACATGCCCAGATCACAGCCGAATTTTCATACGATGACACAATATGCGGAAACGAAATAACCGTCACCGATGTAAGCACTGGAGAAAATGTCATATCCAGGGCATGGTACCAGGATGACATCCTCTTAACCGGAGATGGGCCTGAAGAATATACATTCTCAATCGGGACAATAAACATAGCCGATACCGTAACAGTCAGCCTGGTTGTGGAAGGCAGCACATCATCGGATTCTGTGGCACATGACATTGTGTGCAAAGAAATCCCGGACATTGATGCCGGCGAGGATTTTGATGTTTGTGGTAATGAAGCATGCTTTAATGGTGTTTCAGGAGGGTTTGACGGTAGTTGGTTGCCTTTATCAGGAAGTATGTTTGATAATTTGGAAGATGTAAATACCTGTGTAATTTATGGTGGAGGGTATGGTCCCGTGGAATTTGTCTGGCAGGAAACCAACGATGAATGTACAAATATGGATACTGTGATAGTTACTTTTTGGCAGGAACCAACAGCCGAACTGGCGATGGACCCCGAAGATACTGCCGTTTGCGGGCGACTATTCAACCTGTGTGCCGAAAATACCGGCGGTGGCGTTAACGGCCATTGGATAGCCGTTCCCCCCATCGGTGTGGATTTTTATAATCAAACTTACAATGATACCGTAGAAGTCACTTATTACGGCTATTATGATTTCTATTGGATAGAAAGCAACCATCCCGATAACGAGCCTCCCTCCTTCTGTTCAGACACATCTGAACCCTGGACAGTACATTTTATTGAACCACCCGATGCCAATGCCGGCGTTGATACTGTTTTTTGTGGTTATTCAGGAGAACTCAATGCTCAGTATTCTACATCCGCATCCACAGGGAACTGGGTAAATATAAGTACCGGCATTTTTCTGGATGACAGTACCAATCCCAATGCCACAGTTACTGTAGATACCAGTTTTTATCCCGATCTTAATCCCGATGAGGATACATTCTCACTCATTTGGACAGAAAATAACTATGGCTGTACCGATATGGATACGGTCATCGTCCGTTTTGCCAGAAAACCCTCAGCCGAAGTTACCATCATTCCTCCAAATTGTTTTGGAGATCCGGCTTCCATTAAAGCCAATGAAGATTATCATCCTGTGTATGACTGGGAACTTTATGGCGGGATAATTGACAGCATCTGGCTCCCCATTTCCGATACAACGGGAAATTACCGTCTGCTTGTACACTGGCCAATCACCAGCGAAGACGATACCGTGCATGACATCAGCCTGCAGGTTCAAAACCGCTTTGGTTGCCGGTCAGAAATCAACGATACGGTAATCCATGAACCTCCTGTACCTGGTTATGAATTGGAAATAACCCCCGATTCATGTTTGATGGGAAACGGCAGTGTTGTTTTTATTCCTGACAGTTACCCGCTTGCTTTCCATTGGATTGACACAGCGGGACTGGATATGAATGACCCTTATGATACCGTACAAACAAACATTCCGGCCGGAAATTATGATGTGGAAATGGTTTATGAAGGCCAAAACGAGTCCCCATGGTGGCCATCTCCCTATGATCTTTGCCGTGACACCTTTGATATTACCGTTGGTAACCTGGGCTTTTCAGATGCAGGCTTTACTGTATCTGACAGCGTTGTTTACATGGCTGATCCGGTTGTTTATTTTTCCTATAACGGCAATACCAATGATTCTGTTTTTTGGTATTTTGGTGATGGCAACACTTCTGACGAGCTTAATCCTTCGCATACATACCAGGAGGCAGGAATGTACACAGTCACTTTATATGCTTACAATTCAAATGATTGTGGTGATATGTTAACCAAAACCATTGAAGTTTTGCCGGGCAATTCAATCAACACCAGCAAGCTTGATAATTTTGTAATTTACCCCAATCCCACCGGTGGCAGAATCACCGTTAAATCAGAACATGCACCAATTCAAAAAATCGAAATCTTTGATGTTACCGGGAAGAAAATGGATGAGATGGTTCTCGATAACAATCACTATACCTTTGATGTTGCCATGAAACAACAATCAGGCATTTACCTGATAAAACTGACAACGGAATCGGGCACGTATTTCCGGAAAGTGGTTGTGCGGTAGCTTTACTGATAACCATTCTCTATTAACTTACAGAATGTTAAAATACAATAATTAAAGCGCATGGCTGTGGTTTTAAATATACATAAGTCAATGTTTTTCGATAATTTTTCTGTTTTATATAAAAATATTATATTTACAATTGTGATTACACAATCTCTAAACTCATAAAATTATGAAAAAAATAACGTTTACCTTTTTAATTTTCAGCCTAATGACAACGGCATCATTGGCACAAATAACAGCGGAATTTTCATACGATGACACAATATGCGGAAACGAAATAACCGTCACCGATGTAAGCACTGGAGAAAATGTCATATCCAGGGCATGGTACCAGGATGACATCCTCTTAACCGGAGATGGGCCTGAAGAATATACATTCTCAATCGGGACAATAAACATAGCCGATACCGTAACAGTCAGCCTGGTTGTGGAAGGCAGCACATCATCGGATTCTGTGGCACACCAAGTTATTCGTTATGAAATTCCATCGGCAGATTTCACCATTATTCCGCCGCGTTGTTTCGGTGAGCCGGCTTCCATTGAAGCCAATGAAGATTATCATCCGGTGTATGAATGGGAATTGCATGGTGGTATTGTTGACAGCATCTGGCCTCCAATTTCTGATACAACGGGCAATTATCGCATATTAGCCCACTGGGAGGATGGAGATACAGTACACAATATTGGCATGCAGGTTCAAAACCGCTTTGGTTGCCGGTCAGAAATCAACGATACGGTAATCCATGAACCTCCTGTACCTGGTTATGAATTGGAAATAACCCCCGATTCATGTTTGATGGGAAACGGCAGTGTTGTTTTTATTCCTGACAGTTACCCGCTTGCTTTCCATTGGATTGACACAGCGGGACTGGATATGAATGACCCTTATGATACCGTACAAACAAACATTCCGGCCGGAAATTATGATGTGGAAATGGTTTATGAAGGCCAAAACGAGTCCCCATGGTGGCCATCTCCCTATGATCTTTGCCGTGACACCTTTGATATTACCGTTGGTAACCTGGGCTTTTCAGATGCAGGCTTTACTGTATCTGACAGCGTTGTTTACATGGCTGATCCGGTTGTTTATTTTTCCTATAACGGCAATACCAATGATTCTGTTTTTTGGTATTTTGGTGATGGCAACACTTCTGACGAGCTTAATCCTTCGCATACATACCAGGAGGCAGGAATGTACACAGTCACTTTATATGCTTACAATTCAAATGATTGTGGTGATATGTTAACCAAAACCATTGAAGTTTTGCCGGGCAATTCAATCAACACCAGCAAGCTTGATAATTTTGTAATTTACCCCAATCCCACCGGTGGCAGAATCACCGTTAAATCAGAACATGCACCAATTCAAAAAATCGAAATCTTTGATGTTACCGGGAAGAAAATGGATGAGATGGTTCTCGATAACAATCACTATACCTTTGATGTTGCCATGAAACAACAATCAGGCATTTACCTGATAAAACTGACAACGGAATCGGGCACGTATTTCCGGAAAGTGGTTGTGCGGTGATCTTGAGCAAAATATTAAATGAATAGGTTCTACTGCAAACTTAGTGGAAAATCAGGAATATCTAAAAGTGAAAATTTATGTGATTATAATTATTCGTTTTAATATTCTTTAATCCATTAAATGAT
>CAZTNS010000175.1:0-5787 GCA_964615585.1 uncultured Bacteroidales bacterium | reverse complement strand
AGAAATGGTTTGCCTTTTCCAAAATCAACCTCCCCGCAGCAAAAATCCTGGAAAAAATTCCTAAATAATCCAAAAATTAACAATAAAAATGAGTTATGAACAATCCCCCTCATGTCATGTGCAAAAAGGACTCTTACCCACCCACATTTACTATGCAAAAACCTGACGTAAAAGTTTTTTAACTATCTGACTTGTACTTTTATTCACTATACACATACATATAATTGTTATCGCTGATAGACACAAGAATAAGAGACAACATGGGCTTTGGCCCTTAAGCTTTTCAGATTGATTATATATGTATTACCTCATCGTAAGCCGCTGCGGCAGCTTCCATAACGGCTTCGGAAATGGTGGGATGCGGATGCACGGATTTGATGATCTGTTGGCCTGTGGCACCAAGTTTTTTGGCTATCACCAATTCAGCTATCATTTCAGTCACATTCTCTCCCATCATGTGAGCTCCCAAGAGCTTTCCTGTGGATGCATCAAAAATAAGCTTCACAAAACCATCATTGTTTCCGGCTGCAGTAGCTTTCCCTGATGCCGTAAGGGGGAATTTTCCAATTTTTACCTCGTAGCCAGCTTCTTTTGCCATGGATTCAGTCAAACCAACGGAAGATACTTCAGGAACGGTATAAACAGCAGACGGAATGTTGGTGTAATCAAGCGGTTCCGGTTTTTCTCCTGCAATGTTTTCTACACAGGTAATGCCTTCAGCCGATGCCACATGAGCCAACGCCGGCCCGTGAACAATATCGCCAATGGCATAAATACCATCCACGTTTGTTCGGTAATAATCATCCACTTTGATTTTACCTTTTTCCAGTTCTATCCCTGCATCTTCAAGCCCAATGTCTGACAAGTTCGGCTCAACACCAACAGCCGAGAACACCACATCCGCTTCCAGTTCTTCTTTTCCTTTTTTGGTCTCAACCGTCACACGGCATTTTCCATTGCCTGTTTCAACCGACTCCACTTTGGTTTTTGTCATGACCTTAATGCCTGACTTTTTAAACGACCGTTTCAGTTGTCTGCTTACATCACTGTCTTCATTGGGAACAAGCTCCGGCAAAAATTCCACCAGCGTTACGTTTGTCCCCAAAGCATTGTAAATATAGGCAAACTCAGAACCTATTGCTCCAGAACCAACGATAACCATGGATTCCGGTTGTTTTTCCAGTGTCATAGCTTCGCGATAGCCTATAACATGCTTTCCATCCTGTTTGATACCAGGCAATTCTTTTGAATGAGCCCCAGTGGCGATGATAATGTGTTTTGCTTCCAGTACATCGGTAGTTTCATCCTCTTTTGTTAGTTCTACTTTCCCCTTCCCAGCAATTCTTCCATAACCTTCGTGCAGGTCAATTTTATTTTTTTTGAAAAGAAATTGAATGCCCTTACTCATTTTATCAGCCACACCACGGCTGCGTTCAACGATTTTTGTAAAATCCGGGCTGATACCGTTTCCGGTATTGATGCCATAATCCTCAGCATGCTTTAGATAAGTAAACACCTGGGCAGATTTTATCAATGCTTTGGTGGGAATACACCCCCAGTTTAAACATACGCCGCCGGGTTCAGATTTTTCAACAACAGCAGTTCTCAATCCGAGCTGGGATGCACGTATGGCTGCCACATACCCTCCGGGGCCACTCCCGATTACAATTATATCATATTTCATACCGCAATTTTTTTATAGCACACGAATTTAACAATAACTAAGCACAAAGAAAACATGAATTGTTCAGAACATGAATGAGATTTGTCAGCCATAAAGCTGTTTTACAATCATTAGCCAACGACTTTCAAAAAAAACGAAAATAAATGTGTAGTTCTCTAATCATCAGGCAGGATTAGCTTGATGTATGTGTTATTTTTGGGCAGCGGGGAACATGTGTTTCTCCGGGAAAATGGTCTCCGCCTTTGCCTGCTATCTCCCATCGGCTATACCTGTTTTTGCTATACTGCAGAACAGGGGTTTCGCCTGTCACCCTGCTTGCAGTGCAAAAAACTAGGCATAGCCGGTGGGAGGATATACGGCGCCGGCGGGCTGCATTGCATATTATCTCTGTACCCGCTTAATAATGAGAACTTCCTGGTCGGAAAAAGGCATCCAACCATAATCATAAATGTAATAATATGTTTTGCCCCTACTGTTGATATAGGTGCCAGTATAATAATTTTAATTAAATTTTTTTCTATCTAAGTTAATGGGTGGGTCTTTTACCTGCTTTTTGTACCCTTTCATCTCTTCCTGCAATATAATGTAATTTCTGTGCAATATTTATCCGTTTTTTACTCACAGAATCTGCTTCCTCATGTACCATTCTATGGTATTCAGATTTACATTTTACGGTACAGAATATTTTATCTCTCCGACCGTGGACAGGATTACCGCATACTGGACATATTCACTTCATGATTTAAAAGTGTTTATTTATACTATGTAAAGATATAATTTTTATTTTAAATGATAGCCGTTGCTAACGGTTATTAACCGTTCTTAACCGTTACGTACGATTTTATATCTGATTTTCAATCCTTTTTAATTTAACATAAGATAATTTATTTTGAATGATTTTTATGGTTACGCATATTTAATGTTTTTTCATATACTATAATTACTTGTAATTTTAGTAATAAAATTATATATAAATAAATATATTTAAATTTAGTATATTCAGTGACTATTTTACATAAAAATACAATAACCTATCCAACCATTCCCTGAGACTGGAAAGCAATTTACGGCAAAATTGTAAAAAACTGGGTAAACAGAAGACTTATTGCTGGCAATCTGGGGGGCATATCATGAATAATATGACAAGCGTTTTTTTGATTTTTAAACAGAAAAACCAAGCATCGTATTTAACTTAACATGACACTAATCTTTATCGCCGATGCGTGCATTAACCGCTGCCTGAATTTCTGCCTTTTGTTTCAGGCCGATGCCTTTCCATAAGGATTCCCCTTCCTTATACAGTATTAAGGTTGGTATGCTCCTTACCTGATACTTTGATGCAAGGCGCGGGAAAGCATCTACATCCAGTTTAAGCACAACCAATTTACCTGCCATTTCCTCGCTGACATCTTTAACAATAGGTCCCTGGATCCTGCACGGGCGGCACCAATCAGCATGAAAATCAACAAGTACAGGCGTATCTCCGTTGATGTGTTCATAAAACTGGGTTTCGGATTCAATAACAATAACACCGCCTTCCGTTTCCTGACTGCCTTCATTCAAGCCATCGGCATAGCAGGCAAATAAGGTGAACAGCACCATTGGCATCACAGCAATATACTTAAAAATCATCTGTATTTTCATCATCGTTTTGTTTAGGTTTACGTTTTTTTATCCTGGCATCAATTAAGTCACCAACAACCATGCCAAGCAGGCCACCCAGTGCCATATCATAATACCATAATTTTTGCAAGGGACAGGTTCCGGTAAGGCAGCCTACATAGTAATAATACAACCACCCCGCAACCAATCCGGCAAGTGTAAGCAAAATGGCAAATTTATGTTTTTTAAAAAATTCTTTCATATTAAAACGCTAAACATACGAAGGCTTAAAATGTTCACGGCCGTTTTTTGCTTACTGCTTTGAACCATAATCCTGAAACCATAAGAGCCACAACTAAGCCACCGGCGTATGCCAGGGTTGTATTCAATGCAAGGCCACCTGCATGGTGAGGGGCAATCAAAAAATACGTCACACACACCGTGGTCATTATAAAAGCAGGTACCGACAACAACCAGTGAAAACGTCGCTTTTTTGCAAGATACATTGCCCCTGTCCACAGCACAAAACTGGCAAGGATTTGGTTGGAAAGCCCAAGGTATTTCCATACGGTGGCAAAATCAAGCTGTGACAGGATGAAACCTGTCACAAACAAGGGAATGCTAATCATCAGGCGTTTCCAGACAGAGGATTGATTGTATGAAAAAATATCGGCCACCGTCAGCCTTGCCGAGCGAAATGCAGTATCTCCCGTGCTTACCGGCAACGCAATGACACCAACAATGGCAAATACCGCCCCTGCTTTCCCAAGCCATGAACGGCTGATAAAATCCACTACCCAGGCAGCATTGCTGTTGTGTGCTGCAAGTTTTACATTCAGTTCTTCAACACCACCGAAAAAATTCATGGCGGCGGTAGCCCATATTATGGCAACAATGCCTTCGGCAATCATAGCACCGTAAAACACCTGCCGTCCCTGCTTTTCATTTTTCAGGCATCTGGTCATCATGGGAGCCTGTGTGGAGTGAAATCCCGATATCGCACCACAGGAAATCACAATAAACATCATGGGATACAACATATTTTGCCCGGGCGCATGATGCCAGTTTTTTGCGCTGGCTGGGGTAAATTCCATCAGGGTCATTTCTCCCGATGCTGCCTTGAATATCATCACAGCAGCAATACTCACGGCCATGAACAACAAGGCTATGCCAAACACAGGGTAAATTCTTCCGATGATTTTGTTGATGGGCAACAAAGTGGCCACCAGGTAATACGCAAAAATAACGTATAGCCAAATGTTTTTTCCGCCGCCTGTCAACCCTGCAAGTAAGCCTGCGGGGCCTGTAACAAAAGCCACGCCCACAAAAATCAACAACAAGATGGTAAACACACGCAGCAGTTGTTGCACACTTACACCAAGGTATTTACCCACCAGTTCCGGCAAACTGGCTCCCTTATTTCGCAGGCTCAGCATACCTGAAAAATAATCATGCACCGAGCCCATAAATATGCAGCCAAACACAATCCACACATACGCCCAGGGTCCGTACATGGCACCAAGTATCGCCCCAAAAATCGGCCCCAGCCCGGCAATGTTTAAAAATTGAATCATGAACACTTTCCAGCGTGGCATGGGGATATAATCCACCCCGTCGTTCATGGTATAAGCAGGAGTTTTTCTTCCGGGATCTGCACCGAAAAACCGTTCGATAAATTTTCCATAATACAGGTAACCTACTACCAACAAACCAATACTGATAATGAATGTCCACATAACATAATAGAAAAATTACGCCCAAAAGTAATCAAAACAAACTTCCGTTATTCAGCATTTAATCTGATTTTTGTCATGATTGAACCACCGGGGGTTTTATGAATCGAAAATTTTCAATATCTTGCGTACAAAATATAGAATTATGTTTCTGGAAATATTACTCATAACGCTGGCTTCTATCCTGATGATTATCGGGCTTTTGGGCTGCATTCTGCCTGTAATTCCCGGGCCTCCCATAAGCTGGACTGGCATTTTGCTGCTGCACCTTACCGAACGCGTGCAGTTCTCACTTGAGTTCCTTATCTTTTGGCTGGTAATTGCTGTGGCCATCACCATCATTGACAACATCATTCCCATTTATGGCACAAAAAAAGCCGGCGGCAGCAAATGGGGTGTCTGGGGAGCAGCTATTGGTCTGATTATCGGCTTGTTCTTTGGCCCGCTTGGCATTATTTTCGGTCCTTTTTTTGGGGCCCTTGCCGGTGAATTAATGTACGCACATACAAGGAAAGATGTACTAGGCACTCCCACCAAAACCGATGCTGAAAAAAACAAGCGGGCGCTTATTTCTGCCCTTGGCTCTTTTCTTGGCCTGATGGTCGGCATTGTACTAAAACTGATTGTCAGCGGGATTTTAACGTTTAAGTTTGTTAAAGCATTGATTGCCGGCTGATGTCGTTGTGTACCATACAAGCAGCTTGTTTTGTTTTTATGGTTCTACTGCAAATTTCGTGGAATATTTTACCAATTGCATTTCAAAATGAT
>CAZTNS010000174.1:0-5977 GCA_964615585.1 uncultured Bacteroidales bacterium | reverse complement strand
CAAATATAAAACAAATATTTAAACAGACATAATTTTGTTGACATGACACTAGTATCACATGCAAAATATTATTTTGAGAAAAAGCTTTGCAGGGGGTATCATTGTATTTTTGTTTTTATGATATTTGTGATGGAAAATAAATGCTTATGAACACGGACATTGTTATTGCATTAACCCATGATAAACAGTTTGGTCTGATAGCTGAACCTCTTGTTGTAGATAAGAAATCTACAGGGTTTAACATCCGGATTATTGAAAAATTGAATGAACACAGCATACCGGAAAATCACATGGATTTGCCTGATGAATTATCTGATATTTTCCGGTTATACCAATTATATGATCAAAGGAATGTGTATGATGTTTTCAGAACAAGCAGATATAAGAATAGAAAAGATTTCTATGATAAGTTATCAGAAGAAAAAATAAACAAAAGCATCAGGCCTTACATTGAAGATAAATTGACTAAAATTATCAGAATTGTAAACAATGCCGGTATTGAAATATATTTAAAAACAACACATGGTTATTTGGACAAGAACGATAAAATCCAGTATTATCATGAACCGGCAGAGCCTGTGTTGAACATCATCAAAGAACACAATCAGACAAAATACCGGCTGTTGATAAAACAAGGAGACAAAGAAATTTCCCTTTTGAACAAACCTTACACGCTTGTTACCGAAAAACCGTGTAACATCATCATTGAAGGTCGTTTGTATGCATTTGAGCACTTGGATTTTAAAAAATTGCTGCCTTTTTTTACAAAAGAACAAATCCATGTTAGTGCGTCTATGGAAAAATCCTGGTATAAGCATTTTGCTTTGCCCAACATAAAAAAATACAGGGTAAAAGCATCCGGATTTAAAATTGATGAGCATGAACCCGAAAAACAAGCGGTTTTAGCACTGGGTGAAAATCTGAAAAACGAACCAGTCTTAATCTTGAAATTTAAGTATGGTAAACACGTGTTTTTTGCAAACAGAGGAGAACAGATCATTGTTGACATGGAGAAAAAAGATGACACCATCAGATTTCATAAATTTGAAAGGGATGTTGTTTTTGAAAACCAACATATTAACAGATTAAAAAAACTCGGATTAAAGCAATTGGATTTGAATTATTTTTTCCCTGTTGATTATCATGCGATTGAGAAGCAAGATGATAAATTGTATGCCCTTATCGAATGGCTGAAAGCCAGCAAATCAAAATTACAAGATGCAGGCATTACGGTGGAACAAGGTGATTTGTCTAAAATATATTGTATCAGCATTCCTGAAATTCAGTTTTTTCATAAACAAAACAAAGATTGGTTTGATATTTATGCTAAAGTGGTGATTGGTGAACATGTCATCCCGTTTATTGAATTCAGGGAGCATATTTTAAATAAAATCAGAAGCTACAAGTTGCCTGACGGTACTATTTTTATTTTGCCCCTCGTATGGTTTGAGCAATATTCAGAAATATTTGTGTACGGCAAAAAAGAGAAAGAATGCTTAAAACTTAAAAAGCATCATTATAAATTGCTTGAAGACAGGATAGGAAAAAGCGATCAATTTGATTTGCAAATTATGCCTGATGATGATAAGGTATCTAAAGATTCATTGCCGGATCATTTGCAATCTGTCATGAGAGATTATCAAAAACATGGTGTGATATGGATGAAACAACTCAATGTCATGGGATTTGGTGGATGCCTTGCTGATGATATGGGTTTGGGAAAAACATTGCAATGCTTGTGTTTATTATTGTCGGAAAAACAACAATATGTGGCAGGTTGCGGAACTCAGGAAAAAGTCTCTGATGAACAACCAGAACAATTGAGCTTGTTTTCCCAAAATCAGGAAAAACATGCCTTGTACTCCTCCGGTAATAAAGTGTTTTTGGTTATTGTACCCACTTCTTTGATTTACAACTGGAAAAATGAAATCCATAAATTTACCCCACAAATGAAAGTGTCTGTTTACACCGGACAGAACCGCAGCATCAACACAAATATTATTAACAACCATGATATTATCCTGACTACTTACGGCATTGTTCGCAATGATGTACATTTATTAAAACAATATACATTCGACTATATCATACTGGACGAAAGTCAATTCATCAAAAACAGGGCATCCAAAACATGCCGTGCTGTGACAGAGCTCAACAGCCGTAATAAATTGGTTATGACAGGTACCCCGGTGGAAAATTCCTTGTCAGACTTGTGGGCGCAAATGAATTTCCTGAATCCGGGGCTTTTGGGTAGTTTTGATTATTTCAGACGGGCATACATTGATCCGATAGAAAAACACAAAAATGAGGAAAGGGAAGCAAAATTGAGGTCATTTATTGAACCATTTTTGTTGCGGAGAACAAAATTTCAGGTTGCCAAAGAGTTACCCCAAAAAACAGAACAGGTTTATTATTGTGAAATGACCCCTGCACAGCAAGATTATTATGACAGGGAAAAATCACGTATCAGGCATGATATCCTGGAAAAAATGGTTGAGGCAGACGGGGCATTTTCCGTTCATGTGCTGCAGGCTTTGAGCAAGCTCAGGCAAATTGCAAATCATCCGGTTATGATTGATGCTGAGTACGATGGAGATTCCGGAAAATACAATGAAGTTACTGCAACACTAGATAATGTGATAGCCGGTGGACACAAAGCGTTGGTATTTTCATCATATAAAAAGCATTTGAAGCTGATTGAGAATTATTTACAGGCTAAAGATTTGTGTTACGCTATGCTTACCGGGGAAACCAGTAACAGAGAAAAAGAAGTCGATGCATTTCAGAATAACAGCGATGTTCCTGTTTTTCTGATTCAAATTAAAGCCGGTGGTTTCGGGCTTAATCTCACTGCTGCCGATTATGTGATGATACTTGACCCCTGGTGGAATCCTGCTGTAGAAAACCAGGCAGTGAACAGGGCGCATCGCATCGGGCAAAAAAACAACATCATGGTTTACCGTTTTGTTACCATGCATACAGTAGAAAATAAAATCAAAAAATTGCAGGAGGAAAAAGCTGAACTGGCCGGAAATATGATTAAACCAACAAGTGTGATCAAAAATCTGGAAAAAGAGGAATTGCTCGGATTGCTTCAATGACCAAAATAGCTTATCACATACCATGTTTGGAAACTTGTGGTTTCAGCGGTAGTTCACCTCAGAAGCCGGATTTTACTTAAAAATATTGATGCTTGTGTTACCGTCACCTGTCGGTACATGATTATTGTTGGCATTGTTTTTGTAATTGAGAAAAAAGCAAATTAGAGATTAAATAAAATATGACTATTAACAACGAATTATTAATCATAAAAACGATAAGTACATGAAAAAGTTAAGTTCAGTAATGGTATTATTAATTGGGCTGATTATCGCCTTTTCAGGCTGTAAAAAAGACTCAATTGATTTAGAAAACTCCTATATGGAAGAAATTACCGGGGAAAAAGGGCTATGGGTTGAAGAAAATGACCTTCGGTATGTTATTCGATTATCACCTGGTACATTAAGCGGTGGCGAAACAACAATTAAGTTTACATCTGAAGCAGACCCTGAGGGTTTTACAATTGATGCGGTTTATTATAATACGACAATGGATTACGGCAGAGATGTTTACAATATCCAGAAAATTGATCGTAGTATTGATGTTGCCGCATATACAGATGCAGATAAAGAAGTTTTGCAAGTTAATCCTGCCGGAGATGTTGTTACTATTGATGTTGGCGATGGTGCCTTTACAGAAACCGTAACATTTGAAGGAAAACAAGAAAAATTGTTGGTTGCTAATATTACAATTGGTGGTGACGGCTACATTTCAGGTAGTGTTAAATATTATAATGAAACCGGCGAAAGACCCGAAATCACTATGTACTCTGAATCTGACCCAACAGATGTAGTAACCGGTCCAAATTCTGATATGGGTGAAAATGGTTATCGTGCTTCCGACCCTGAGGTTTCTGAACATTTTGGACATACACATTATTCTGTTGTATTATTGTACGAGCCGGAGAACGATCCCAATTGGGATAATCAGGTTGAGGTAAATTATGATTCTGATACATTTTATGTTGAACTCGATGGAAAGACTTACTCTATGCCAATTAATGGCGAACAACGGTATTATCAGGAAATTTTAACACCAGTAAGTTAGGGTATCCATGTGGCTAAAATGGCAGGAATGCCTCCCTCTGTAGTAAAACGTGCCAATCAAATTCTTGAGCAGCTTGAAGCAGGATCAAGCGATAAAAGCATAAAAAGGCCTGCCACCAGCATCAGAAATCAACGTGAAGGTATGCAAATGAGCATTTTCAGTTGGATGATCCGGTGTTAAAAGACATCAGAGACCAAATCAAAGGCCTGGATGTTAATAACCTGACCCCGGGTGAAGCACTGAATAAGCTCAACGAAATCAAAAAATTGTCCGGAATGTAAGGAACACAATATTTCTAAAATTTTAATATTTAGCAAAGTTGTTATAACTGCTGTATGGCTTTTGAAATTATTTTTTTAATAGTACATTTGTATGCTATTTATAAATATAGAATATGAATAGATTCTTCTGTTTGACAATTGTATTGATGTTGCTGACCGGATATGCCATGGCACAGCAGGAAGCCCCTGATGTCCCCATTTCTGATGAAAAAATAATAATGAACGGGCAAAAGTTTTACCTGCATAAAGTGAAGCAAGGCCAAACCTTGTATTCAATTTCCAAAGCCTACAACGTAAAAGAAAAAGAACTGCTGGTGCATAACCCAAATCTGTCAAGTGGTTTGCAAGCCGGTTCCACAATAAAAATTCCCGTCCGGCCGCTGAAAAGTGCAGAAGAAATGCAGCCTGATATAGATACATCTGACTATCATGTGATTAAAATCAGACGAAAGCATACATTGTATTCACTATCCAAGCGTTATGATGTCACCATTCAGGAGATTTACGAAGCCAATCCCGGGCTGGAAACCAGGGGCCTGAAAAGAAAGGATACAATTCTGGTTCCGAAACATGCCTTGCAGCAGGAAAAAGTTGATTTCAGTAACCCTGAATTTTCCAGAGACACATCAGAGTATGTTTATCATACGGTTAAAAAAGGGCAAACTTTATATCGCATAGGAAAAAAATACAACGTAAAACTGAAACACATTACCGATGCAAATCCCGAATTGAAAAACCGCGACATTTGGGTAGGGGAAGAGATCAGAATACCCCGCGAAAAAATACGTTATGTGATTACCTTTCCTAAACTAAACGATAGCATACAGGCGCATGTGAGGCTTGATACCATATCAGTGTACGATACCATCAGGCCGGATACCATTGCCCTGGCTGATAGCCTGCTGCAGGTATCTGACTCGCTGGAACCGGCACGTCTTGAAGAATTGAATGTGCTGCTTATGTTACCTTTTAATGTGGAAGCAAACATTGAACGCATCAAGGATAAAGAAAAAGATGACAAGCAACCCGCGTTATACCCATATACCGAATCAATGATCAGTTTTTATGAGGGATTGCTTCTTGGCCTGGAGCATCTTGACACAATCAAGGGAACGGTAAAACTCAATGTACATGATACTAAGGGAAGCATTGAAAAAACCAAAACCATCTTCCAGGCTTTAGACAAACCTCCGGATTTAATAATAGGCCCCATTGGTAACAAAAACCTTGAATTTGCCTTAAATTACGCTGATACAAACGATGTCAATGTGATTACCTTTGCTGATCACGGAGACCACAAGTTATTCCGGCACAAAAGTCTGATCAGAGTACAACCCAGTTTGCAGATTAAATGGTTTTTTGTTGCGGAATACCTGATTGAACATAATTATCCGGTGGTGATTGTTCATGACGGGATGCAAGCAACAATGGCATACGCCGATGAAATAAAATATTCCATTGTTGATTATTTTTCAGCGCACGGACAACCGGAATACGATAGCATTGCTACCATTAATTACAGCAGGGAAAACAAAGATGCTTTAAAAAAT
>CAZTNS010000173.1:0-6033 GCA_964615585.1 uncultured Bacteroidales bacterium | reverse complement strand
CAGTAAGTTTAAATGATATATGAGTCAATAATATTGTCGCAAAATCAGTTGGCAATTTAATCCCGTCATTGTGATACCAGGTTGCGTTCAAATGTGTAATATTTAACCCTGTAGGAAATAGAATTGCGAATCTTGTTTTATATATCTTATTGTATATCAACCCCAAAGCTTCAAGAATTTTCGAAAACCCCGTAGTTCGAATGAACAACGGGGTAAAATAATTTCCAACGGGATTAATATTATTTTTGATGATTATTGATAATTCCAATATATTGATTATCTGTATTATGATTATGCCGATTGATGTTCAATATAATTTGCATAATTTTGGCTGCACCCGGCAAAGCTCAAGCAAGCTTGGCTTTGCCCTCACTTGCACAAAATTTTAGGAGCGATGGTTAACTAAAATTATACACATATCGGTATGATATGGATACCTTGCCAACTGTTTGCCCCGTAGGGAAATCCTTCGGGGCCAACTGATTTTGCGATACTTTAATTTATCGCGAAGTCAGGATATCTGAGTATGAAGAATAAAAAGCCATAAGCCATAATAAAAAATCCGCATAACCATTAAAAGTACGCGGATTTTTTATGAGCAGAAATAACCTTAAATATCTTCTGTAGCCACCTGTTTTGCGAGGAGATCCGCATAAGGGATCAGCAGGTATTTTTTGTCATCAACTTCCAGTTCGGAACCTGAGAACTTTTTATAATACACCTTATCGCCAACAGCAATAGAAACATTTTCAATTTGTCCAATTGCAACTACAGTTCCATACTGCGGTTTTTCTTTTGCAGTTTCAGGAATGATAATTCCACTGGATGTTTTTTCTTCAGTTTCTTCAGCGCTGACATCTAACAGTACATTTTCATTAAGCGGTTGTAAATCTTTCATTGTTTTATAATTTTAATGATTTAACTTATTTTAATTTTGAATTTCCAACAATTGATTCAATTTTACAGTATCAAAACCGACAACAAATTTACCATTTATTTCGGTTTGAGGAACTCCTTGTTGTCCGGTTCTACTTACTAACTGTTGAGCCTGCTCCGGATTTTTTGAAATATCCACTTCCCTGAAATGTACCTGGTTTTTTTTCAGGTATGATTTCAGGCTGTTGCAGTATGTGCAGGTAGGACTGGTATATACTGTCACCGTTTTCTTTTTATTCTCATTGGCTTGCTTTTTTCTGACAAAATAACTGCCTTTGATGAGGTTTTCATAAAAACCGGTATCATTACATCCTTTTACCTGGTTTATCAATACCCCGTTTTTAAACACCAAAAGTGTCGGGGTGGATGTGACGTTATATACAGGATGAATATCACGGACTTTGCTCACATCAACAGTGCATACTAGGCCGTCTCTTCCCTCTTTTTCTGATGCTTTATCAATTCGGGAATTTGCACAATTGCTGATTTCAATGCCGGGTTTATAAAGGAGGCAATATACATCAGTATATGTATTGACGGCTGATTGCAACTGGTTATAATTATGTATGACTTCCTTAATCATAATTAATTATTCATTTCCTGCATAATGAGCAAATCCTGTACCAGTCGAATAATGCATTTATAAATGCAAGTAAAAAATTCGTATTACACAGATTTACAATGATTTATAAATACTGGTCATACTGGCACGATGTGTTAAAATGTCAAAATAACTGCCAAAATTGCATGAACCGGACATAACTAACAGATTGATTTGGTAATTTAAGTGGCAGGGTAGAGCGTTTTGTTGCTTTCCCGCTCCCCCACATATATATATATCCGTATATCCGTACGAATGGCTAAACAGATAAATCTATACCTTGCATGTTATTATTTGTTTTATGAAAGATAAAAACCAATAAAATGAAAGGCTACTAAAGGTTTACTGTACAATAAGTTTAGTATGATATACATTGTTGTGATTGAAAACTTGAATGTTGTAGATCCCTGACATCAATTTTTCTGTGTTGATTGTTAAATCTGATTCATCAGGATGTTCCCAGTTCAATGTATTGATGGTTTTCCCATTTGCGTTTATGATAACAACTTTGTAATAATCTGTATTGTTGTTCACGGCAGAAAGTCGTGTGGACCTGGTTGCAGGATTAGGAAATAACAAAAACATGGTATTATTACGCTGCTGCATATCACAATTGAGGTATTGGGGAGCATAGGCTGTAGTTAGACCATTCATGTCCACTTCAGTCAGACGGTAATACCCGGATGCAGGGGCATTTTTTAACACCACCTGATAATTCTGCTGGATATTGGTTGTACCAAAGGCAGGATGGGTTTTCATTGTTTTCCATGTATTTCCATCAGAAGAATGCTGAATACAAAAATAATCGCTGTTTAATTCTGATGCGGTAATCCATTCAACAAGTACCCCGCTAGGATCACAAGCAATATTGCAATCCACTAATTCTATAGCCAATGGACACTGATGGCTGCGTGCAATGGCAAACTGAGAAAAGGAAGAAAGGCTGGAAGCCTGTGCTGTCACAACACCACCGTTAATGGCCTGTGTTACATTGTCATGTATCCCCTGAAATGTCCAGTCAGATAATGCATCGGGACGTTTAATAACAGTGTGTTGTTCGTACACGGATGCAGCGTTTGTTGCTCCGATTTGGTTCAGAATAATATCATAATCAATTGATGTAAGGCCGGCATTGGGCTCAATCTGCCAATAACCTGCATCCAGCACACTGGTAAGAAAGGATCCATTGACCATAATGTTCAGTAAGCTGATGTTAATAGCACCAAGATCACTGTTTTCAAAAAAAGCATCAATATAACTAAGGTTATTAGCACTTGTTATATCCAGGCTGGCAAGTTCATAAAAAGAACTATTTCCCACAGGCAAATCATACAATCCTGCTCCTGTGATATTCCTGCGTAAATTACCATTGATGTAAGATGCTGCGGAATGATCTGATATAGCACCTGTACCGGTATTTTGAACATGGATTTTATTTGTGCCCGTGCTGACAACGCCTTCAGTCAAGGTTAAGGTTTCATCCACATTCATATCATCCAGTAAGGTAAAATCCCCTGCACCATTAAATTCGACATCATAAAGCAATGCTTCGTTGGTAGTAATTTCGGCTGTTTCATCCGATGCAAAAAGCATTTTACCACCTGTTGAGATGATATTTGTTCCTGAAGACTGGTTCAATAAATCACCATGAATTTCAATGGTATTTCCAGTATAGGTGTCATCAGAATAATCAATCCCTATGTCTGATTCAATGATCAAATCATGGCAAAGTGCATTATCAGAACTATCCACAACGGCATTATCCGAAGCATAGGTTGTTGAAACCAATACATCTGTTGTTTCATTTGGGATAGTCAGATTCTGCCAGTTATGGCAATTAAACCAATCTGTATCATAGGTTGCTGTCCAGCGTCCACTTTCAAAACCTCCGGGCAAAATCCCAATTGTAACACCATTATTGCGATAATCAGGAGTTCCGGCATCATAATCCGCATCGCTGGCATACCCAATCCAGTTGGATTCATCATTAAACCGGTTAATCCAATCAAGCTTCGTGGCATCAGTCATGGGCCCTGTGTATTTCACTTTATTCTGATTGCTCAAACCACTCACGTTGGTGTTAAAACACTCACATGCCGGATACAGGTTTGAAAATTGTGTTGACCCGGCTGGATCAGACCCCGGCCAACCCGTAGCTGTCCAGCCATAAAGCACATATCCGGTATATTCATCATCGTGATAGGAAGGATTGCTGCCAGTTGAATTTTCAATCCATGACCCTCCCTGCATGATCCAAATATCATCATCCGGATTCAGATTAAAACCGGAACCATCCGTTGGGTTCAGTTCAGTAATGCTCCACTTCCCTGCGGCAAGCTCATCAGTTCCATTTATATATACATCAAAATCAGATTCATCAAGCCCGTTTGCTTCATGCATCACAACGGTGATGCTTATTCCTGCTGCAACACTGCCACCGGCTTCACGTGTCAAACGAATTGTTCCTTCGGTTGTCCCCCATGTGTCAGCATATTCACGTTCCCAGCCATTCTCAGTAAAATCGATGGATGTTCCCACATTGATGTCTTTAAAAGCGACAAATGTAAACTCCTCAAAATCGCCAAGCGTGGCATGTTCCTGGTAATTAGTATTGACAGCGATGATGGCAAGATCACCAGGGATAAAATCGGTAACTTCAGAAGGCGTTACAAAAACTTCAATCCCTTCAGACCATTCTGTTCCCACGCGAACAAATATGGTAAAATAATAGGTTGTTCCGTTGGTGAGTCCGGTTACTGTCACCGAGGATGAGGTTCCTTTGTAAACCACATATTCATTGGTGCCAATATCGGTACCTGCACCAAAACTACCGCTGGCCGTATAAGCAGACCCATCTCCGGAAGGCACTGCTGTCACTGAACTGGCTTCATGACCAACGACAAGGATCTCATCATAGCACGCCCCCGGATTAGACCAGCTCAGGTTTGTCCGGCTGTTTTCGGTTGTTGCAGAAGCTGCTGTAACCTCAGCAATATCAAGTTCTGATATGGTTGTTGTAGTTTCATCACCAGTTAAACTGCCATAATAAGAAATGGCTTTAAGTGCGTAGTCTTGGCCTTGCGTAAGGCCGGTAAGGGTTACGGATGTTCCGGGTCCTTTGTACACAACATAAGAATATGGGGTAGTTGTTCCAAATTCATGTCCATTTCCAAACACAGCATCTGCAGAAACCGTTGAGGGATCATCACTGAGGGTATGCACCGGGTTTGTTGAATTTCTGATTGCTATGATCACGCCGCTCCAATTACCAGTAGATGGGTTGGTCCATTCCACAGTGGCCGTGGTTTCCGTTGTGCACGTCACATCAAAACCCGTAACGGCAGAAATATTTGCCAGGGTGGTTTCACTGCCGGATAACGGTGATGTCGTTAAGTACTTTTCATTTCCACTGTCACAATTGTACTCAAATACTTTGATGAAATACTCGGTGTCGCTGTTAAGTCCTGTCATGGTAAAGTTGTTTCCGCTGCCTGCAAAAACCACGAATTCTCCGGGATTAAGTTCATCCCCGTCTCCAAAATTGGCATCAGCTGAGTAACTTGTATTGTCTGCTGGGGTACCTGATATTGTGGAAGTACTTGCCACCACCATACGATAATCTCCATCACCGTTTGTCCAGGACACATCCATTTGATCATATTGTGTATTTGGGAATGTCAAATCTGATGCCTCTGTTGTTGGTACAGTGCAAGACAGGTTCACCTCAATTTCATTGGAATTAACACTTTCGCTTCCGCAATCGTTGTATGCACGGACAACGTAGTAGTAAGTTTCACCGGCAGTAAGGCCTGAAACATCGTAAGTGGTTACATTCCCGACATCTTTTGCATTATATCCTGTGACGTACGATGTTGAAAATCCAAAAGACAAATTGTCAATTACAGGTCGGGCAGATGTATTGTTATCAATTCGAATTTTATAGTCTCCTGAAACACCGGAAACAGATTCAGAAAATTGAGATGTAGTTGCTGAATAAGAAATTGTTCCCACAGTTGTCTCATCAGCAAAACCATCTCCATGTAGAACTTTAACTGTTAATTGGCCACCAGTACCGGAAAAAACTTGTTTCACGTCAAATTCAATGGAGGTGATTGATCCTGTAATGGCATCAGATTCAATATATGCTCCGGTTTCATTTTTCAAACAAATTGCGTCATTTTCAGTGTAAACAACTTGATCTATTCTTGATTTGTAAGCAGTCCAACCGATTCCACCATCACCTGTCCAAGTTCTATTTAAATATGATGAAGTGGTTCCCCCACCAATTGATGTAAATGTTTCAACAAGTGCACTGCCCGGTTGATACACATCCAACTCATAGCCTGTCGCTCCGCTAACAGGATCCCAGTTAGCAGTAAAGCTTGTACCTGAAGCAGAGGTAGCTGCAGTTGCGGTGGGAGCAGAAACGGAAGGACATGTCACTTCCCCATCGCAGGTTACGGTCTGGTCAGTTGCCCCTGAACTGCTTGCTGTGA
>CAZTNS010000172.1:0-6078 GCA_964615585.1 uncultured Bacteroidales bacterium | reverse complement strand
CAAATGCTTATTATATTTGTTAACTACTTTTATGACATTTTGAAAAATGCCAAAATTCCATTAGTTTTGTTAACATGAGGAAACCTGACAACAAGCAAATAAATCTCATTGTTATCCTGGGACCTACGGCTTCGGGAAAAACAAAGATGGCCGCTCACGTGGCTGCTACCATAGGCAGTGAAATCATTTCTGCCGACAGCAGACAGGTGTATCGCGGGATGGATATCGGCACGGGAAAAGATTACGACGATTTTACTATGCATGGTAATAAAATCCCTTATCATCTCATTGACATTGCTGAACCGGGGGGAAAATACAATGTGTTCCAGTATCAACAGGATTTTTTCAGGGTTTTTGAGGCCATACGGAAAAAAAATAAGATTCCCATACTTTGCGGAGGTACAGGCATGTACATTGATGCTGTATTACGCGGGTATAAGCTTATTAATGTCCCCGTGAACCAAGCATTAAGAAACAAGTTGCAAGGCAAATCACCGGAAGAGCTGGAGCAGATATTGAAAAAATACAAAACACCTCACAACCAATCAGATACAGACACCAAAAAACGGGCTGTCAGGGCTATTGAAATAGCGGATTATTATGCAAAACATCCTGGCTATGATATTGAACTTCCTAAAATACGCCCGCTCATCACCGGTGTGGATATCAGCAGGGAAGCACGCCGCAAGCGTATCACAGAAAGGCTGCATCAACGCTTAGAAGAAGGCCTGGTAGAAGAAGCCCGCCGCCTGCACAAAAATGGATTGAGCATTGACGACATGATGTATTACGGGCTGGAATACAAATTTTTGGCACTTTACCTGAGCGGCCAGATTTCTTACAGCGACATGGTTTCGAAACTCAACATCGCCATTCATCAATTTGCAAAACGGCAAATGACATGGTTCAGGAAAATGGAAAAAGACGGTCATCAGATACACTGGATTGACTTTGCATTCAGCAACGCAGAAAAAACAAATAAGGTTTTAGGCTTGCTGTAATCCTGAAATAAGCCTGTTGATGGCATGTAATGGGATAGTAATGGCCCGTGTGAGGGATAATAGCGGTACCTCACAACCGCCAAGCGGCGGTGAGGAGTACAAGCGGATAGCCCGACCCGCCTGCTGGCGGGGCACGCCCAGAATTCATTCATTCTGAGTATCGTCCGGGGTATTTACAGCATTGCCAACAATGTCTTCGAATGCGGCATAGATCATGCAATATGTAGCCGGGAGTGTGAATAACACCCCAATGCCAAGCAACAATACACCAATAAAATTGATCATCATGATGATGACCATAAATCCGAGAAATGGCCAGAAGTTTCTGGTTATCAGTCGGCGGCTGGCTTCCATGGCATCCCAGAAGTCATATTGCAGGAAGATAATGAAAGGGATAGTAAAACTATATGCCACAGCAAGGTAAATACCGGGAATGATGAG
This sequence comes from uncultured Bacteroidales bacterium, assembly GCA_964615585.1. GTDB lineage: Bacteria > Bacteroidota > Bacteroidia > Bacteroidales > ML635J-15 > JAQIBY01. The sequence goes on along the minus strand of CAZTNS010000172.1, from coordinate 4,636 downwards.
CAGCAGGATACCTGCAAATGTAAAAATGCCCACAATCAAATTGGCCAGAAACAAAGGCAAAAACATCTGAAATCCCTGGAAAAACATGTCGAATTTGGGGATTTTAAACTTTACAAGCTCATTTGTAACAATAAAAAAACCGGCGATCAACGGCCCGTTAACGACAATTGTTCCAAGTGCCCCCAATCCTGTAAATCCGGCAAAAACATTGATGGCAAGGTATATGGCGGCATATCCTACAAATGGGCCAAGATGGGATGAGAATATCTTCATCCCCCGGTCAATGTACATGCCCATGTTAAAATCATATCCATCTCTGATGAGCTTTTCAATCCTATCTTGATGCATAGTAAGTCAATTTTCAATAAAAATAATCATTTTTTAAATGCAGCTCCATCGGATTTAACAAAATATTTGGTTTTTTTTGATGGTGACGGGATGAATTCACCCATGTTTAACTTGTTCCAAATCTTGTCTATATCACGTATAATGGTGTCTGAGGACATCACGGGTTGAGGCCATTTTCTTAGTCGGCCGGTCTTTTTTGATTTTACCCTGGCATCAATGTACAGCACATCTTTTAAACGGGAAATATCGCTGCGTGGGTCTGTATTGGCAAGTATCCACCATATCAGCAACGGGAAGTTGACTTCGGTAACCGGGAAATCCACATCAATCAGGCAATGCACACCGTCATCTGCTGTGATGTTTTGATTGTTACTGTATGTCTCTTTATGGCAGATGAGAATGCGGCCGTACCTGATGCTTTTTTCATTGCGTGTGTATTCTGATTTAATGTCATTATCCGGTTCATCACTGAGATCAAGCATAAGTTTCCCCCCAAAAACAGGGATGGTTGAAGCATGTTCCAGTTCGTCGGCAGGCCCTGCCGAGATAATGGCTTTATCAGGATGAATCGTGGCAGCAGTGTGGGCGAGGACAGCAGCATAATCTGTGAGTTTTACCTGTTGCGGAAAGGCGATCAGTATTTTGGAAAACATCATCTGGCCGGCACCCATCAGGGCATGCATGGTCTTGTGTATGCTTCCCGGGAATTTCTTGTTTACATGCAACAACACCAGATTGTGAGCAGTTCCTTCAGCGGGCAAATGAAAGTCAATCAATTCAGTGGCAATGAGCTTTTTGATGGCCGGCTTAAAAAGTTGTTCTGTGATTTTGGCAAAATATACATCTTCCATGGGCGGAATTCCGGTGATGGTGGCCGGGAACACGGCATTTTTCCTGTGTGTGATGGCTGTTATGTGAAAGACAGGATAATGGTCTTCAAGAGAGTAAAACCCGGTATGATCACCGTAAGGACCTTCAGTACGGAATTTTTCGTCAGTATCAATATAACCTTCGAGGATAATGTCGGCATCGTCAGGCACTTCAATATCCTGGGTAATGCATTTCACAAGAGTGGCCGGTTTTTTCCGTATCAGGCCGTAAAGCAATAACTCGTCTATGTTTTCAGGCAGGGGAGCTGTGGCCAAATAGGTGTACAGCGGATCACCACCCAATACAACCGCCACGGGCATTTTGCCTCCTTTTTCTTGCCATGCACTGAAATGTTCTGCTCCACCTTTGTGCCGGTGCCAATGCATTCCTGTTGTGTTTTTATCAAAGACCTGCATGCGATACATGCCAATGTTGCGTTTGCCGGTATCAGGATGTTTTGTAATTACCATAGGCAATGTAAAGAAAGGCCCTTTGTCATACGGCCATGAGGTGAGTACGGGCAATTTGCTGAGATCAGGATTGGTGTCAATATGTTGTTGGCAGCGGCCTTTTTTTGAGCTGTGCTTTGGAAAAACCCTGAAGTAATGCCGATACGGCCACAAACGTCTAATGCTTTTTAGCATTCCTCCCCCTTTTTGCAGCTCTTCAGCTGTGGAAAATAAACCGGAAAACACACCGGCGGGATGTTGATCACCCAAAACGGCCTTCATACGTGCTGTGCTGCCAAATGCATTGATAAGCAGGGGGAAATCTGTGCCGTTGTTTTCAAACAACAAAGCTTTTCCTCCGTTTGGCTGCTTCATCATCCGGTCGGCAATTTCGGCAATTTGCTGATCAGGAGAAACGGGGTATTTTACTTTAATCAGATCGCCGTTGTTGTTTAGCAATTCAACGTAGGCAGAAAGTCCATGTTTTGTAAGTTGTTTTTTTTTCATCGCTTAAAGATAAGCAATTTTAAATGAAGACAAAGGAGTGAATGCAATGAAGAAGTAAGGATTTATACCGATATGTGTTCGATTGTGTAATTTGCATAATGTTGGCTGCCCCTGGAATCAATGTGTTGATATTGTTAGCACTTATCGTGAATTTCAATGTGCGTCAGCTTGTCCCCAAAAAAGTTTTGTGCCAAACCCCAGCCGGTTATCGGTCAGTTTTAAAAAGTTTGCCCTGAGCAACCACATGTCCGTTTTTTTTAATATGGCATATGGATAAGCTCTTAAATAAGTTTTGCGGCAAACCCTATACATTTGTCCCTCCGCCTTCTCCAATTTTCCCTGCACCTGAAGGCCGCGAATTTTTCCTATCTGCTTTGTTTCCAGCACAACAGAAGCAGCAACAAAATCATTTTTTCGAGCATCCGTAATGTGACGGGTATCTGAATCAGATGTAAACACAAATGCTTTTTCTTCCTTGAGCCAGACGTAAAAACAGTTTGCACAATAAGGCAAATCATCGTGGCTGGTTGCCAGTGTTAACACATGGTGTTCGAGGATAAACCGGATAATACGTGCAGGTATGGCTTCATTCATAATGTTTTGTCTAAATCATATTTCCGGAAATGCAACAAACCCTTAAACCGCAACCTGATTACAGGTCTATTATCAACCCTTCAGGTAAAAATTTGGACACATCCCCTCCGCTTTTATACACGTCTTTCACAATGGTACTTGAAATAAACGTATGTTCAGGATGGGTAAGCAAAAATACGGTTTCTATACCAGCATCCAGCACTTTGTTGGTTTGCCCGATGGCACGTTCATATTCAAAGTCTGCTGATGTACGCAATCCCCGCAATAAATACCGGGCATTGACCTTTTTGCAAAAATCCACCGTCAGGCCTTCGAACACCTGAACGCTCAGTTTTTCTTCATCCTTAAACAAATCCTTAATCCATTCCACGCGTTTATCAAGAGGAAACAATTTATGTTTGTCCTGATTAACACCAATGCCGATGATCAACTCATCAAACAAAGGCAAAGCCCTGTTTACAATGGACTCATGCCCAACGGTAAACGGGTCGAAAGAACCTGGAAAAAGTGCTATAGACTTCATGTTATTATGTTTTTGATTTTTTTAACCATGAATCCCTGAGGGGCACGGTTTCGTTAATCACCATGTTATCATCAGAGGTATCCGGGTCAACGTAATAATAACCTGTACGTTCAAATTGTATATGTGTCCCAATGGAAAAATCTTTTACTGAAGGTTCGGCAAAAGCCGTTTTTATGACCAGGGATTCCGGATTGAGGTTGTCTTTAAAATCGCCGCCTTCCGGCACATCAGACGGATTTTCATTCTTAAACAACCTGTCATAACTGCGAATTTCAACCGGTACAGCATGAGCTTTGCTTATCCAGTGAATGGTTCCTTTTACTTTCCTGCCGTCCGGGGATTTACCGCCTTTGGTTTCAGGATCGTAGGTACAATGCAATTCTTTCACATTGCCGTTTTCGTCCTGGATGACATCGTTGCAGGTAATATAATATCCATACCTCAACCTCACTTCACGACCGGGGCCCAAACGGAAAAATTTCCGTGGCGGATCCATCATAAAATCTTTCTGTTCAATAAACAATTCTCGGCTAAAGGGGATTATTCTTTTTCCCGCTGACGGATCTTCAGGATTATTGATGGCTTCCAGTTCTTCAGATTTGCCTTCGGGATAATTTGTAATCACCACTTTCAAAGGGTCCATTACGGCCAGCCGCCGTTGTGCAACTTTGTTCAGGTCTTCACGTACTGCCCACTCCAGAAGCCCCACATCAATGATATTTTCACGTTTGGCAATGCCCACGCGGTCGGAAAAAAGCCTGATGGATTCAGGTGTGTATCCCCGGCGTCGCAAGCCTGAAATGGTAGGCATGCGAGGATCATCCCAGCCATTGACATGGCCTCCTTCAACAAGTTCCAGCAATTTGCGTTTGCTCATGATGGTATATGTCAGGTTCAGTCGTGCAAATTCAATCTGGCGGGGACGGGTTTTGCCGGGCTCGGCAATTTGGTCAAGAAACCAATCGTACAAAGGCCTGTGTACTTCAAATTCGAGCGTACACAGTGAATGCGTGATGCCTTCAAGGTAATCGGACTGGCCGTGGGCAAAATCGTAATTGGGGTAAATGCTCCATTTATTGCCCGTACGGTGATGCGGTTTTTTCAATATCCGGTACATGATGGGATCGCGCATGTGCATGTTGGGGGAATCCATGTCAATTTTAGCCCGCAACACCATGCTGCCATCTTCGTGTTTTCCTTCTTTCATTTCCCTGAACAAACGTAAACTATCTTCCGGGGCACGATCACGGTACGGAGATTTTATTCCCGGCTCCTGTGGTGTGGTACGTTGTTTGGAAATATCCTCTCCGGATTGTTCATCCACATAAGCATTGCCTTTATTAAT
>CAZTNS010000171.1:0-6150 GCA_964615585.1 uncultured Bacteroidales bacterium | reverse complement strand
ATATTGTACATGATCGACTGATAAATTATGAAAAGAAACTATGTTCAAAAAATTTTATTAGAGTTCATAAATCTTATGTCGTCAATATGGAGAAGCGAATTTCAGTTACAGGAGGAAATATCATAATAGATAATGTAAAAATTCCTATTGGAAGAAAGTATAAAGGTAATATCTCCTAACCTGGCCAAGTTTACCCTGAAGGGAACTCCTTTAGGGCCAGAACCAAAAAGGAAAACTTGTGCGGCGAAGCTCAGCGGAGACGGATAATGAATACTGAACAAGGAATGTCGAATGATGAAGTTAACAGCAAAAATCTGATTGGCATGTACACTGTATGGTGTACTTCGAAATTCATTATTCCTTGTTCAATATTCGATATTCAAAAAAAATATTCTGCCAAAAATAACACGACAGGATCAATACCTGACAAATTTCCCCACCGCTACATTGTTTTCGCCCACCACACGGATGATGTACGTTCCGGAACTCAGCTCAGAGACGTTCATTTTCAGTAACGTCCAGTCACCGGCCTTGTCAATGGCGATTTCTTTATGGGTTTTGCCGTTGATGTCTGTGATAAAGAGGGTGGCTGCTTCCGTATTGAAATGATGCAACGCAACGTTGAGCTCATCTATCACGGGATTGGGGAAGCAAGATATCAGGGGTTCTGTGGTTTTTTCTTCCACAGAAAAGTTTTCACCAACCACAAAAACATGCGGATCTGGAAAACCGATGAAGGGGTGATTTTCGCTGCGTCCGCTTTCATCGGCGGCGTGAATGATGTATGCAACGGTATCTTCCGGATTTTGAGCGGGAATATCGGCTGTATAAGTGTTGCCGGCATCATGGCTCATCACCAGATCCTGCCAGTTGCCTCCGTTGACGGAATAATGCACTTTCAGCGAATCGCTGATGAGGTTATGGCCGCCATAGCTGACAATGTCTGCTGATATTTCGTAATCATTATCGGGACTTTGCAATCCGGTCAGGGGGTAATGAAAAATGTGCAGCATTTCGATGTCTGCCACTTCGTGTGTGCGGCAATGCAGTGCGTCTGTAGATTGCCAGCTAGGGGCGGTGGTGTTTTCCACGGCATGAACCTGATACCCCGGCATGGCCTCTTCATACACGGCGATGGCTTCATCGTTCCATTCGCTGCCAGAACCTGTTGGTACCGGCACAAAAACATGGCCGTTCATGATCAGGGAATTGGTATATGGCTGGCCACCGGGGCTATAGGCACGATATACCTCGTAATTGGTGCCATAAGAGCTTTGATGATTGGCAAAATAATCGGCTGCAGCTTCATAATCTTCATAGCGATCATCGGATTCGGGGACTTCACCTACCAGCACTTTGTCAACATCCAGAAACTTTGCCCAGCAATCAATGTGTTCAATGTAGTCATCCATCGGATCTTCTGCCACAATGTAATCAGTGATTCCCAGGTAATTTTCCATACGGGCATCCACCTCTGCAGCGTCAATGTTGTATGATTGATTATCTGCATTTTCATCATAAACCAGTGTGGTTGAAGCGGCTTTTCCCATGCCGTCGCACATGTAGTTTCCGCCTGTGTGTTCCACTTCCATGCCAAACACATCAATGTCCAGTATGCTGCCAAACTCTACCGGCACATTATTGTCGTCGGGCCGGTTGCGGTTATAATCAAAATTCACAATACCAGCTTGCGGTGTTGTGCCATGTTGTATAAACCATGGCGAAAAATCCCGTGTCCAGTATGTGTCGGCAGGGACATTATGATAACTTACACTATCAGTATTCACACCACCATCGGATAATTCAGTCTGAATGGTTGCCAGGTCTTCACTGTCAGAATAAATCAGGTAAACATGTGTGACATCAGCCAACTGAGCAATCAAATCAACAGGAATACCAAAACCACCATAATAGCCGCCCGGGTAAGCAATAATCACCCCCTGGTTGCGCTCCCATTCGGCAATGTTGCGCACAAAGCCCGTAGGGGGGTCTGTAGGCGTGATGTCTTTTGTGTTTCGTATTCCCTGCCGGTGATTGTCAAGTTCTTCCCACGTGAGCATGTGGTACTTGCTTTGCAGGGAATCGGGAAGGAAGTTTTGGGCATGAATGTTCATGGCCATCCAGAAAATAAGCGGCAATAGAATTATTTTTTTCAAAACATTAAAATTTAGTTTTTGGACAACACGCAATGCTAAACTAATTTTATTGATTTATAATGTATTGATACTGTTCGGGCATATTTATTTTTTGATAATCAGCCGTTTAGTATTCAGTTGCGTATCTGTTTTCATTTGCAACATATACATGCCGTTTGACAAGTTGTTCACATTAAAGTCAATCTTGTATTTGCCTTGTGAGCATTGCCTGTCCAGGATATGGCGAACAACACGTCCATGCATGTCAACAAGCCTGATGGTCACATCTGTATTTTTATCAAGGCTAAAGGCTATGCCGGCGTAATCCGTTGCCGGGTTAGGCATGATGCTGAAACTTATGTCATCAACATCCGTGCTGTGTTGTTGAATGATGGTGACCTGATCGTGGGGTGGCAGGAGAATATCATCTAACCAAGCTGCATCACTGCCATCTGATCCGCCCAAATATCCATCTTTTTCATAAGTCCATTTCAAGTTATGCACGCCGGTACCTATGCTGTATGTCTCCTGCGACCAGTCAATCTCTCCAGCCCATTGATCCTGCATGGCATCATCAAGGTAAAAAGCCAGAAAATCAAGATAAAAACCCCACAAAGTTTCCTCACAGGATACTTTTTTATAAAAACTCAGGTCGCCTGCAGCGGTTACGTCAATGTTGATTTCCAGTGTGGAAATTTCGCCGTCATCGATGCTTCCGGAGCGGGCACAGTAATCGCCTTCATAAGGATAATCGTTGTTAGTTTCATTTAATCCCACGATTGTCCACGGTGAAGTTCCGTCATCTTGCCAATTATGCAATGAAAAATCGTTTGTTTCCCAGTCTTCTGTTTGCAAACCGATGGGAAGGGTTACACTGGTGGAGCCGGAATATTCACCACTGGTGTATGTAATCTCTGCCGGCATTGAACTTCCTGCTGAAATACCGCCATCTACATTGATGGTAAATCCGATAAGCTCAGAATTTCCGGCCGTTAATTCGCTTACGTCAACATCCGTTTCAACTGCCGAAGCATTTTCGGTGATGTCTATGTTACAGTTTCCGGCAACAGCAAGGTTGTGGCCTGTGTTTTCAGCAAGAAAATACACGGTAACCTCTTCACCGGGGTCCATAATGCCGTTTCCGTTGCCTGTTGCATCATCAACATGATCAAAACTTATGTTGAGCTCAGGTGCATGAACGGTAATGTTATGGCTTGCATTCCATACGCCGGTGTCATTGTCTGTGATGACAAATTCGATGGGAATGATGCTTTGGTCAGAAATACCATCTACAACAGAAACTTCATAAGCATCATCTGCCGTGGCTGTAGCATCGCTTGCTATATCGCCGTAAGTCTCGGTATCGTCGGTAATGGTAAAATCCGGAAAGGTGGTGGAAATATCCGCACTTACGCCTGTGGCCATATCCACACCTACATTTTCCAGCGTTACATCCAGCAATGCAGATTCACCATTGTTGAGCACGCCATTGTTATTGCCTGCTGCATCATCAATAACCACATCATTCAGGACAACATACGGGCCTTCGGGTACAATGACGGTAACATCTGACTGGTAAGTTACTTTATTGTATGCAGTAACCGTAATCTTCATGTTTCCCGGGGCTGTAAAGGGATCAATAGGTACATCAACAGACCCGCTTTGCACGTAACCGGCACCAATGATCACGGTTTCACCTCCATCGGTTTTTGTCAGGGATACCAGTGCGCCTTCGGCATCGCAATTGACGCTGAAGCCGGTTTCACCCACGCTGATGACATCGTTGTGTGAAATTGCCATGTCAGCCGGGGTTTTTGTACGCACCATCAGTGAAGGATCACCAAACAATGTCCATGTATCAGCCATAGACGGGCCTGATGCACTGGCATATTCTTCCAGCATGTGGAACATGCCGTTGAATGAAAGGCCGCCAAAAGTCCGTTTGATATTGTCAACGTAAGATTCCACCAGCAGGTCGTTCATTTCATCCTGGCCATCCATCGGTTCATCCCATGTTTGATTTATTGTTGAAGCCATGATGCCGATCGCTCCTGTGGGAGTGCCTTCATTTGTAGCACGCAGCCAGGCTTCGGCAAAACACGTGTTGGTTTTAAAATCGCCGTTGATACAGGCCACGCTCCAGATAAAAGGATAAAGGTTTTCATTTGTCAGGCTATTGATCTCAGTATTGGAATAGCCCGTATTGCCCCATGAGTTTACGCTTCCATGTCCCACGTAATTGATGAGACCGGTTCCGGCATTGACAGCATCGGATATTTGTGTACTTGATCCACCATCCTGATTAACGGTAGTGGTGGTGTAACCATAGTTTTCAAGGTCTATGTGAATATTGGCGAGGTGTTCTTCATCGGATTCCCCGTCATCCCCCTGGCCTCCTCCGCCTTCATTGGAAGCAGAACCCAGTGCGTTTTCCAACCAGCCATTGGTATTGTCATAATCGCGTTCGTATTCAATGAACTTGTTGACCTGGTTGGTAACTTCTTCGCCGGTTTCGGCACTGATACGTCCGATGAAACAATCGGCATAATGATCATCGCCGGCGATATAAACGTATTCATTGTCGCTGTCGTCGTTTACTTCGTTTGTGGGGACTTGTGGTGCATCGCCTACCAGCAACACGTAATTTACCCCGTTGGTGTTGTAGTCATTTTCAATGTACGTTGCAATGTCTGCTGCTGTAGAACCCACTGTTGTCAGATTTACCATTTCCGTTTCAATGCCTTTTTCGCGCTTCCATGTCACATAGGGTTCCATTTCATCCATAAAATCATCGTAGGCTATGATAAGCATGCGTCCGGGTGTACCTTCGTCAAGCGGGGTATATTTGTCTTCTCTGTAATTCAAAAAATGGTTTTTATAAACATCACGGAAATCATCAGTTACACCCAGGTTTTTGTTTTGTTGTAGCTCGTTGCCTGACTTCCCTTCTGTATGATTGATCTGTACAGTAATGTCGGTATATATGCGCAGTGTTTTTTGCACAGGGTTATACCGGAAAGGAAACGCTGTTACGCTTATGCCCCTGTAATTTCTTATGATGAATGGGTCGGAAAGGGCGGCTTCTGGTTCCGGGAAAAACCTATCCTGGTTATACACTTCTCCGTATGTATAGGGTACCTGGTCAGGATCTTGTGTCCTGAGCAGGCTCCCTTTTGACGGGGCTATATCAATGTTTTCAATTTCGATGTAGTCGTTGTATATTACCTCGATGTTTGATGCGGCCTTGTCCGGGATTATCACCGAAGTCGTTAGCTTGGGCATGTCCGGGGCCCCCTTGTGTAACAGTTGAGTTGCTCCCGGTGATTTTATTATAAATTCATTTCCCTGTGGTGTTTGCACCTCGTTAAACGCGTATGCATTCAGGTTGAATTTAATGGTTTGATGATCATCCTGAGATGCCACCATTTGAATGTGTGGATCAGCAGGGTCGGTGTTGTTAATTTTTGTCCAGTTGTCTGCAAACAGGAAATTAATGGTCAATAAAGCAAAGGAGAGCAGGTAAATTTTTTTCATAATAATTTATTTTTCATTAGAGGATAGATGTAAAAACTAACCATAAGGCTGCATAAAAATAATGGAATATTTTACACAATAGCCCTTGCACGTTGTGGGATTGGCTTAAAAAAAACTTAAGGTTCTTATAATGTGCATGTTATCTACCCCCTGATACTGGTGATGGATTATCCTCAACGAATATACTATTTTTTAATGATTTGGGCAAACCCCCGCTGATTTTCTGTCGCTAAGCGAATCAACCGCTCAGCGAAAAAAACAGCGGGGTCGGTCTGCGCCTGCTATCTGCCACCTGCTCTGTGGCTGCTGTAAGCCTGAAAACAGGAGCTTCCGTCTCCACTCCGTTACGCCGGACAGGTCCTACCGTCGCTCTGTTGTCAGCACAGCAGCATCACATCGCAGCCGGCAGGATAATCCGGCTCCGCCCTTTTGCTGCGGGGAATTCCAGTCCTTCAGGAATGCGATCGAACAGTTAAAAGCA
>CAZTNS010000170.1:0-6163 GCA_964615585.1 uncultured Bacteroidales bacterium | reverse complement strand
CTGCAAACGGGTTGATTCTATGCGGTATTTATTTTGGTATTTTTTTGCCATTGTTGTTTTTTAAAGACGCAAGGTTTTGCGTCTTTACGTTACACATATTTTTCCTGTTACTGTATTGTCTATCAGCACCTGTTTGTATTCTTTCAATTTTTCTATCTGGGTTTGTTGTATATTAATAGCTTTGTCTATTTTTGCGGATTGGGTTTTGATGTAGGTTGCAATCTTATTTTGCTCATCAGTTGTAGGATAAGGAAAAAATTCATTTTTAATAACATTTACAGCAATTCCTGGCTGAGCTGCAGACTGTGACAGTTTATTAAAGTCAGCAGACTTTATAGCATTCCCTAGCCAAAATACATTTACATTTTTTTTATGATAGACCACTATTGCATGTTCAGAGGCAAAGAACTTGCCCATTGCAAAATTCACATTACCACATAATGCACCTTGTCTACCAATAAGAACATGGTCTCCTACATTGGTGTAATTTAGTGTATAACCCCGGAAACCATTTCCACCGTATACAGGAAATCCTTTATTAACAAAACTCTCGGATGAAATTGTTTGTCCACTTTCCAAATGGGCAATAAATTTTAATGCTTTCACCTCCCACTCCGCCGGAATCTCGCCAATCCATTCCACGCCGGAATCTTTTGTTTTTGCGGGTTTTGTCCAGGATTGGGTGGCTTCGTTCCACACCACTTTTCCGGTTACGGCATCTTGTATGATGATTTGCTTGCGTTCTTTGAGCAGGGTGATCAGCTTTTCTTTATTGGCCAGGGCCTTGTCTATTAATGTTGTTTTGCGGTCAAGAAAGGTGGCTATGGCGGTTTGTTCAATTTTTGTAGGCAATAAAGACCAAATATTGAAAAAATCATCAGTGTAAAGCCTTAATCTACTTTCAATAACACCTGTTGATTTTCGTTTAAACTCCGCTTTATACAGCTCAGTTCGTAATAAATAATGAAAATAACCTTTTGAAAAACCGGTTTTTAATCTGTAAACAGAATATGCTGGACTTGTAATTCCATCATAAGGTGAAAATCCCAAACTTCCATTCCATGCTAACATTATGTTACTTACTAAATCCCCTTTGTGAACTTTTTTATATCCTTCAAGAGTCGTTGCGTTCGTAAGCAAATCACCTTTTGTGATTTTATCAGATTTTTTAGTAACACCTGAATATTGGGAAACAGATAGCAAATTTCCAAAACCATCAATGGTTCTTTCATTTATCTCGTTAAAAATAAATTTGTTTCGGATAACCTGCCACCCTTCCGGAATCTCCCCCAACCACTCCACGCCGGAGTCAATGTATTTGGGGTATGTTTTGTATGTTAATTGCTTCGTTTCCATTAGTCCATCAGTTTTTTAAGGGTTTCGGCATCGGGCAAAGCATTTTTGAGCTCAGGCGGCAAATTTTCAGATGTTTTGTATTGTGCCACGCCCATGGGTTTGGTAAAGTCACGAAAACTGTATTCCACCTTTTTATTTTCTTTACAGAGTATGATGCCAATTGAAGGATTTTCCCGGGGATGCTTTATCAAATCGTCCAAAGCCGAAAGGTAAAAATTCATTTTACCGACATATTCCGGCTTAAATTTTCCTTTTTTCAGATCAAAGGCTACCAATGCCTGCAAGCCACGGTGAAAAAATAATAAATCAATAAAATATTCCTCTTCATCAACCAGCAGCCTGTATTGATTCCCCATAAAGGTAAAATCACTTCCCAGGCTCATAATGAATTTTTTGATGTTATTAACGATTTCTTTTTCCAGAATACGTTCATCAACTTCATCATCGGCGTCTTCAATGTTTACAAAATCCAGTAAGTATTGATCTTTGAATGTCCGTATTGCCTTGTTTGACAAATCAGAAGACATGGTTTGCTCAAAATTGTTGGGCAATTGTTGTTCTTGTAAATGGCTTTTATTTTTAAGCTCGGAGCGTAAGTGCCGTACACTCCAAAAATTTTGTGCTGTTTTATGAATGTAGTACCAGCGTTCGGTTTCTTTATTTGTCTTTAATAAAATCTCGTAGTGATGCGAAAATGAAAGGGAGAAGAAAGCATTTAATTCAGGATTTGCTGTTTGAGGAGTATCCGTATTCGTTTCATCACGCTGGTTTTCTTCTTCTTGTAAATTGCTCGTCAGTGTCGGTAAAATTGAATTTTCTCTATTCTCTAATTTGCTCGACAGTGACGAGCAAATTGTTGATTCATCTTTCCATACTTGATAAAAACGTCTCATTTTGGCAATGTTTTTACCTGAAAACCCTCTAAGCCCAGGTAATTCCTGCTGTAATTGTTGTGAAATTTCATCAATAATTTTTGCTCCCCACTTATTTTTATCAATTTCCTTACTTAGCATTTTACCAATGGAAAAATACAATCTTAGCATTTCAGCATTGGCAATTTTCGACACAAGATACCGGCTCCTGAGAATTTGCTGTTTAAGCTGTTTTATAAAATCCGGTGTTATTCGCATCTTGTCCATATTACTCAAAATTTAAAAATTCAGCACTCAATCCATAAAATTTATATCCCGGCCATACTTGTCCGTTAGTCAAGCATTTCGCGACTAAGTTTTTGTATTTGGGGTATGTTTTGTATGTTACTTGTTCAATCATTGTCAATCATCTTAATCAATTTTGTTTAATAACATAGATGCTATATCATCCAATTGGGGAAAATATGCTGAAAGCATATAAACGCCAAGCTTGGTAAATGCATACGGCAATGTTCTTTTTTTTTGCGGTCGCAATTTGCGACTGCAAATCATTTGTCGTAAAAGTGGTCGCAATTTGCGACTGCAAACTGTCCCATTCTTTTTGCGACAACTGAAACATAAAGGTATTTGGAAATCTTTTTTTGTTTCTTTTAGCTTGTTCGTTGAGCCGCTTCGTTTCTATACCATACAGCTCAGCCAAATGATAATCTATCATTACCTGCGTACCACGAATGGTAAAAATCTTATTTTCGATATAATTGGACGTGTCTAATTCCATAATTCCTCATTTTTACTATTATCGGGGAATTCTATATCACAGCTTATTTCTGTGAAATAACTTAATAAAAGTAAATAAAATAAGATGGATTTATAAAAATCGAAGACCCACCTGGGTGCGCTGATCGAACGGGAAGCGTGGTGGGTTCTGTTAGTGACAAAGATAAAGCAATAATACACAAATAGGTAAGTGTTTTCACATATATTTTTAGTTACACCTTTAAACGGCCTGTTGGACTGGCTTTTGTGTGTCGTGATTTTGCTTTCTCCTTTCATTTTAATTTAGATTTAAAATATCATCCATCAAACCTTCATTTTCTTTTTCAAGTGCCAGAATATCGGCTGTAACTTTTTCGAGGCTACGCAGTTTCTTGTGTTGATAGAAATATTTGTTAAAACTGATTTCGCATCCAATGCGGGTGGCATCCATGTCTATCCAGGCTTCCGGCACGTGGGGTTTTACTTCCCGCAGGAAATAATCGTAAATGTTTTCTTTCACTGGCACTTGTTCATAATCCCGCAGGCTGCTTTCGCTTTCATAGACGATGTATTCATCCTGCTTGTCTCCCTGGTACCAGCCGTAATCAGGCAATGCTTCTTTTGTGCAACCCAGATGCTTCAGAAGTGCATTCAGCTTATTGTCTTTCAGTTTCACACGCTTTTTGATCACTTTTTCAGCCGATTCATCGTACCAGCTCACAGCATTCAAGATTGTTTTCTTTTCAGAATCGGAACATTTCAGTTTTTGAGATTTTATAAACGCGTTGACTTCCTTTAAAAACCGGTTGTAATCGTTGTATTCCTTTGTATCAAAATGCTCCAGCATAGCGGAGGCAATTTTATGCAGGTTTTTATGCTTTTGCCAGAGATTTTTGCCTGTGAGCTGGGTTTTTTGCTTGCGGTTTAGTTCAATGCCTTCCTGCTCGCACCATTCCAGGCTTTGTTTTTCAAATTTGCCCGGCTCTTTATACACATCATCGCCAAATTGCTGATGCATCCACTGCATAACATCGCGGAGCTTGTCATCGTACCTCAGTTTTTCTGTTTTTTCTTTGGTGAATTGGGCTTTCAGGCGTTTGGGTCGCTGAATTGTTACTTTGTAATAACCAAAATCTGCGTTGTCAAATATTTTTGATGCCAATCCGGTGTCGCCATCACGTGATTCTTCCTCCATATCCAGATACACCTGCAAGATTTCACTGATGTGCTCTGGTGTAAATTCGCAGTTTTTGGCACCCAGGTTTTTACGCAGTTTTTTGTACATTTCACTTGCATCAATCAGCAGCACTTTGCCTTTCCGGCTTTGTGGCTTTTTGTTTGTTAGTATCCAGATGTAGGTGGTGATACCGGTGTTGTAAAACAAATTGTTTGGCAACTGAATGATGCAATCCAGCATGTCGTTTTCAATGATAAAGCGGCGGATATTGCTTTCCCCGCTACCGGCGTCTCCGGTAAAAAGAGAAGACCCGTTGTGTACTGATGCAATGCGGCTGCCATGTTTTTCATGTTTCAGGGATTTCATTTTGTCAATCATCTCCATCAGGAAAAGCAACTGTCCGTCAGACGAGCGGGGAATGGCCGGTTCATCCGACACTGTTCCCCGGTAATCTTTCAGAGGAACGGCAAATCGGGGATCCAACACTTCTTTGCCATCCATAATAAAGCGCTTATCCCCGCTCCACGACTTCCCGTAAGGTGGATTTGACAACATATAATTGAAAGTGGTGTTTGCAAATGTATCCGTTGAAATGGTTGAACCGCTTTTAATGTTTCTTGGATCGTTGCCCTTAATGATCATATCGGATTTGCAGATGGCGTAGGTTTCATCATTGATTTCCTTGCCATACAAATAAACATCCCTTTCATACTTGATTTTGCCGTTTTGATCTTTGATGAAATTTTGTGTTTCGGTAAGCATTCCGCCCGTTCCACATGCAGGGTCATAAACAGTTATAACAGAAGGCAGATCATTTTTTACCGGTTCAAGGATGATATGCGTCATCAGTTCAATTACTTCCCTGGGGGTAAAGTGTTCTCCGGCTTCTTCGTTGTTTTCTTCATTAAACCGGCGGATAAGTTCTTCAAAGACATAGCCCATGCCCAGGTTGGTTAGGGGCGGGAGTTTTCTCCCTTCTGAATCAAATTTTACCTGATCCGTCAGGTTTATATTATCAGATGTGAATTTTTCAAGTACATCCAGCAACACATCTTTTTGAGTCATGTGCCGGATCTTGCTTTTCAAATCAAATTTTGACAAAATTTCCCGCACATTATCGCTGTAACCATCAATGTATTCTATGAGATTTTGCTGCAATATCTGCGGCGTGTTGCTTGCATTTTTGTACAATAATTTCAGTGTCCACTTGCTGGTGTTGTAAAACTTATATCTTGATTTTCGTCTCAATGCTTCCAGGTCACCCCATTCTGTTATGCCAATTTCCTTACGCTGAAAAGCGAACTCTTTTAAAACATCATCTTTGGTTTCTTCAAGCAATGCATCCAGCCTTCTGAGTACTACCATGGGTAAAATGACATCACGGTATTTCCCCCTGACATACACATCCCTCAAACAATCATCTGCAATTGACCAAATAAAGGCCACTATTCTGTTATGTGATTCCTGTGTCATGATATTTTCTTAATTTAATGCATAAAATTAAGAATAATCATGGAAATACGGCAGTTTTTCTAAGCTTTCGTCCCGTATAATTATCATGCACCACCTGTCAAATCTTCCATTATTACCATTGCGGAAGAATGATTATGTTTCAGCTTGTACCTGTAAATGATTGAGGATATAGCGGGTGGTTATTGTTTTTGATTTACTTAATTCTCAGATCATCAGGATTCTGTCTGCAATCCCAAATAGTATGAACAATTATCATTTCGGTAGTAACTTCATAAAATAATCACTATCAACCGACAAAAACTTAACATTTACCAACTTAAATTGGTTTTCCGTTTTCAAAAAGCCTACCCCCATCAAGTCTAACCGGCTTATCAGGTGTATCCGGATTAGTGCTGCTACTGTCGAAAATGCTTTCTTGCTTTTGGACAATGCCCTGATTACATTTAGCAACAAGTGGGAAATGAGCAAGTGGGAAATGAGGGTGCACCATATCTGTATTTTTATACCATTCTCCGTGTCCGAATAAAAA
>CAZTNS010000169.1:0-6219 GCA_964615585.1 uncultured Bacteroidales bacterium | reverse complement strand
CTCAACAGTAATAATTCAATCATTACCATTACCCACTAAGTTTGCAGTAGAACCTAGGATGGTAACTAATCAGTGTCAGCAAAAGTTTCTCATTACCGCAAAGGCGCAATGTCGCAAGGGGTTGAAATTTGTAAATTGAACTGTTACTACCGATATGTGTTCAATTATGTGATTTGGATAGTTTTGGCTGCACTCGCTTGCACAAAATTATGCAAATAACATTGAACATCATCGGTATAAGTTACCAGCTTCCTGCCTGCCGGCAGGCAGGACAGACGGGTTAGCATTTCTGGCTCTCTGCGTCTCGGCGGTGAAAATTTTGTGCATCTGTTTTTTAATTTTAGCACTGAGTAGTTACATAGGATGTAATTCATAAAATAATGTGGTAATTTGTTACCAATGCATGCGCCTGAATGGTTACTATTGTCAACTAATGATTTAATAATGATATTTAAGAAGGGGTATAATCAATTTTTATTATTAATTTCGTGAAAATATGGTTGCCATACTGCTATCTTCAAAACGAACAGATAAATCTGATCAGAATCTGTTGAGTTTATATCGTAAAACCAACGATAAAGCACTGGTTGGTGAATTGTTTAACCGTTATTCTGGTTTTGTGCTGGCCATATGTATTAAATACCTGAAAGACAAATCAGAATCAGAAGAAATAACCTTGATTATATTCGAATCCTTATTTGATAAACTGAAGCGGCATAAAGTTGATTATTTTAAAACATGGTTGTATTCTGTAACCAAAAACACTTGCCTGGAGCATCTCCGTAAGAATAAAAACCGCATGAAACATGAAACGGATTTTCAAAAAAACGAATCAGGTTTTGTGGAATTTGTGCCGGAATATCATCAAAATGAAGAGAATCCAGTAAAAGAAAAGCGGGATGAAGAACTGACAAAAGCATTACAAAGCCTTGTTGAAGAGCAAAGACAGTGCCTTGAGTTGTTTTATATGAAAGGATTAACTTATGCTGAGATTGTAAAAGAAACAGGTTATGCGCTGAAAAAAGTTAAAAGTTACCTTCAAAACGGCAAACGAAATTTGAGAATAAAATTGGAAAAAATACATGAATAGACATCATATACATAGCATTTTTGAACACACGGAACATCCGGATGAATCTACATTGTGGCTCTATTCGCGGGGAGAATTGCCCCGGAAGGAGATGCACAAAGTGGAGCAGCATCTCATTGATTGCCACATGTGCAGTGATGTTGTGGAGGGGTACAGCATGTATGAATCTCAAAATAGCCTGGATGCATCTATAAACCGGTCTTATTTTTTATTTGAACGTTCCCTGAAACAAAAGACAAAAAGGAAAATACTGCGCATCGCAATAGCGGCAGTTTTTGTTATGGTTGCAGTTAGTACTGTTGTATTGACGACTGATTTTTTATCAGAAAAAACAAAGAAAGGCATTTACGTAGCAGAGCAAAATGATAAAAACATAAAAAACAGCGATAATGACATTGTTGATGGCACTGTGCTGAAGGAAGATACAAGTATTGGAGGACTTGCAGTGAACAGGCAGGAAAAAGAAAAACAGGGATTAAATAAAAAAAGAAAAGCTGATGATGTATTACCACAATCAGAACCGGTAGTGGATGATAAAAAAGTAAAAAAAGAAACCATTGATGATACAAACCTTCCTGAAACTGACAAAGTCACCGATGCTGAAATATCAGAAAACGCAGATTCTGAAAGCACAGGACAACAATCAGATATTGAAGTGCCTACAGATGTTACAGAGGGATTAACAGTTGATGATAAAGATTCTGGTGGACATGAAGAAAAAGAGACAAGTTTGGTTATGGCCGAACAGGCAGAGATGGATACTGGTGTCAAAATTGGTGATAAAAATAGAAAAGAATCAGATATGTCATATCAGGAAGACAGAAACATATTAGACAGGGAACAAGATATCCCTTCAGTTACTGCCATAGCAAAAGACAAAAAAACAACAGAGTCAGCCAACAATGAAACTGAAAAAAACAATTATCAACAGGGACTTGAAGCAAAAAACCAGGGGAAAATGAACAAGGCTTTGCGGTTTTTTGCACGGGTGGAAAAAGGCAATGAATCTTATTGGAATGCCAAATGGCAGATTGCAAGTATTTATCGTAATAGGGGAGATACTGTTAAGGCGCGGAAGGTTTATTCTGAAATAAAAGATACCAATAATCCGCATCAACATTCGGCTGAATTTTTCTTTAATATGTTGAATCCTGAAGATCAGTAATTATCAGGGATGGCTTTAAATTGATATTGTCGATTGGACAATTCTGAGAGAACAGAAGGCAAACAACTCAGTACATTATGTGCAGCTTTCAATGAATCGTGAAAGACAATAACGGATCCTGGTTGCACATGATCTACAACATTGTGGTAGCAGGTTCCGGGAGATATGCCAGGGTTATAATCAAAACTAAGAATTTCCCACATGACAATGGTGTATTTTTTTTTCAGCCCTTTGGCTTGCTGATATCTGATACGCCCATAAGGAGGTCTGAAAAGGGTGCTTTTAAGGATATTGTCAGCATGCTTGACATCTTCCATGTATTTTTCAATATTAGTCCTGTATCCTTTGATGTGACTGTATGAATGATTTCCGATACGGTGACCTTTTTTCCGGATACTGTTAATGAGTTCGGGAAAGTGTTCAGCATTGCGCCCAAGACAGAAAAAAGTGGCTTTGGCATTAAAATTATCCAAAATTTCCAGTACTTTTTCAGTTACGCCTTCAGTTGGGCCATCATCAAATGTCAGATATAATGATTTATCGCCGTTTGACGGTACATTCCAAAGGTGTTTTTGCCAGGGAATTTTCTGAATAAAAACAGGGACTTTACTAATCATAAGAAAAATCTAAAATCATTTTTTAAAGAACAAAATTAATGGATTTTAAAAATTGTATGTCAAAATATCTCAATAATTTTCTTCTGCATTTTTGCGATTGACTTGATTTTCTGTATGTAAAAGATGTGATGTTACTTTTATTCAAGCCCTTCAGGCTTGATATCCCGTTAGCAGTGTACAATACCGGTTTTGCCGGTGGTTATTCGTGTTGAAGCTGCTTCAACATGAGTAACCACGGGTGAAACCCATTGTACGAAACCCCTATACACTTGCCAAAAATTAAAAATATTGATGCTCAAACAATGACCTTTCTACTCAGTTAACATCCTAGGCTCTATCTTTACATATATGGACAGATGGCAAGTTGAAAACAATGTTCAGGGCTTTAAAATCAAGTGGTTTAAATTTTGAAGATACACATCTACAAAGATCAAAACATTGGTCCAATTAAAATTAAGTAGTATGGGTGCCGGGCATATAGCTATTTCAAATCCGGTTTTATTCTCATCGCTTATGCACTTTTATGCAATGTTGAGCCTCATGTTCAAATAATCACAAAAATTTTGTCATGTACTTGGGAAAAATACATACTTTTGCAATCTCCGAAAGGAAAATGTTTTGTCCGATGGTGTAATGGCAGCACAGCAGGTTTTGGTCCTGCCGGTTCAGGTTCGAATCCTGGTCGGACAACATTAGCAAAAAAATTGACCTGTGGTGTAATTGGCAACACGCAAGATTCTGGTTCTTGAATTCCGGGTTCAAGCCCTGGCAGGTCAACATTAAACAGGAAGACAGGGATTAGCCCCGTGTTTATTTGTTTACAGCAAACAGTACCAAAGAAACAGGTAATTGTGTTGAGGTTAAACATATTTTACTAATTTTGGTTGTATTGATAAAGAGCATTACAATGAAGTATTTAATTTTCATCCTGATATGCCTGATCTGTACTGTATTACCACTCAAAGGGCAACAAGCCGGATATGCGCCTGATTTTGGACTTATCAGTGAACATGATGACACCCTGTATTTGCAGGAAGACCTGTTGGATCAGGGAATAAATGTGGTACTTGCTTTTTTCAGACCATATTGTGTGCCTTGTGAGGATGCCGTTTCAACACTGAATGGTATTTATAATGATTACGGACAAAACAACGGTGATGTTTATTTATGGGCAATCTGCAATGAATTATATCCTTATAGTGTATTAAACCAGTTTGAAACTAACAACAACGCAGATTACGAAGCCTGGGCAACCACTGAAGATGATTCAGTTGTTCAGTTATATGAAGCATATGCAGTCCCAAAATATTATGTTGTTTGTCACAATGGATTCATGAGCGAATTTCAGCTTGAGGAAATCAGCGATGCAGTAAATGATTGCCTCTTGCTCACCAATAATGCTCAATCTGTTGAAAAACCTGAACTTGTTACCTATCCCGGAACTGTTTTTCTGCGTGCTTTTGACAACAAAAAATATAAAGTCACACTATATTCCATGTCGGGGAAGTTGTTATTGCATGAGCAGGCCACTGGCGGCACAAAATTGCCAGTTGATCTACCTGCCGGAATTTATCTTTATCAAATTACCGACAAACAAGGGTATCGGTATTCTGGCAGAATTTTTAACTGATATTCATTCTGAATCAGGACAATCTGTGTTGTATAGCATTCAAATTATATATTTTATTTTTAAAATCGACATATCTTTACATTGATAATTGACATGATACTATGTTATACCAGACACATTAAAAACATCCTAAAACAAAAAAAAAATAATATGATAAATTTTGTAAATCTTGGTGAACGAGGCAGCTTGCTGGACCAGTTTGTTTCCGAAATACGCAGTGAAATCATTCAAAAAGACCGCATGCGGTTTCGCAGGAACATGGAACGCGTGGGTGAAATCATGGCATACGAAATATCCAGGGAAATGGTTTTTAAACGGGAAAACATCAAAACGCCCTTTGGTGTTGCCAGCGTGCCTGTGTTAGAAAAGCAGCCGGTTTTAATAACCATCCTCAGGGCCGGCATCCCTTTTCATCAGGGATTTATCAATTACTTTGATAACGCTGATAACGCTTTTGTGGCAGGATTCCGTAAGTATCACGATGATAAGTCATTTGAAATAAAAATGGATTATGTCACCGCACCTGACCTTACAGGCAGGGATATCATCATTGCTGATCCCATGCTCGCAACAGGCTCCAGTTTTGAATTGGCATACAAAGCATTGAAAGCCTTTGGAGATCCTGCTCATATACACCTTGCCGCCATCATTGCTTCCAAAGAGGGCATACAACGCCTCGAAAACCTCATGCCATCAAGCAAATGCACAATATGGACTGCCGGTGTGGATGATGAATTGACTGTAAAATCTTACATCGTACCCGGACTGGGCGATGCCGGAGATTTGGCTTACGGCCCTAAAATGTCAAAATAAAGGCACTGAAAATCAGGCAATACACGATTTTAGTGCATTACCCCATTTTCTTAAACACCGGAAATACGATGGCGTGCATTTTAGCATTTTTGAGCAGGAAATATGATCTGGTATTTCCATGTCTTTCTTTGCGAGATGATATTCTTCACCCTTTTTTTCAGTAAAACCAACTTACCTTATGGAAAAATGATGTCTGCGGCTTTTAGTTATTATTCAATTCCATAAAACCTGCATCTGCAGTAGAACCAATTTAACAAATTGTGTCTTTAAAGGATTTTTGGTAATTTATCCATTCCTCCTAAATAATCACAGAAACAATGCTGAAATCTACACATTTTGTAAAAAAAAAACAATAATTGTTTGTTTGTATTAAAATAATGTTTATATTTGGTGTGTAAACATTGCACAAAATGCAGGCTTGAGGCATTCCAATGCGTGTAGATAGGTTAAAAAAACATGGTGAAACAGACGAATGCCCCTTGATTTTTTGAATGGCTATGAACTTGTGAAAAAATAATAAACGCTATGAAAAAAACATTGTATCGGCATTTCCTTTTACTGACGGTAAGTATAGTATTTATGTCAGTTCAGCTTTTAGCCCAGGACACAATCGTTATTGAAGACCAAAGTTATGGAGGTTATGAACTGGATGCGTTCGAGGCAATTGGTGAATTTAGCAACGGCGATTTTATCCTTGCCGGGGAAACCTGGAACTATGGGAGTGAATGCTGTAATAGCTTATCAATCAATCAAAGAATATGTAACATACAAGTGACACTAAAATCGAAACATAAAGCGTTCAAACAGTAACATACAATCAATTTAGAAAAATTTGCAATTAATCATGAAAAAGTTAATCATTTTATCAAGCATCGTTTTGTACGCATTATCAATGAATGCCCAA
>CAZTNS010000168.1:0-6291 GCA_964615585.1 uncultured Bacteroidales bacterium | reverse complement strand
AGACAATAAGAAATAATTTCGAATTATGAAATAAAAATGATATTCTTGTAAGTGTGTGGATTTGGGTTGTATTTAGATGAAGCGTCCATGTTCCGCCGGCTGGCAGCACACACTGATGATTATCGCTGGAGCGCGATTGAACAGCATCTGTGAAATGAAGGGAGATTCCCCCGCATGAAAAGAAGGGGTTTAATATCTGAATGTTTAAAATTAATTATAAAAAGATGAAATGGAAGATATAATTAATCGCATTGCCAAGCAAGCCAAAGCCCTCTACAAAAAAAATAAGCGGGTTGCTGACTTTATTTTTCGGGTTTTAATTATATACATTGGATGGAAGCTCCTTTTTTTTGTGCTTGGAGAAGAAAGTACCCCACTTAACGAGCGGCTTTGGCCATGGTTATCTACGGGTTGGGAAGCATTCAATGATTTTATCAGACTCATCCTTTTAAATGTAACACAGGCCTGGTTTGATTGGAGGGGCATGGAGACTGAAATTATCAATAATTACCGGCTGTGGGTGCATGATTATGCCATCTTGGGAGTTGGAAATTACTGTTTGGCAATTCAGTTGTGGGTGTTCTTTGTGGCCTTAATTGTTTCTTATAGTGGAAAATGGTACAATAAGTTGTGGTTTTCTGTTTTGGGTGTGTTTTTAATTAATATAATCAATGTCCTGCGGCTTATCATTGTTGTTTATGCCGCTCATCGCAATCCTGATTTGGTTCAGTTCAATCACGATTATGTTTTTAATGTCATTGTTTATATATTTACCTTTTTGATGTGGGTTGTTTGGGTCCAAAATTTTTCAAAATCATAAAAACTGTAAAAACCAATGAGAAGACATAAAGTTTGGATTTTTTTGAATTCATGCATGTCCTTTATTTCTGCTTATATTTTTGTAAAGCTGTTAATTGTCTTTGTTCGCTTTATTTTGATACGCTTTTTTGAAGGTGATACACAATTATATAATTTTGAACTGGAATGTATTACTTCACCATATTCGACAATTTGGACACCTTTTAGCGTTATCAGCATTTATCTTTCAGGTTTTTTGATTGCCGGAGTGCTGATCCCGGTAGCATACGGGTTTTACAGAAAATATCGCATGCAGAGAGGACTGCTTAAGCTTTGGTTTGTATGGGTTTATGTAATTGCCATTGGTCAGTCAGTTGGAGTTTTTATTCGTGACATTCCTTTCAGTAGAGACATCTATCATGCACTGCATTGGATGTATATACCATACGGCGTAATGTTGGCCATGATTGTCTTAAGTTTGCCCGCTTTGTTTTTCTTAAACTTCATGAATATTATCCGGTTTCTGAAAATGGCACCGTCAAATAAATTCATTGCCACACGAAAATCAATGTGTTCATTTTATACACAAATTGCATTGCTGCCAGCAATTGTGGGTTCTATAATAATAACATTGCTGAACATTAATGAAATTAATCAATTTGAGTTGTTGGAAAAATTTGTCATACTTCTTTGTATCGGAATTCCATATATTCATTTTTTAAGAAAAGATAAATCCCTGTATTTCCGCCGGGTTAAAAATGACAATACAGGTCAACTTAACATTTTTGGTTTCTTCTTGTTTTTTGTGTCAATGTTGGTGTATCTTACCTTAAAATTTGGTTTTTATTGATGGTTTTACCGCAAAGCTGCGCAGGCCAGTATGCCGGAGCCCTGTTTTTTCACCTTGGGTAAGCTGTATAATAAAATTATTGATGTTGAGTTTTTTTTGTAACTTGCCACTATTATTATATTACGATATTGGTTATGCACAAAACATTATTGGCAACAGCATTTGTTTTTATTGGTGTGTTTGCTGTTTTCGGACAGGAAAAGGCAGCTTCTGAGTTCATCATCAAACTCAAAACACATGGTTCTTATTCTGATTTAATGCATGCCCGCTTTGTCTCTGAACAATTGAAAAAAAAGAACATTTTATCAATAGAACCTGTTTTTCCATTAGCAACATCACCATCAAAAGCTAAAAACGAACAAGGACAACCACTCATTGATCTTACCCGTTATTTGAGATGCAACATGGTATCAAAACATAAAGATGTCATGATTCGTTCAATTCAAAAGTTACAATTTGTTGACTACGTTGAAAAAGTTCAATATCAGCATTTGTTATTTACACCTGACGACCCGCTGAATCTATCCAATCAGTATTATCTGAGTAAAACACAGACTTATGAGGCCTGGGACATCCATAAAGGAGATACAAGCACAACAATAGGTATTACTGACACAGGTATAGACCCGGGTCATGAAGACCTTATTTATAACATTGCATACAACTGGGATGATCCTTTGGATGGAATTGATAATGACAACGATGGTTATGTGGACAATTTTCGCGGATGGGATATTGGGGATGATGACAACAACCCGCAAACAGATTACAGTAATCATGGCATTTATGTATCTGGAATAGCAGCAGCCGATACAGACAACGGGACAGGTATTTCAGGTACAGGCTTTAATTGCCGGATATTACCTGTAAAAATAAGTGATAGCGACAGCCTTATAACGCGCGGATATGAAGGGATTGTCTATGCAGCTAACCAGGGTGCTTCTGTGATCAATTGTTCATGGGGGAATCATCATTACAGCCAGTTTGAGCAGGATATGATCAATTATGCTGCAATCAATAAAGATGTACTTGTTGTGGCAGCTTGTGGCAATGACAATAATATGCAAAATTTTTATCCCGCCAGTTATGACAATGTACTTTCTGTGGCGGGCACAACATCAGAAGACGAAAAATGGACACCTGAAAACACCGGTACATCAGGAGGTTCAAGCTATGGATATCATGTGGATATTTCAGCACCGGGTACCATGATGCATACAACTGATATTGGCGGAACTTATCGCACAGTCTATGCCGGAACATCTTTTGCCAGTCCGGTAGTTAGCGGTATTGCAGGTTTGATACGCTCTTATTGGCCGGGATTATCTTCAAATCAGACCATTGAACGTTTAAAAAATACAACCGATAATATAGATACCATCCCTTACAATTTCGAATACGCTGGATTGCTGGGTACAGGAAGAGTCAACGCATATTTAGCCCTGACAGAACCATTTCAGCCAGGAGTACAATTCCGCAACATCAATATCTCTGATGACAGGGATAATAATTACGAAAACAGTTTAATGGTGGAGATTACCGGTGAATTTTACAACTATTTGGCATCTGCACAGAATTTACAGGTTGAAATCAGTTGCGAAAATGAACATATTGATCTGCTCACAACAAATATCAGTGTAGGCCAGCTTGATAGCCTTCAGGCTTTCCCTGTTTTTTCAGATCCAATTCAACTTGAGATACTTCCAGGGGCTTCAGCCGATGAGCATGTTGTGCTTACACTGAATATAGCTGATGGGGATTGGCACCGCACCCAATATGTTGAGTTTTATGTATTTCCTTCATGGAAAGTGCTGAATAACGATGACATGCAGCTTACAATCCCTGGAAATGGACGATTGGGTTTTTCTGATCTGTCCCGGCAAAATGGAATGGGCTTTAATTATTCAGATACCAGGGACTTGTTTTATGATGCAGGGCTGATGGCAGGAAAAAGCCCGGATGTTTTTTTTGATGGTATTCGAAGCATCAATCACTTTACTGCTGAGGAAATACCTATATACATCAATTATCAAAACAGCAAAGAAAGCATTCAAAGTATCTTTTTTTCGGAAGACCCTGAAAACTCTGTTAACCTGGAAATCTTACAAACCAGCATTGCTCCTGAAAACAACGACAACCTGATCATCCTGAAATATGATTTTATCAACCACAATTTATCATCAGTTGATAACTGGTATGCAGGGTTATTTTTTGACTGGGACCTGATAAAACCAACACGCAACCGTATAATGTATGACAGTGTCAGACAATTCGGATATGCTTTTCATACGGGAGACAACAATTTACACACCGGGGTTAAACTATTGTCAGAACAAGTATCTCATCATTATGCCATAGATCAACGCACAGAGGAAAGTCTCATTAATCTGTCAGATGGTTTTTCGGATGAAGAAAAATTTTATACCCTTTCCAACGATAAAAGTTCTGCAGGATTGGATAACCAGGGCAGTGATGTTGTCCAGATTGTCAGTGCAGGAAATTTCAATATTCCACCTGAAGACACCACCACCGTATGTTTTGCTATTATGGCAGGCAATGGGATGTTAGACATAATTCAGGCAGCCGATAGTGCCGAAACATTTTATCAAAATCACATAAAGGAATCAGGCATCACGCAACAACACACCGGGGGTATGTATTTGTTTCCTAATCCGGCCATTGGAAATTTTGTCGTACAATTGCCAAAAAACACATCAAAAGCCAACTTGACAGTTTTTAGCATCACAGGACAGTGTCTTTTAAAAAAGGAGTTGACAGGAAACACAACACGAATTGAGCCAGGCCTGGCACCCGGACAATACATAATTCATGTTGATGCACATAAACAAATCTTCAGGACAAAGCTGATTATTGTAGATGCGGATTGATTTTCTCGAATTCACGGATAAGCAATTCAGGTTTTTTCAGGCTTTTTTTGATCCATTCAAGTTTCAGCTCTTCATATGTTTCCTTGTTTAATTGCCACGGTATGTCAGACTTGTGTAATTTTAAGGTCAGGGAATATAAAACCATGGCTGCTGAAACAGAGATATTGAAACTCTCAGTAAAACCGAACATTGGAATATATAAGCACTCATCTGCTTGTTGAATGATGTCATCGGATAGCCCGGGTTTCTCTGAACCCAGAAATAAGGCACATTTTCCTTTGTTAATATCGAAGTGGTCCAGACTTGCGTCTTTATAATGAGGTGTGGTGGCTACAATTCTAAAACCATCTTTTTTCAGTGTTTTTATGGCTGATAAAGTATTGTTCCCGCGTTTGTTATAATGCTTCAGTGTTAACCATTTTTCAGCTCCATTGGTAACATCAGGATTAATAACAAACCTGTTTTTATTTTCGATGATATGAATATTCTGTACTCCAAAGCAATCACATGACCTTAGCACTGCACTGGCATTTTGTGATTGATATATGTCTTCAAGCACGACTTGAATATACTGAGTTCTGTGATTCAACACTTCAGTAATTCGCTCATATCTGCGTTCGTAAATAAACTGCAAAAGGAATTGCGTTAATTTATTTTTGTATTCGTTCATTCATACAGGTAAATAAAAAAGAGCATGATAAAAACCATGCCCTTTTCACTCATTCTTTTAAAAAGAACTTACTTTACTGCGTTTTTCAAATCGCTTCCAGCAGAAAATTTAACAACTTTTTTTGCCGGGATATTGATTACCTGATCAGGTTTCTGTGGATTTCTGCCTTTACGGGCTGATCTTTTAGAAACTGAGAAAGAGCCAAATCCAATTAAAGCTACACGGTTGCCTTTTTTCAGGCTTTGTTTAGTAGTGTCAAGAAAAGCTTCGAGGGCTTTTTTAGAATCAGCTTTTGTCAAATCTGCTTTTTTAGCAATAGCATCAATCAATTCTGTTTTGTTCATAACATTAGGTTTTAAAGTTAAAAAATAAAATTCCTTCTTATTCTAAAGGCAAATATAGTTTATTGTGCATACCAGCCAAATTTAAAGACGATTTTTTTAAGTTTTGTTAATAAAAAAGCCAAATTGTTAATAACATCAAGGCCTTTGAGGGGGTATCGGGACTTTTATGCTGTTTTTTTGTTGCTTTTATCCCCTTTTGTCAGTTTATCCTTTTTTTGATTTTTTTAAGTGCAGATGTTGATTTTTGATAAGTTATTCCTATAAAAAAAATTGCAGGGAACTAAATAAAACTATTTTCATAAAATGAATTTGGTCAGTTTGTAAATTGATAATATATTTGCATCGCAAAAAAAGGAGAGATGGCAGAGCGGTCGAATGCGGTGGTCTTGAAAACCATTGAGCCCTCACGGGCTCCGGGGGTTCGAATCCCTCTCTCTCCGCAAGCCCAAAAAGCCCTGACGATAGTCAGGGTTTTTTATTTTCCCTCATCCGCAAAAACTTGTTTTTGTTAGGATGCGGGAAAATAAAAAACACCGGCGAAACAAAGTGGAGCCGGCTTTTTGGGCTTGACTATCCCCCTCTACGGGATCACGCGATGCGATAGCTGAGCGTAATCCCATTAGATAGAAACTATCACCGGGATCACGAGAGGCTATAGCCGGGCGTAATTCCAGTAGGAGTGAAAGTTTTAACGGAAGTTCATCCCTAAAAAACGCTACAAAGCCGATATACTGTAACAAA
>CAZTNS010000167.1:0-6334 GCA_964615585.1 uncultured Bacteroidales bacterium | reverse complement strand
TATTGCGATTTTTATTCCGTTACTTTGCTCAACAAAGAACAAGCTTTTGTCAATGCACTGATCCATGAAATCACATCGAAAGCAAACAATCAACCGGTAAAAACCATTTATTTCGGCGGAGGGACTCCTTCCATCTTATCAAATACTTCAATTCAACATATTTTAAAAACAATTAATCAGAACTTTACGGTTTTTGATGACGCTGAAGTGACACTTGAAGCCAATCCCGATGACATTACAATTGATAAAACAAAATTCTGGTTTGATTCCGGCATCAACCGGCTAAGCATTGGTGTGCAATCGCTTGATGACGATGTACTGAAATTTCTCGGCCGCAGGCACAATGCCAAAAGCAGCCTTCAGAGCATTGATAAAGCCAGGGAAGCCGGGTTCCAGAATATATCCGCAGATTTAATTTACAGTGTTCCGGGCATGTCAACTGCAGCGTGGAAAAAATCCATTCAAAGCATACTTGATACCGGGATTCAGCATTTGTCGGCCTACCAGCTTACCGTAGAAAAGGAGACGCTGCTGAAAAGGAAATTAGAAAAAGGGGATTTTGCTATGCCTGACGATGAAGATGCTCAGCAGCAATTTATGGCCTTGTACGATATCACGGAAAAGAATGGTTTTCCCTGGTATGAAATATCAAATTTTGCCCGGAACGAATTCAAGAGCTGTCATAATTCCGCGTATTGGGACGATGTTCATTACCTGGGCTTTGGTCCTGCCGCTCATGCTTACGATGGCAACATCCGGCGCTGGAATGTCCCTGACCTGAATGCATATATCGATAATCCCTTACAATGTTATGAAGAAGAAATTCTCAGCCGCAAAGATAAGATCAATGATTATTTGATCACACGGCTCAGAACGCGTGAGGGTATTAATTTGAAATTCATGGAGCAAATATTCAAGCCTTTCGATATTGATTCATTGAAATATAAAATGAAAAACTGGATAAAAACGGCTAAAGCCCACCAACATGGCGATTTTATTACCCTTAGCCCTGAAGGTTTATTCATCTCCGATGCCATCCTGAAAGATATTATTTACTGACGTTTCGCAGTTTATAAACAACTAACATAAAGTCGGAAGAACGTAGTCGGGAGTAAGAAGACCAAAGGAGAACATACATTATAGAATATCCTCCGACTCCCGACTCCCGACTCCCGACTTCGGACTTCCAACTTCATTAACACATTGATAAATTTAAAACGCATTATAAAACATTATTTATCTTTAGGCAAAATTTAAACATCTTACGTCATGGAACACCAAAAAATCAACCCTGCTTTTGCTTCCGTCCCGGTATTCCTGGCCTTTTTGTGCATGGGTTTTGGTGATGTGGCAGGAACCCTTACCGATCTGGTAAAAGAAGAATACAGCTTGAGCAATTTCATGGCCGGGTTTGTTCCGGCATCCGGTTTTGTGATGTTTGGCCTGTTATCGGTGCCATTCAGTTTGGTAATGGCCAGGCAGGGTAAAAAGAAGATACTGGTTGCCGGATTGATGGTGGCCCTAATGGGGTTGCTTATCCCATTGGTTTTTGGGTTCAGCCTGTTTATTATTTTACTGTTGTCAATTTTGTTGTTGGGGGCAGGAGCGACAATGCTCCAGGTGGCCGGCAATCCCATCATGCGCGATGTATCCCCCGAAGGTAAATATTCCAGAAATCTGAGCTTTGGACAGTTTGTGAAAGCCATTGGTTCATTATCGGGAGCTTTGTTGCCTGCCGCAGCGGCGGCCTGGTGGGGGATGGACTGGAAATTGTTGTTTCCTGTTTATTCTGTAGCCATAGGCATTACTGCCATCATACTTTTTCTGATCCCCATCAGGGAAAAAGTTATCCCTGAGGTCCCACCCGGATTTCTGTCCTGCATAAACCTGCTTCGTAAGCCTTGTATTGCTCTTATGGTACTTGCCATATTTTTGTATGTGGGAGCCGAAGTCAGCATGGCCTCAAAATTACCCAGTTATCTGGAAAACAACTATGGCCTTGACATTGAAAAACTCGGTATTGCCAGTGTTGGGCTGTTTTTTCTGTCCATCATGGCAGGTCGTTTTTTGGGAGGCGTGATGCTCAACTGGATCAAAGCCCCGCTGTTTTTGATGATAACAACGATAATCGCCCTTCTCGGCATTGGCGGGCTGTTTATTGGGTCACAACCTGTGGCCATTGTTTCCATTGTTTTGACAGGACTTGGTTTTGCCAATATATTTCCTTTGATTTTTTCCATCACCGTGGATAAAAACCCGGAATACACCAATGAACTTTCAGGTTTGATGGTTACCGCTATCATTGGTGGTGCTGTTTTACCGCTTGTTATGGGTAAAGTGGCCGATATGGCTAACGTAACCATAAGCTTTATTGTTCCGGGTGTAGCGATTCTTTATTCATTTTTTGTTGCATTAAAAGCACGAAGCGCATGACACATAAAAACCCCTTAATTTTTAGTCTTGATGCCGGTGGTACGAACTTTGTCTTTTACGCTGTGAAAGGCAATCAAATCATCGGTGACCCCATTCAAAAACCCTCTTATGCTGATAATCTGGATAAAAGCCTCCAAACCATTGTTGAAGGTTTTGAAACCATGGCTACACAACACAAAGAACAAGTATCCGCATTGAGTTTTGCTTTCCCCGGCCCCGCTGATTATGACAACGGTATTATTGGTGACCTTGGTAACCTGCCTGCTTATCGGGGAGGTGTGGCACTTGGCCCTATGCTGGAAGAAAAATTTAAAGTGCCTGTATTCATCAATAACGATGCAGACCTGTTTGCTTATGGAGAAGCAATAAGAGGTTGTTTGCCGGAATTGAACCAAAAACTAAAATCTGCAGGAAGCCGGAAAATGTATCGTAACTTAGTGGGATTAACCCTGGGAACAGGTTTTGGACTCGGGGTGGTGAATGAAGGTCATTTGCTGCGTGGTGACAATTCCATGCCCAGCGAAATATGGCTGATGCGAAATCCCGAATACCCTGAAGCCAATATCGAAGAATCTGTCAGTATCCGGGGAATACAACGATCCTACCGGAAACTCAGCGGCGAAAAAGCAAAACGTACACCAAAAGAAATTTACGAACTGGCTGTTCAGGGCAATGGAAAAAAACAACGCGCAGCTTTGGAGGCATACCGGATTTTTGGCTACAACCTTGGGGAAAGCATTGCCACGCTTATCAGTTTGTACGATGCCAATGTGGTGATCGGAGGTGGTATTGCCAAAGCCTGGGATATGTTCATGCCTGTCTTGATCCAACAATTAAATTCTGAATTCATCACCCCGGAAGGAAGGCACATTCCACGCCTGAAACATCAGGTATATGATCTGGAAAAGTATGATAATTTCAAGGCTTTTGCATCTGGTGATGAAAAAAAAGTGGCTTTTCCCGGAAAAAACGAACCATTGTACCGGTATAACCACAATCCCCGTGCAGGCATCATGAAATCAGCTTTGGGAACATCTCAGGCGGTGGTTATTGGGGCTTATCATTATGCTTTCTCAAAATTGTAATTTGAATTAATAGAAGGCCATTAAACTGTAAGTATGTGAAAACCATAGATGAAAATTTAGTAAGCATGGTTTTCCTTCTGATATGTGGATTAAATGCAAAAATCTTAATATAAAAAGAACTGTCAGTATTTGCAAGCACTTTGGTGTTTTTTTTAAACTCATTGCCCATCAAAAACAGCAAAACCTGCCCGGTGGTGTATAAAATTTTGAAAGAACTGGAGGCCAAATACGGAAATGGATAATTTAATTTCGGGAATGTTTTTTACAAACACACTATGGCAGATGAAAAATATGCGTAAGGGGCTTCTAATAATTATTTCGCATCAATATCCCCATGGATAATCTGTCCGTTCGACACAATATGATCCTGTTGGGCTAGTGCTCAGGTTAATTTCAAATTCCAGTGAAGTTTGACCATGGGCGTATGGTTCCTCAATTTTCAGATAATAATTTTCAGCTTTCACCCTGTACACTTCAATTTCCATATCGAAAAGGCAATGGCAATCACAAAGGGCTTCGGTTTCAAATTCCTGCACAAGAATTGTGTCAGAATGCATGTTTACTTCGCAATACAATTCTCCGGGACAACAATTGAATCCTGCATTAATATGCGACAGGGATAAACACATCTCTGACTCATCATAATTGTATTCTATACAGGACATGCTACTTGTAATTTCGCTGCTGTCCTTGATGTTTCCGTTATAATTTTTACATCCGTTTTGTTCCGTAACGTTTGCAGTCAATGGAATATCTGTTTCCTCCGCCTCTTCATTACAGGCAGACAGAAGCAATGGAAGTACAATCAAAATATAAAAATGACCCTTCATATGTTTTCCAGTTTTCTATTTCTTGCAAGGTAATAAATTATTCAATTCACAAGGATAATTTATCCTAATGGATATAATATCACAAGCTTGATAAGATAATACAAGTTATGTATGGTACATATTATGTATTATTTTAAATCCTACATTATCAGTAGTTTTAAAATATTATAAAATTTTAATTTTAAATACATAAAACTGTAATTTTAAAGTATTTTTATTACTTTTGATGCAAAATAATGATTATGAACAAAATAATAGCAGGCAGTCCTGTTACAGGAGATAATTTTATCGGCAGAGAAAAAGAATTAAATGCCATTAGTGAATACACAAAACTTGGACAAAATATCGTTTTAATAGCTCCCCGGCGTTTTGGCAAGACTTCCATTATCCTGGAACTGCTCAAACGTAAAAAAAAGAAAAGGCTTTATACTTCTTATGTAGATGTTTTTTCTTCTCCTGATTTGGGGATGTTATCAGAAAACATTACTAAAGCAGTACTTGAAAACAATAAACTTGGTAAAATATTCCACGACACAAAGGATAATGCTTTATCCATGTTTAAGAATGCTAAACTAAAAGCCACAATTGAAGACTTTGATTTTTTACTTGAATTTGCCGCCAAGACAAAAAACAAATCTGAACTTTTAAATTCCAGTATCAATTTTATTAATGAATTCAGCAAAAAACACAAAAAAGAAATCATATTTGCATTTGACGAATTTGGGGATATAACAAAATACGAAGGGGAAAATATTGCTAAACAATTTCGTTCTAAAATCCAGCACCATCAAAACGCTACTTATGTTTTTTCTGGCAGTTATGAATCTGTGATGAGTTCACTCTTTATCAAGAAAAGTGCTCCTTTTTTCAGATTCGCAAAAGTCATTGAATTATCATATATTGACAAAAACAAATTTGCAGCTTATTACCAAAATGTACTTTCTGATTACAACATATCATTCAAAGACCAATATATTACTAAAATACTGGACTTTACAAGAGGACATCCTTACTATTCACAACTCGTACTGCAGGAAATTGTAATTTACTATCATTTCCATAAGAAGCTCCCGACCTATAACGAGGCTCTCAAATTGGTTTTGGAATCGGAAAAAAACTATCTCGAAAAATTCTGGGATGAATTATCCCGTTCACAGGAAAACACTAAAACAATACTGGCAATATCAAAAGGAGAAGACAAACTTTACTCATCTTTAAAGTATGAAGGGGTCAACGTATCCAGGGCACTGAACAACCTGAAAAACCGCGGACTTATTCTTTCAAAAAAAGACCGTTCTGTTGAGTTAAGCGACCCCCTGCTCGAATACTGGATAAAGTCACATATCCTTAATGTTAAAT
Organism: uncultured Bacteroidales bacterium; assembly: GCA_964615585.1. GTDB lineage: Bacteria > Bacteroidota > Bacteroidia > Bacteroidales > ML635J-15 > JAQIBY01. The sequence continues at coordinate 627 of CAZTNS010000167.1, read as the reverse complement.
GATTTAAATAAATCCAACTTACTGAAATTAAGGCTTTAGAAATAGGACATAATCTGTATCATACACATCCTGTCTTATAATTATGATTGTAATATAAACTCAAGGTTTTTAATTTTATTGATGGAATTTCAGGTCATAACAAAGAAGCTGATACCGACTTGCTATCAAGTTGCTTAATATAATTCACTCCGCCTCTTCATTGCAGGCAGACAGAAGCAATGGAAGTACAATCAAAATATAAACATACCACTTCATCTGTTTTTCAGTTTTTTGCAAGGTATTATTCAATTTCAAATGTCAAATGGTTCACCACATCGTTGTATTTATTCAATAGCTCTTCATGGCTTTTCCCACCCAACATGATGTTTGCTAACACAGAACTGTAACTGTCAGTCTTGTAATCCGGAAGATCATCAAGCGACATACCTTTTTGTACATTGATCTTTAATTCCATGTCAGGGTATTTGTTTTCCACATATTCAATTTCTTTGTCTGTCGGAGTTTTTTTCACTGTTCCTGGCTTAAAATACCGTAACATAAAGTGAGACGCCACTTCATATTTCCCATCAGGGGCCATAGGATCAGGCCTTCTGCCAAGTGCAAGGTTCAGCATAACATGATGATGGG
>CAZTNS010000166.1:0-6382 GCA_964615585.1 uncultured Bacteroidales bacterium | reverse complement strand
AATTCTGTATCACTTGTACACCCCGACCTTCAGGTTCGGCTTGGTTAAAGCAGGAATAGTGCATGCAATCCTGCATCTCTTGATAAACAACTCGACCCTGAAGGTCGGGCCGGATTGGTTAAGGCGGGAATAATGCATGCAATTTTGTATCACTTAAAAACAACTCGACCCTGGTCGGGTCGGCTGGGAACGTTCCAATCTATTCATTACCTTTGTGGCTTTAAAGCACTATGGACAAATTCAAACTGCAATCCGAGTACAAACCAACAGGCGATCAGCCACAGGCTATCAAAGAAATAACCGAAGGCATTGAACAGGGAAGAAAACATCAAACCCTGCTTGGTGTTACCGGCTCAGGGAAAACATTCACCATGGCCAATGTGATAAAAAATGTCAATCGGCCTGTACTGGTAATGAGTCATAATAAAACCCTGGCAGCGCAGCTTTATGGCGAATTTAAACAGTTTTTCCCCGACAACAGGGTAGAATATTTTGTTTCTTATTACGACTACTACCAGCCGGAAGCTTATTTGCCTGTAACGGATACTTACATTGAAAAAGACCTGTCCATCAACGATGAGATCGAAAAACTCAGGCTTAGCACCACCTCTGCCCTGCTTTCCGGACGGCGGGATGTGATCGTGGTCAGCTCGGTATCCTGCATTTACGGCATTGGCAACCCTGAAGATTTTCACGCCAACACCATCAAAATTAAAACCGGCGAACAAATTGGCAGGGATGCCTTTTTACGTTTGTTGGTGGATAGCTTGTATTTCCGCTCCGATGCGGAATTTGACCGGGGCAGTTTTCGTGTGCATGGTGACACCGTTGACATTTTTCTGGCTTATCATGATATCGCTATCCGTGTGATATTCTGGGATGAAGAAGTAGAAGAAATTTTTTCTGTGGATCCACACAACAACCGGGAAATTGAACAACTGGATCAGGCTGTCATCTATCCTGCCAATATTTTTGTGACAACCAAATACCGCATACAGCAGGCCATAAGGCAAATTGAAGATGACCTGACGAAACAAATGCAATTTTTTAAAGATGCAGGGAAACATCTTGAATCCAATCGTATAGAAGAACGGGTTACCTTTGATCTTGAGATGATTCGTGAACTTGGTCATTGCCCTGGCATTGAAAATTATTCCCGCTATTTTGACGGCAGAAAACCCGGCACCAGACCTTTCTGCCTGCTTGATTATTTTCCGGATGATTTCATTACCATCCTGGATGAAAGCCATGTGACACTGCCACAAATTCGCGCCATGTACGGTGGCGACAGATCGCGAAAAAAGAACCTTGTGGAATATGGATTCCGTTTGCCGGCAGCACTGGACAATCGCCCATTGAAATTTGAAGAATTTGAGGGCCTCGTTAATCAATCGGTGTATATCTCTGCCACGCCGGCAGAATTTGAACTTCAGCGCAGTGATGGCATCATTACGGAGCAGGTGATCAGGCCGACAGGAATACTCGATCCCCCTGTCGAAGTCAGACCCACAGTCAACCAGATTGATGACCTTATGGAAGAAATCCGGAAAAGAACAGAAAAAAAAGCCAGGGTGCTGGTCACCACTCTTACTAAACGCATGGCTGAAGAGCTTACTAAGTACCTGGCCAAAATAAAAATAAAGGTACGCTATATCCACTCCGATGTGGATACCCTGGAACGGATAGAAATTCTGGAACAACTGCGCTCCGGCAAAATTGACGTCCTCGTTGGTGTCAATTTGCTCAGGGAAGGGCTTGATCTGCCGGAAGTCAGCCTGGTGGCCATACTCGATGCCGACAAAGAGGGGTTTTTACGTTCCGAACGTAGCTTAACTCAAACAGCAGGACGTGCCGCAAGAAACCTTGATGGCCTCGTGATCATGTATGCCGATAAGATCACAGGGTCTATGCAGCGCACCATTGATGAGACCAACCGCCGGCGGGCCAAGCAAATGGCTTACAACAAAAAACATCACATCACCCCCAAAGAAATACGGCGTGAACGTTATTCTTTCACCGGCAAAAAATTACCTGAGCCACAAGCATATCCGGAACAAGAGGACAAAATCAATATTGCTGCAGACCCGGTGGTTCAGTATATGAATAAAGACGCGCTGTTGAAAAACCTGGAAAAAACACGCAAGGAGATGGAAGCAGCCGCCAAAAACCTGGATTTCATTGAAGCTGCACGTAAACGGGATGAGATGTTTGAATTGGAGAAATTACTGAAGAAAAGACTGTAGAATTTTTTATTTTTATTTTGAGGGCGTGCCCCTTATTTGTGAGATTGAGGATTATGAATGATGGTGAGCTCACAAATAAGGGTCGGTCTGCGGCTTATATCTGCATGTCCGGTCAGGCTTTTCTGCAATGCTGTGCTGTGGAGCTTCCATCCGGTCGCTAAAGCACAGCGCGGAAAAATGCCTGTCCGGACATACAGGATGCCAGCCTCCGCCCTCACGCAATTTTACATATACATGTAATATTTAACAATTTACGCAGCCGCATTGAGTGAATTGTGTAGTTGTATTGAGTGTTTTATTACCGTTTAATAAGCGATAACCATCAGAATATCACAAAATCCCTTTCTTCAATACCATTCTGCATATTTCTTTGCGCCTCAGCGTCTCTGCGGTGACCACCGGTATCTTATGTTAAAAATACTACCATCAGAATTCCACAAAATCCCCTTCTTCAATACCATGCTTATCGCAATAACCTCCATTGACTTCCACCACATAAATAGCCGGTTTTGATGAGGGCATGGATTCATCTGACAGGGTGCCGGTGTTTTCGTAAATGCTGACAATTTCACCGTGGGAATTGGCGTAAATGATATCCAACGGAATGATGGTGTTACGCATCCAAAATGCCTGAATGCGTTCCTGTTCAAACAAGAATAACATCCCGACGGTATCCGGCATTTCAGGACGGAACATCAGTCCGAGCGCCCTGTCGAATTCCGTGTCGGCGATTTCAACATCAACTTTACTGATGAGTTCATTGGTTTCTCCGTCAATAAACCCGACTTCGCCTTCTTTTTTATACACAGGCGGGTTATCAAAAGAATAATTGTGGTTTTGGGGCTCAACCAGTTTTGGTGGTGCACCAAGGTCGGGACGCGGCAATTTATTTTCATGGAAAAAGGCAAAATAAACGATTATACCTGCCACCACGATGAGTGTTCCAATTATAAATGTCTGCTTTTTTTTTGATTTCATGATAACATCGTGTTAGGTCATTTGCATATAATACAGTTTGGTATAAATCCCATCAAGTTCAAGCAATTGTTTGTGTTTTCCGCGCTCCACAATTTCACCGTCTTTCATCACGCATATTTCATCGGCGTTTTTGACAGTGGATAACCTGTGAGCGATCACCAGCGAGGTACGGTTTTCCATTAGCTTATCCAATGCCTCCTGCACAAGCCTTTCAGATTCTGTATCCAATGATGATGTTGCCTCGTCAAGTATCATGATGGGCGGATTTTTCAGTATCGCCCGTGCAATGCTGAGGCGCTGCCGTTGTCCGCCGGAAAGTTTTCCTCCGCAATCACCAATGGTTGTACCGTATCCGTTTTCTGTTGCTATGATAAAATCATGAGCGTTGGCTGTTTTGGCTGCTGCCATGATATCTTTGTCCTTTACGTGGTCTGTACCAAAGGCAATGTTGTTGGCAAAACTGTCATTGAAAAGTATCGGGTTTTGATTCACATACCCGATGAGTGCCCGCAGGTCACCCATTGAAATATCCTTAATGTTGATGCCGTCAATTAATATTTCGCCTTCTTTTAAATCATAAAAACGAGGCAACAGGTCTGCCAGTGTGGTTTTCCCTGACCCTGACTGACCTACCAGCGCAATGTTTTGTCCTCGTTTTATTTTCAGATTGATGTCTTTAAGCACAGGGACATTTGCATAGGCAAAGTTTACATTTTTGTATTCAATGGAATCTTTAAAATCAACTTTTTTTACCGGATGCACACAGTCCTGAATTATATTTTTTGCTTTCAGAATTTCATTGATCCTGTCAACGGAGGCCATGCCTTTTTGTACGTTGTACATGGCGGTACTCAGGTTTTTTGACGGCGTAATAACCTGTGAAAATATGAGTAAATATCCAATCAACACACTGGATTCCATCTCCCCGGAAACAAGAACAATTCTCCCGCCATACCACATTACAAATACAATGGTTGCCGTGGCTAGAAATTCTGTCAGTGGCGATGCCAGCGCCCTGCGCCGGTTTATTTTATTCATTACATGCGTATAGCCTTTATTGGCATGAAAAAACCTGCTTTCCTGTTGTTTTTCAGCATTGAACGCTTTGATTATTTGCAGTCCTGATAAGCTTTCTTCTATCATTGACATCAGGCCTCCCATCCGGCGTTGCCCCTCCTGGGATTTCCGCCGCAGGGATTTTCCCACACGCCCGATAAGAAGACCTGCCAAAGGCAACACAATCAACACAAATAACGTGAGCTTTACATTGAATAGGAAAAGCGCAGTCATGAAAGCTATGATTTTGATGGGATCACGAAACAACAAGGTCAGAGAGCTGATGATGGATACCTCGATTTCCTGTACATCGTTGGTCATCCGCGCCATGATATTGCCCTTTTTATCTTCGCTGAAATACCCCAGGTGCAGGCTCGTAATTTTCCGGTACAATTTATTCCTGATGTCCCTGACAACACCATTTCGCACCGGCACCATAAAATAATTGGCAAAATACCATGTGCTGGTTTTGAGCAAGGTGGCAAAAGTTACCAGTATCCCAAGATATACAAGCGCAGTCAGGCTCCCTTTGTTGATGATGATCTGACTGAGCCAATATTCAAAATTATGTATAATGACATCTGAATTCAGTGCCCATGGTTTCATTTCCATTACCATTTCCTGCTGATTAAACAACACACTGAGAAAAGGAATCACCATGCCGAATGAAAACAAGGCAAACAAGGTGCTCAGAATATTCAAAATAATATTCATTAAAGCCTTGTATTTGTATGGCCATATATATTTAAATATGCGCATTAAATCTTTCATCAGCGACCCAGGTAATTTTGCGGGGTAATGTTTTTCATTTCTTTTTTCACTACATCAGAAACATCCAAACCATCAATAAAATTGTGTAAAGCAGCCTTATTTATCTTTTCACCTGTGCGGGTCAGGGATTTTAATGTTTCGTAAGGCCGGGGATAAGCTTCCCGCCGCAATATATTCTGTATGGCTTCTGCAACCACAACCCAGTTGTTTTCAAGGTCTGTTGCCAATTTTTCTTCATTTAACACCAATTTATCCAGGCCTTTTACAATGGATTTTACCGCTATCAAAGTATAAGCAAAAGGCAGTCCGATGTTTCTCAATACCGTTGAGTCGGTCAGGTCACGTTGCAAACGGCTGACGGGCAATTTTTCACTCAGATGACCGGCGATGGCATTGCTCATCCCCAGGTTGCCCTCAGCGTTTTCAAAATCTATTGGATTTACTTTATGTGGCATGGCCGATGATCCCACTTCCCCCGCTTTGATTTTTTGTTTAAAATAATCCATGGATATGTATGTCCAGATATCACGGCAAAGGTCTGTCAATATAACATTGATGCGTTTCATGTTGTCAAAAAAGGCTGCTGTATGATCGTAATGTTCGATTTGTGTGGTGGGAAAAGAACGTTTCAGCCCCAGGTTTTTGCGGACAAAGTCATCTGCAAAGCTATGCCAGTCAATCACGGGATAAGCTGCATAATGTGCATTGAAATTTCCGGTAGCACCGCCGAATTTAGCTGCAAAGGGAATGTTTTTCATCGTTTTGAGCTGTTCTATTATTCGCACAGAAAACACACTCAGCTCTTTCCCGAGGCGCGTTGGGCTTGCAGGTTGCCCATGGGTCCGTGCCAGCATAGGGACATCACTCCATTTTTGGATTAACACCTCAAGCGCATTCAACAACTCTTCCATGGCAGGCAGATACACATCATTAAATGCCCGTTTTATTGACAAAGGAATGGCTGTGTTGTTTATATCCTGTGATGTCAGCCCAAAATGCACAAACTCTTTATATTTTTCCATGCCCAGTTCATCAAACCAGTTTTTGAGAAAATATTCCACTGCTTTTACGTCATGGTTTGTGGTGGCTTCTGTCTGTTTTACGGCTTCTGCATCTTTGTCACTAAAGCTTTTCAGTTTTTCTTCCAGTTGTTTTAGTTGATCCTGTTTTACATCTTTAAGATGAAGCAGCGGAATCTGACACAGCGCCTTAAAATATTGTATTTCTGTATTTAGCCTGTAATAAATCAGGGCCTTTTCAGAAAAATAAGCCTGCAACAATTGCGTCTTTTTTTGATAGCGGCCATCAACCGGGCCAATGGCATTCAAAGCTGA
>CAZTNS010000165.1:0-6404 GCA_964615585.1 uncultured Bacteroidales bacterium | reverse complement strand
GTATGTGAATTATTTGCGTGTAAAATATCATCTGCCAATCAAGATCATTCCCCAAATAGTCGGTCAAAGAATTGACAATAGAATCGTTTCAAAACACATTGACAAAAAAGAAAAGCACGAAAAGGACAATATATTTTTGTTATATGATGCTGATGTTAGATGTGTGTTAGAGCGATTGAAAAAGATTGATAGTGCCACCATTGCTGCTTCAAATCCAAGCATTGAGTACTGGTTTTTACTTCATTACAAGAATCAAACGGCTTCAATTAATGAGGATAAATGCATCAGAGAGCTTAGCAATCGAAATCGCATTAAATACAAGAAAGGCATAATCGATGATAAGCTAAAGCAAAAATTGGATGAAAAACAAAGAGATGCTGTGTGCAGGGCAAAAAACACAAAAGCATATAAAAATCCAAGCTCCAGTATGTTTAAGCTGATCGAGGGATTGGAAAATGTAAAATCATGACTAGCGAGGTAGTAACGGGGAAAGTGAAAGTAACTGTTGGTTAAATACAGTGAATAAAGAATTATATCACAACAATCAACGATAATATGGATTATCGCTTATTTGGGCGAAATGTTAAAGTATTACGGATTTCAGTAATATTTTGAATTATTACGGTTTTCGGTAATACTTAGAGTTATTACGTATTTTAGTAATATTTGGAATTATTGTATATTTCAACAATAATTTGTATTATTGTGTTTTTCAGTAATTTCTGGCCTATGATAGCAGTTATAAAAGGAGATATTATCGCTTCACGCAAACTTACTGATCAGGACAAATGGTTAACACCTTTGCGTTCTTTTTTAGAGCAATGTGGAAAAACGCCTGAAACCTGGGAATTGGTATGGGGCGATTTCTTTCAGGTGGAAGTACAAAATCCTGAAGAAGCATTGCACAAAACCTTAAACATTAAATCGCTTATAAAGAAAATAAAACCGGTTGATGCAAATAGAAAAATAAGTACCATTGATGCCCGGATGGCCATTGGTATTGGCGATAAAACCTACCATGGCAAACGCATCTCAGAAAGTAACGGTACAGCTTTTATCCATGCGGGGGAGCAATTTTCAAAACTGAAAAAAGAAAAAACCAATCTGGCTGTTCAGAGTCACTGGAAGGATTTTGATGATGAAATCAACCTTTATCTTAGATTAGCAGATACATTCATGGACAGATGGTCGGTATATTCTGCCGAACTCATGCAAATACTGCTTAACAATCCCAACATAACGCAAAGTGAAATTGGTAAAAAACTTGGCATTAAGCAAAGTGCTGTAAGTAGAAGATGGAGCAGGGCAAATGCAGATGAAGTTTTAGATATAGAAAGGGTTTTTCGTCAGAAAATTAAACAACGCTTAACATGATCATCTTACTGAAATTATTACTGGCACATTTTATTGGAGATTTTTTGCTTCAACCTAATGCCTGGGTGGAGGAGAAAGAGAGCAAAAGGCTAACAAGCCCTAAATTGTATTTACACGCCTTATCACATGGGGCATTGGTTTTTTTATTACTATGGGATTGGTCATATTGGCTTTTGGCTGTACTGGTCATGTTTATTCATGGTATTATTGACATCTTAAAAATATTTGTCCAAAAAGAAAGTACAAGACCCCGGTGGTTTCTGTTGGATCAAACCTTACATATCATTAGTATAATTGGCATTTGGGCAATTTGGTTTAAGCCGGATATCTTATCAGACCTATTTTACAATGAGAATGTACTGTGGGTTTTTGCTTTTGCTTTGCTTTTTCTTACCCTTGTTTCTGGTATCATCATATTAGTCTTATTATCAAAATGGACAAAAGAAATAAACGAGAACAATGATGATTCACTACGGAATGCCGGGAAATACATTGGAATACTGGAACGCTTGTTTGTTTTTACTTTTGTACTTAGCGGCAACTGGGGAGTAATTGGCTTTTTATTGACAGCTAAATCTGTATTTCGTTTTGGCGATTTAAAAGAATCTAAAGACAGGAAATTAACCGAATATATCCTCGTTGGAACATTACTGAGTTTTGGAATGGCCATAGCTTGTGCTTTGCTAGTAAAATATTTTTTAAGCATAGGCTGATGGACGTGATTTGGTGAAAAAAATATTATAATTTGCTCACGACATAATTGTCGCGACCAAAAACAAACATAAAATATGGGTAAATTAACAGAATCCAATATCGAACGGCAAAATATACTCAACAACCGCCAAGCACTGGAAAGCATCCAGGAATATGTCGGATTGCCCGGGATGCTTTTCGAAGGTGAATATCGTTTTACAAAACAAATATTAGCAAACTTTTTCGAAGTGGATGAACGGACTATTGATTCTTATCTATCCAAATATTCAGAAGAATTAAAACATAACGGGTACATTTTAAGCAAGGGTAAGCAACTGAAAGCGTTTAAGTTGCAATTTGGCCACCTCATTAATAAGGCGAGCAAAACCAGGCAATCGGGTTTACAATTGTCAATGAAGATGACTACTCAGAAGACCTTAAGTTAAGAATTATTGATGCAATAAATTCAAGACCATGAACATAACTACAGAAAACACATTCGAAACCGCCCTCGTTCAATCACTTGTTGACAACGGCGGATATACTGAAGGCGATGCACATGAGTACAGCCCTGACCTTGGCATGTTCAAACGTGAAGTGATCAAATTTTTGCAAGAATCACAACCCAAACGCTGGAAAAAGATTTCAACAATACATGGAGCAAACACAGAGACACGAGTAATTGACCGATTGTACAAAGAGCTTGATTTAAGAGGGAGTTTGGATGTCATACGTAAAGGCTTTGTGGATTATGGTGTGCGCTTTCAGATGGCATATTTTCAACCGGCTTCGGGTTTAAATCCGGATGCCGTTGATTTATACAATATGAATCGCCTGCAAGCAATTCGCCAGGTATATTATAGCTCCAAAAACAAAAACTCTGTTGATCTTGTGCTCTCGCTAAATGGTATCCCAGTGGCCACAATGGAGCTTAAAAACCAGTTTACCGGCCAAAATACCGGCAATGCCCTCAAGCAATATAGTAGAACACGTGACAATCGTGAATTGTTATTTGCTTTCAAAAAACGTTGCCTTGTGCATTTTGCTGTGGATCAGGATGAGGTTTTTATGTGTACAAAACTTGAAGGCAGCAAAACCTATTGGCTGCCTTTTAATAAAGGGCAAAATAACGGAAAAGGAAACCCGAAAAACCCGGATGGCTACCGCACTGCTTATTTATGGGAACACATCCTTGTAAAAGACAGTTGGATGGAAATTCTGCAACAATTTGCACATCTGGAATCCGAAGAAATCAAAACAGAAAAACAAATTTACAAGAAAGAAAAACTTATTTTCCCCCGCTATCATCAATTGGATGTTGTCAGGAAAATCGGCAATACGGCATTGGAATCGGGAGTGGGTAAAAATTACCTTGTACAACATTCTGCAGGATCCGGAAAAAGCAATTCCATTGCCTGGTTAGCATACCGGCTTTCAAGCCTGCACAAAGAAAACAAGCGGATGTTTAACTCCGTTATTGTCGTTACAGATCGCAAAGTGCTCGATCAGCAGTTGCAAAATACCATTTATCAGTTTGAGCATAAATCAGGCGTTGTTCAGAAAATTGATAAAGACAGTACTCAGCTTGCAAATGCACTTGGCGAGGGGACAAACATCATCATCACAACACTTCAGAAGTTCCCTTTTGTCGTGGAAAAAGTGAATGATCTTCCTGATAGAACGTATGCAGTTATCATTGATGAAGCTCACAGCTCACAGGGTGGTGAAGCCAGTAAAAAAATGAAAGAGGTGTTGGCTTCGAACGACTTATCTGTCGCAGCCGAAGACGAAGCATCATACGGGGATGATGATTATAGCGGAGAAGACTTTGTCCGTGAACAAATTGAAAAATCTGCCGCATCAAGAGGCCAGCAGGAAAACATCTCCTTTTTTGCTTTCACGGCCACGCCAAAGTATAAAACGCTGAAAGTGTTCGGAGAAGAAGATAAAAACGGCAAACCCAAACCTTTTCATTTGTATTCAATGCGTCAGGCCATTGAAGAGGGTTTTATTCTTGATGTACTGGAGAACTACACGACGTATGAGCTTTATTACAAACTGACGAAAGCAATTGATGATGATCCGCAGCTGAATAAGAAAAAAGCAGCAAAAGCAATTGGGAAATATGTTTCCCTGCATCCTCATAACCTTGCTCAAAAATCAGAAATCATTATAGAGCATTTCAGAAACATTGTAGCAAAGAAAATTGGTGGAAAAGCTAAAGCCATGCTTGTTTGTGGTTCACGTTTACATGCCAAACGGTATTTCGAGGAGTTTGAAAAATACATCAAAGAAAATGGCTACGATAAAGAGATCAAAGTGCTTGTTGCTTTTTCAGGTAAAGTTGTTGATGATAATGCACCGGATGGTATATCCGAACCTGATATTACCGGCATTAGTGAAAAAGAACTGCCAAAAGTGTTTGATAAGGATGAGTATAAACTTTTGATTGTTGCAGATAAATACCAGACTGGTTTTGATCAGCCTTTATTGCAGACCATGTATGTCGATAAAAAGCTGTCCGGGGTAAAGGCCGTTCAAACATTATCACGGCTTAACCGAACTTATCCCGGTAAAGAAGAAACCTTTGTTTTGGATTTTGCCAACGATAGGCAAACCATTCTGGATTCATTTCAGCCTTACTATGAAGTTACCACAATAACCGAAGAAACCGACGTCAATCATCTTTATGATTTAAAAAACCGTTTGGATGATTTTCAGGTGTACTGGCAACAAGACATTGATGCTTTTGCTGAGGTGTATTTTGATCCCAAAACAAAACTGAATACAGCAAAACAACAAAAAAAGCTTTATGCTTTCACCGATCCTGCGGTTGACAGGTATAGGGCTATACCGGAAGAAGAAAAGCAGGATGAGTTTAAAAAAGCCTTACGCAGCTGGACAAATCTGTATGCTTTCCTTTCCCAAATCATGCCTTTTACGGATACAGAATTTGAAAAGTTCTATGCTTATGCCCGGTTGTTGCAAACAAGGCTTCCTAAACGTGATCTGTCGGAATCTGTGTATTTAGACGATGAGGTAGCAATGGAATATTACCGGTTGCAAAAGATTAAAGACGGATCCATTGATCTGGAAAAAGGCGAAGCAGGTGAATTAAGCGGTACCGGGGAAGCAGGATTAAAACGGGGAAAAGACGAGGAGGAATACCTGTCTCAAATCATCAATGTACTGAATGATCGTTTTGGGACTGAGTTTGAGGAAGCCGATCGCCTGTTTTTTGATCAGATTGAAGCTGAGCTCATGGATGACAAATCATTACAAACACAAGCCAAAGCCAATAAGATGGACACGTTCAAATATGCTTTCGATGACAAATTTGTTGACAGTATGATTGATAGAATGGATCAGAATCAGGATATCTTTGAAAAAATCCTCGAAGACAAACTCTTTGGAGACCTTGTCAAAGAATTGATGATGAAGAAAGTGTACAAAAAGATGAATGAGTATGTTTGAGAAAGTGACAGCATTTGTTGCACACAATCTTTAAATAGTTATTAACGTTACATATCCTAATAGGTGAAAAATGAAATAGCATGTATCAAAAACACAAAAACTTTAAAATAGAAAGAACAAAAGGATTACCTATCTGGAGATATATGGATTTTTGGAAGTTCTTAAGTTTATTAAAATCGAGTGAATTGTTTTTTGCCAACACAACAGCATTAGGAGATCAGAACGAAGGACGAGTACCAAAAGAAATAGTTAAATTAATGTATGACAACAACAATAATAAAAAAGTAGAATCCTATTTATTCATAGTAAACGAATTAAGACCAAAAACACTAATATCCTCATGGGCTGCTAGTCATCATGAAAATTTTGCCATGTGGAAAATGTATGCAAAGGAAAAACTTGGGGTTGCAGTTAAAACAACTGAGGATAGATTGAAAAGCGCTTTTAAGCCAACAAAACGACCTGTTTTTATCGGCGAAGTGAATTATTACAATCCAGAAAGTCCTAAATATGAAATTGGTAATCTTTATTTGCCTTTTCTTGTAAAACACCACTATTACAGTTTTGAAAATGAGATTAGATGTATTTGCAGTTTATCAGATGAGGAGTTCAATGATGGCCTCGAATACATTAATATATCAGTTAACTTAAATACTCTTATTGAAAAGATATACATTACTGACTCTGCAAAAAAAATCGGATTAGTTGATATTATTCAAAACATAAAGGAGGCAAAATCATTGGATTTTGAAATAGAGATATCCGGAGTAAATGATAACTGGTTATAAGCATTAGAATTATGAGTAAACTAACTGAAGTTTCGCAGGTTGCAAACATCTAAAGATAAGCTATCTACAAATAAG
>CAZTNS010000164.1:0-6418 GCA_964615585.1 uncultured Bacteroidales bacterium | reverse complement strand
ATACATACTATCCACCTTATTTTCTTCAGTCAGATTTTGAAAATCTATATTATGGTATTAAGCATTATGGTGGGAATTTATACACAAATAAGGTAGATTTTACTGGCAATAAAGGAGGTATTTGGGTGTTAAACAGCAACGCCCCAACGGTCACAGAATGTGATTTTGATGTGCTGCATGATGATGGCAATAGCGAGCTATTTGATTCATTTGGCCTGTACCTTGATGAATGTACCGGCTATCAGGTTGAAGAAAATAATTTTCATGATGGTCTGTTGGGGTGCCAGGTTTACAACAGTGGTGATGCTTCAAATATAATTTATAAAAATTATTTCTCAAATTTGATTGGTAATGGAGTGGCGACTGGAATAGTTGCAGTGGGGGAAAACATTAATTCAAGCAATGAATATCAAGGATTAAGAATTGTATGCAATGAATTTACAAATACAGATTATGCTATTAGTGTTTTAGGCAGCCATTTGCCATTTTTTGATCCTTATAATCTTATTGTGACGAGTATAGCAAAACGTCAAAGTGGATACTATTTACATCCGGGGCGATGGTATAGTGCTGGCAATAAATTTTGTGGCAATGATCCAAATGAGGAGTATGATTTTCATTTTAGTGGTGGGATTTATGATTATGGAGATTATATGTACTATGATCAACCTAGTGATCCTCAACTTTATAGTTATAACCCTAATGAAATAACAAAAATTACGTTAACCAGTATTGATAATACTTGTTCATCAAATTTAGATGGAGGTATGACAAAAGAAAAAGATAGTGAGCTCACTACGCTGAGTAATGAAGAGGATGAACAGGAAGCGGAAATCAGTGAGGCTACATCCGGCATTAATGAGATGAACTTACTTATTACAGCACAAACAGCCACTGCTTCAAATCAAGGGAGTGTACATGATGATTTAATGGCAGGGGCACCATATTTGAGTGATACCATCCTGATAACATACATGAACAACGACCAGGTAAGTGAATTGTCAAGAACAACCGTACTTAAAGCAAATTCACCCCTCCCTGAAAAAGCAAAAGCTGCGTTGAATGCATCATCGCTCAGTCCGGAATACATCGCTTACCTTGATCAATTTCAGGATGGCATCAATCCACTTGAAAAACTACACATGGCATTGAATGGCATCCGTAACAACAAACAAAAATTGATGTTTGATATGCAACGTGATATCATTAACTACCCTGACAGCATTGATGTCAATGCCTATATGCAAAGCATTGAAGCTGACAATTCTGTATTTGCCAAACAACGCTTGTTTGATATCTACATGTCTCAAAACAATCATAATCAGGCGCAATCTGTTTTAAATGACCTGCAAATGGCCTCATTGGATGCTGAAAGTCATTTAAACAAAGACAAGCTCTACATTGACTCCCTTGAACTTGCCATTGAAATGAATTTTGCCCAGAAGGAACAAATTGTAGAAAACAATACAGAAAAACTGTATGCATTGGCTGATGATGTCAATAATCTGGCATGTTCAGGTGCCCGTGCTATTCTTGAGGCTTTTGAATACGAAGAATATACACCCATGACAGCACTGCCAAACCCCAACAATGCAAAATCTGCATCAGCAGGCATGATTTCTGAACAGGAAGACTTGTCACGGGATGAGGATATTGAACTTTCTAAACGTTTCAACATTTATCCCAATCCAGCCACCGATATCCTTTCTGTTGAGTTTATCACGTCTGCAGAAGCATGTACATTTGTCATCTATGACGTACAAGGCCGTCAGATTCGCAGCATAGAAAAAGAAGAATCCCTCGGTTACCTGACCATAGATGTATCTGATCTCGAAAGTGGAAGCTACATCATCTACTCTCCCCAACTTGGAGATCGTAAGCAGTTTGTGGTGAAGCATTAGACCTTTATTGAAATTCATTCATAAACTCCATCTGCCAGCCGGTGGATGGAGTTTTTATTTCCATATACATGAATTTTCAGAACACATGTTCTTGTCGCATGCTTTGGTATATATCTATTCATCAATAACAACAATTTTTTCATAGCCTTTGATGGCATCAGAGCAAGATAAAATCACCACATAAACACCTGGTTTTACAGAAGACATGTTTATACGTGTATTTACAGATTTGATGTTATCAATATATTTTACGAGTTTTCCTGACAATGTATAAATACCGATTTGAGAATTTTCACAATCATCATCATCAATAATAACGTCTAAACTTTGTGTTGCAGGATTGGGATGCATGTTTATTCCCTCACTGATTTGGCCGGTATTAACATGAGTGCTTTCAACCGTTACTGTAACTTCAGCATTGGTAATACAATCCTCCCCTACAACAAGAACGTTATAGGTTGTGGTTTCATCAGGTGAAGCTATTGGGTTGGGGATTGAAGCATTATCCAATCCGTTTGCAGGCTCCCATTGGTAATACTCCCCTCCGCTTGCATCAAGCTGGGTGCTTTCGCCCTGGTTAATGGTAACATCATCACTGACTGAAACATTGCAATCGGGAGAAAACAATACATCACGGGGTGCGGTAGCGTAAAAAATGGCATTGACAGCATACGTGGTATCCGGATTAAAAGGATCCTGGTAATGCCAGTGCTCACTTTCAAAATACAGTTTATACTGGTTTTCAGCCTCATCCCGGATAACATCAATGGCCCAAAAAGCAGTGCTGTCTCCTTCGTTAACAGTAAGCACAGGGTTTTCCGGATATGGTACCCAATGTATCCCATCCAGGGATACCGCATAGCCCACTTTCAATGAGTCCCAGGATTCATAAGGGGCTTCAACAATTTTCACCCCGGAATACCACATTTCATAAATCCCGTCAGTATAAATGATGGCTGCACCACCGGACCCTATGTCATTCCACGAAGGATAATCACCATACTGAATAACGGGATTGTCCTGAAATTTATCCCAATTATATCCATCCGGGGAAGTAGCGTAACCAATTTGCATGAATCCGGCATCCGGATAATTTGAATTGTCCATCCCTGTATAATACATGGTATATACATTTGAAATGCTGTCAAAATCAACAGCGGGCAATTCCACGTGATGTCCGTCCCAATCATCAAATTCTCCTTTTTCAAGGACGATCCCCTGTTTTGTCCAATGTATGCCGTCATCTGATGTGGCCAGGCCAAGGGCAGTGTTTTCCTGTCCTGCCTGGTATGTTGAATCACCGTAATAATACAACTTAAACTCATCACCATCCCAGCAAATACCGGGGGTATCCAGCCATGCATTATCCCATTCACCATCATTCCCGACATCCAAAACGGGGTTGTCCGGATGCTTTGTCCAGGTAATCCCATCAACAGACCATGCATAATGGATTCTGCCCCTGGCAACGGTATCAGGATCATTGGCTTCAACAACGGCATACCACATTTTTATGGTATCGTTGTGTATGATCACAGAAGGCTGACCATAAGCTCCCCAGACATAAGTTTCCGGATCCATGGCTAATACGGGATCTTGGGAATAATAAGTCCAGTTTGTCTGGCAAATGGCATGTGTAGCCAGCAAACATAGTATCAATGTAAGTGTTTTATGCTTCATAATATAAATTAAAGGGTTATCAGAAAAATTAGCAACATCATGATGCTATTGAATTGGTTTTAATTCACAACGATTTTACCAGATGCCACAGGATGGTTATTGACCTCCACACTCACCACATAAATGCCTTTTCCCCACCCATTGGTTTGAATAGGAATGGTATTCTTATCAACTTGCTTTCGTTGGATTTCTTTGCCCGTAACATCGTAAATTACAACACACATATCCTCATTGTTTTGATTATCTCCTATTTCAACGACAAATAAATCATTTGCCGGGTTTGGGTACACAGTGATTTGCGAAGCAGATACATTGCCTTCTTCAAAGGGAGTTAATGTATCATCAAAAGCTTCAATGATAATGACGCCAGCATTGAAATCACAAAGGTAAATCAAACCATCATCGCCCACATTGATTGATTCACTGCCAAACATATTGTTCCAGGCGCCCCTGCCCTCAAACTCAGCTACCATTTCAGGATTTGTCGGATCGTTCACATCAAAAACAAAGACTCCTTTTCTTTTTTCTGCTACATACAAATAATTGTTTTTCAGTTTCAGGTCAATGGCGTTCATGTTCACATCATTATACACGGTTAATTCAGTAAACATCTCATCAGACCATTGAAACAAATGTATGCGCCCGCTTCTTGCCACCGCAACCAGTTCACCATCAACATCAATGGCATTGATATCATAAATGCTGTCATGTATAAGCACCGAATCCAGGTTGATTAAGGAGTCATCATAGGCCCTTGAAGCTTTGAGGAACAACTGCCCTGAAGTGGAATCCTGCTTTTCACCGTAAAAAACAATATCGTCAAAAACACAAAATCCTTTTGGAGTATTATACACAGTTTTTTCAAAACAGATTGAGTCTGACTGGTCAAAAGGATCAATAACGGAAATGGCAGCATGCCCTGTAAAGGGGTCTTCCTTGCCGGCAATTACCCTTAGTCCTGTATTCGTTTGCACGGATTTCAGTGCTACTGTCCAGCTCATACTTTTTTTACCAATTGAATCGGGAGAAGCACCCTGCATCCAGGGTTTTAAATTATAAATATGCCCGCTGCCAAGCAAAATAAGCGTATCATTGAGAAAATCAAAATCACTGACAAAGCGATTTTCCTGGCTGTACAAGTGTAGCAGCATGGATTCTGTATTTTGTCCGTTGCTGAACATCAAACTGTCAAGGTCATAAGCAGCGAGTCCCCATCCTTCATGAGCCACCCACAAGGTATCGTTTCTTACCTGGCTTTTTTGTGTCCAGCCTCCGGTTTTCAACATCATCAAGGTATCAAGGGGCTCAGCAGCAGAAATATCATTGATTGCTACACCAAGCCATTCTGAAGAGGTTGCCATATAGGAAGTCCCTGTCATCAGTGCCACATCAAAATGCCATAAGCCCGGATTGTAATATTCAATCATGTCCATGTTATCAGCAGGCAAGCCACTGGCATCCAAAACCGGCACATAAGTTAGGGGTGCCCCCATGTTGATATCAACACCACATCCTGTAGCAATATAAAGCGTATCATTTCTGCTGTCCATGTTTTGAATGTTTGCTGCTGCTACAATTGGTAAGCCAGAAATATGATACGTATCAAGCACGTCGATGCTTCCCCCTGAAAATTCAAGGGCATGGAAATATGAATCAAATCCGGCATTCGGTGATCCCCCGCACACATAAATTATGCTGTCATTTCCATCCGAAAACTGCAGTTTGTTTATTCCCTTTATGGTGCTGTCCTGCCATGTAGCAAGTGGAGTATCGTAATTTCCCTTTTCGTAAACCATCACTTTACCTTCAAACAACCCCCGTTGTCCTATTGCAACAAGATCATTCCTTTTATCAAGGCAATAAAGCCCGGTTAATGGCCCTATTTCATCAAGGTAATCAAATCCGGTTTGGTTTGAGTAAGTCAATCTGGAAATTCTCCCGTTAAAAGGAACGAGTAGGGTATCATCAACCATTGAAAGATCATAGGCTGCTCTTTTCACAAATGGTCCGTCAATGTACAAATGATCCAGTATCTCAAGCGTGTCAGAGGCAAGGTTTACAGCGTATAATCCGTCAAATGTTGCCGCCACCAATAAGGTACTGTCATCATACATTGCTGTTTGGTTGATAAGCCCAAGAAAGGCTCTTTTGCCCATTATCTCAGGATTTTCCGGATCACTCATATCATATACCCACAGGCTTGTACCACAACCAACGATCAATCTGTTTGTGGTTTCATGCCAATCAACATAATACCCGGCACCTCCGGGCGTTTGTCCAATCCGGTCAAGGGACTCAACCGTTTGTGCGTTGAGATTAGAAAGTAAAATCACTGAAATACAAATACACGATGCAACAAATTTCATATCATCAATTGTTTGGATTAATAAAATGTTAAAATTATGTAAATGTAAAAGAAAAATGTTTCTGATTTTCCTGGCAATTAAGTTTTTATACCATCCACGTTTAAAATCAGTTACAGAACGTATTGCAAGCCATAACATACTTAAATCACGGGTGGATATAAAGTAAAATTAAAACAGTAAGCCACCTTTACTTTTCATATTCCACGGCAAACCTGTAATCTTCAGCAGCCTGATCAGTTTTAATGCGGTATTTACCAGTGGCATGGTTTTCCCCTTTGTATGTAAGGGAATCGCAAATTCATACAATGCCCTTCAATTTCACCTTCAGAATCAAGGGCAGGTTTAAGATTATGACCGTATTTCAATAGCAAAGAAAAAAACAGGCTTACATCGTACCCCATGAAGGCAAATTTATACGGCTCATCCAGGAAATCATCTCTGAATTGTTTGATCATGCTGTAATTTAAAGAA
>CAZTNS010000163.1:0-6429 GCA_964615585.1 uncultured Bacteroidales bacterium | reverse complement strand
TTGAAATAGATATAAAAGAAATTCATCGTTACTAAATTTTTACCGATTTTAGGTTGTGATTGAAGGGGAACCGGAAGTGGAAATACTTGATGAGCGCGAAGTGGTGAAAGCCAATTCCGTTGTCCACAGCCCGGCCAACATGAAACATTGCATTTACAATCCGGGGGATAAACCGGCGCGGGTGTTGGTAGTAAAAGCGGGGCAGTGATTGTATTAATAAAAAACAGATGCCATTGATGTTTTCTGACACCAATGTCTGTTTAATTGGTTCTTATCAATAAATAGAAGTGCCAATGCTGTCGATGTGTTCTTTGAGAGACTTGTCCTGTAGCTTGTTGTATGCCAACACATCAAATAAGTACGGGGTGTTGAGGTCTTCCAACTCCTGCTGTATTCTTAAAACCGTGTTTTGTTTTATGTCTTCACCAAGCAAAGCCAGGTCAACGTCTGAACCTTCCTTATAATTTCCCATGGCACGTGAACCATACACCATCACATCTTTTACATCAGGATGTTTTTCCATGACAGACTTTATCATGGCCAGGGTTTTATCTTGCAGGCCGAAATTCATAATTTCTTTTCCATTTCAACTTCGAGTTCATTCAGTAAAGGCGAATACCTTTCGATGATGTTATTGAATTCTGCCTCTAGTATTGCTTCATTGTAAGTGTGGACAGTTTTATTTCTGCTTTCAATCATGTCCAGCCATATTTGTCCTTTACGTATTAATCCAATGTTGAAAGCTTGTTTGGTTGCACTTCTTGAGCCTGTGATATTTTGTATTCCTTCAAACAAAAGGTAATCTTTAAGCACCTTCCATGCCAGTTCGTGCGTAAATTCAAAACGTTGAATGATGCCTTCTTTAATTATTTCATCTTTTGTTGCTGAATATTTATTCACAGCTTCATTCAGTTTTCCTAATGCTTTCTGATAATTATAAAATCGTTGTTGCCACCGGATATTTTGAGCCATATTTTAAAAATTTACGTAAAGATACAAAAATTTAAGGTATTATTATATGGATGAAATTATAATCAGGATTTAAGAGTTGGAGGGGGATGCGATTCATCGCATCCCCCTCCAAAATTATTAACGGTCACTTATTTTATTAATACTAATTATTAATACTAACCTGTTTATTTACAATCCGGTAGTCCAGCCGGATGTCCAGTCACTGCCTGAGCCTATTTTGTTTGTGCTTACAAAGTAGGAATCTATGTCTGATGGGTTGGTGCCACCATCGAATCTAGTGGAATGTGTGGCTGTAAAATTGTCAATGGTTACATTATCACTGGCTTCGATTTTTTCGTCTTCATCTACCGATGGACCGTTGGGGTCATCAATTTCATTACCATCCTGAATGACGGTTGAAACGGAATATTTGATGGGCACATCAGTGACATCATCGGAAATGTAAGCGTAATCCAGATTGAGTTCATCGTTATTCAGGTTGGTAAGGGTTTGATTGTGTTCGACATGGATGCTGCGTTTTGGAAATCCGGTTACGATGACATTGTAAATCTCAGCTTTGGTTCCTTCACGCAATTTCATGCCGTATGTATCGTTGAATCCGGCACCTTTTAAGGTAATATTTGACAGCACAGGTGCAGAGTAAGGCGTTGTGGAATTGTTGTTTTTGTTGTTATCTCCTTCAATTCCACGGTCTCCGCCATCACCACCCTGGTTGGCCAGCCAGAATTGACCTTTTCCCCTCCAGCCTTCAGTCCAGTCGAATGAGTCATCTTCAGAGTGTGTAGAAACCAGGTAACTTGCATTGACAGTGCCGCCAAAAAATTCGAAACCATCATCAGCACCTTTGTATGATTGCAGGTGGTCAACTGTTGTGCTGCTTCCCACCGAATAGAAAGCAAAACCATTGGCTTCGTGGTCTTCATCAAAAGCAATCCCTGAATATTCAAGGCGTATGTATTGCAATACACCGGAATCGTCGTTGTCGTTGTTTCCGCCATAGGGTGCGTTACCAACTTCTGTTACGCCGGTGCCGCCTTCGGCATTGATGGTAGCTTTACCACAGACCATAATGCCTCCCCAGTCGCCGGGTTCAGGTGATGCAGCATTGGATGTAAAAACAATGGGTTTGGAAGCTGTGCCTGAAGCGTTGATTTTTCCGCCTTGTTCAATCAGCAAATAGGATGTTTTGGACGCATCTGCTTCAATCGTAACGCCCTCCTCGATGATTATGGTAGCACCATCTTGTACATGAACAGCACCATCAAGTTCGTAGGTGGTGTTTTTTTCAAGTGTTACGTTCTCGGAGATGTCACCCCAAAGGCGTGTGCCGTCTAATCCTCCGGTAGCCTCCTCTTCTTCATCTTTTTTGCAGCTTGTTGTAAAAACCAGCAACGCAGCGATTGTTACCGCAAATAATGGTGTCAATTTTTTCATTTTCATTGTTTTGTTTGTTTTAAAATTAATAATTCCGTTAACTGTTTATTTTAATGTGTAACTGATGCCCATGCCAAACCACATGCCTGTTTTGTAGCGATTGATTTCTTTTTCGCCGGTGCTGATGTAATTCCCATCATTGTTATTCACAATATCCTGAACATACACTCGTTCTGCGTTGAGTAAATTTCTTGCAGACAGATTGAATTCCCACCGGTTGTTTATTTTTGTTTTTACCATTGCATCCAGGCTGTTAAAAGGCAATTCATGAATGTCTCCTTTGCCACCGTCACCTATGGCAAAAATGCGTTTACCATATACATTGTATAATATGGAAACATCTGTTTTTATACCTTGTAAATCCAACACATTGTACATAACATCCGCATTGATAAGGTAAGGACTGGCACCCTGCATAGCATGGCTTTTAAAGGTGTTGGATGAGTTTTCGGGAAGATCGATATGTGTATAGATATAGGATGCATTTATACCGGCTGAGAGTTTATCCACAATTTTCTTTTTAATTTCCATTTCGCAACCCAGCACTTTACCTGAGTTGGCATTTCTGTAGGTATATTCCATACCACCACCTTGATTCAGGGAGATTCTTTCGATGGGAGATTTTAGTATTTTGCCGTAAACGCCAACGGATATAATTTCTCCGGAGGCAGGAAATAATTCATATTTAAAGTCCAAATTATAATTGTCGGCATTTTGTATGTTTTCATTGCCAAAAGTGGTTGCACTCCCATAAGATGGTCTGTACCTGAAAGGAGCCATTTCAATAAAGTTGGCACGTGTCATGGTTTTGCTCAGGGCAAATCGTAAATTGGATTTTTCTGACAATGTATATCTCAGGTTCATGGCCGGAAATATATCCAGGCCGTAAATGCTGTTTTCCCTTGGCCTGGTATCATAATAGGCAATGGTTTGGTCTGAATATTCTCCCCTTAACCCTATGTTCAGGAATAAATAAGGCGTGATGTTGTAATTCAGCTCAGCATAGGTTGCAAGAATATTCAGATAAGCCCGGTAAATGTCTCTGTTTTGTGTGTTGTTTTTGATGTAAATGTTTGAGTCGGCAAAGGCAGCATCATTGATGTTGTTGGTTACATCAATATCATAAGGGTCCGGGTGATAAATACCGTTCTCCGGATTGGAAACTCCTGCGGTTTGGTCAGCGATCTTGTCCACATTGTAAAAATACATGTAAGAATTAAAATCCCTGTTTTTACTCATGCCCTGGACCCCAAACTGAATGTCTTTATGCCTTTTATTTTGTTCATTTTTTTCCATTATA
This sequence comes from uncultured Bacteroidales bacterium, assembly GCA_964615585.1. GTDB lineage: Bacteria > Bacteroidota > Bacteroidia > Bacteroidales > ML635J-15 > JAQIBY01. The sequence goes on along the minus strand of CAZTNS010000163.1, from coordinate 2,723 downwards.
TATTTGGCGTGTACACCTCCGGTTACTGTGCTGTCAACCATATCGGAAAAATACCGTAATGTTTCGCCCTGATTCAGGGTAAATAAAGAGTAATAATCATAGGGTATGTTATCATCGCCGTAAGTGCTTTGTGAGCGTTCATAAACAACCCCGCGGCGGTCCGGTTCCGAGCTTTTCCCTTTGGAGTATGAGGCATCCCAGGATAGTTCAAGATTTTTCGCCGGTTTATGGCGGCCTTTTAGCTGATTGGATAATAAACTGTGCTTATGGTACATCATGGTTCTGACAAACAAATCATACCCTTCGCCGTCAAACCCGCTTTTGTCGGTCAGGCTGTTTTCTGTATTATGCAGGTACAGTAAATTATAAGAAATTTTATTGTCGTTGTGTTCCCATGACAAAGCCCCCAGGTTTGAAAAAGATGCAGTGTGGTCATATTGGTCAAAATTGAATGATTTAAGCACGGTTCCGTCAGATTTAAGCACAACGTCATTGCCTTGTATGAATTCATAACCGTTGCTGTATCCTGATGAGAAAACAGCACCCAGGGTATGGTTGTTATCAAAACACCAGGATTTTCCACCGGAAATGCCAAGGTCTGTATCAGGCGTGGCCAATGTATTTTGATAATCAAAATCCGTTAAAAAAGGATCGGAACTAAAATAATAATCTGTATTGATGTCATTGATTTGGTTTAATTCTGTGGGGGTGTAATTTATATTTTCATTGGTGTTTAAACCAAAATTTGATGTTTCAGATGTTTCTGACAGTTTAAACGAATTAAACGTTGTCTGGTTGTTGATTTTTGTCCCTGCTTTGATTTTTAAAAAACCCTCCTCGGGATAATCTTTGGTTTGGATATCAATCAATGCCCCGGAATAATCAGCATAATCTGATACAGCATAAATTTTCTGGACATCAATGGTACTGATGATGCTCACCGGAAACATATCAAGAGGCAAGAGGCGTTCTTCGGGATTTGGAGATGCCATTCCCAGTCCATTAAGCTCAGTTTTGTTGTATCTGTCTCCAAGGCCGCGGACAAAAATGTTCCGGGAACCCATCATGGAAATACCGGTTATTTTTTTCACACCATCAGCTACATCGGATATGCCTTTTTTTGATAATTCCTGTGCCCCGATGCATTCTTTTATTTTTCCAGCTTTTTGCTGTTCCATCAGCAGCAAGTTTTCATTTTCGCGGTTGGCTTTGGCTTTAACTTCCACCTGTGCCAATTCTGTGGCTATTTCATTCATTATAACATTGATTTCTTTTTCTTCACCGGGTTTCAGGTATAAGTCATATTCTTTCGTGTCATAAGAAACAAAAGAAATTTTCAATGTAATTTCTCCCGGAGGGCATTCCAGTGAAAAGTTCCCGTCAAAGTCCGATGTGGTTCCGGTTGTTGACGAAGGAATAAATACATTGGCACCAATGATGGTTTCCCCGGTCACCTGGTCTTTAACTTTCCCTTTGATTACTGCTTTTTTTTCAGATTTTTCTCCCAGGTTATACGAATCAGGAGAGCTTGATTTTTGCGCAGATAGCGAACATGCTATCAGGATGGCTGTGGATAATGTCAATATTTTTTTCATAACACTGACAAATCTAATGCAGCAAGGTTATGTTAACTAAAACTCAGGGTTACAAAAACTTTAATTATATACGATGAATGGAAGTAAGTTTATTAACATGTGAATACCCTGTGCAATGAGCTTATGAAATACTTATCAACATGAAAATAGAGAAAGAAACAAGGATGTAAACTTAACGTTTGTTTAACATCGGCTTAACCTTGATGTTATTTTAATGAAATAATATCATGCATAATTAAAATGTATCTCAAATCATGTCAACACCTAAAAAAATATTACTTATTGATGATGAGCCGGATGTGCTGGAATTTTTGAGTTATAATCTTAAAAATGCAGGATATCAGGTTTTTACAGCTAAAAATGGAGCACTTGGACTTGAAAAAGCAGTTAAGATCAAAGCTGATCTCATTATTCTGGACCTCATGATGCCCGACATTGATGGGGTAGAGGTTTGTGAAAGGATTCGGAATAATCCACAAATAAACAACAGTTTGATACTTTTTCTTACGGCACGCAGTGAAGATTATTCACAGGTTGCCGGTTTTGATGCAGGGGCAGATGATTACATAGCAAAACCTGTTAATCCCAAGGTGTTGATCAGACGTGTTAAAGCCTTATTGAAAAGGAAACTGTTAAAACAGGAAAAAGTTGAAATATCAAACACGATTGAAACGAAAAGTGTCATTATTGACCAGGAAAAATATCAAGTTCGGTACTCAGGACAAAGCTTAATGCTGCCCCGGAAAGAATATGAATTGCTTTGTTTATTGACATCAATTCCTGAAAAAGTGTTTACCCGTGAAGAAATTTACAATAAAATTTGGGGTGATACTTTTGTCGGGGAGAGAACCATAGATGTTCACATTAACAAATTACGAAAAAAACTCGGAACAAAACATATCATTACCGTCAAAGGTGTCGGATATAAATATGTGGATTAGATATGTTTATGTTAAGTTCTAAAGTTTCGCAGAAAACCGAAACTGCGAAGCTTTAGTTTTATCAGATGATGATTTTTGTACGGTTATTTGCTGTAAAGCAATCTATGATTGTCAAATTTAAAGGGCAAACTCTCTCTCATATAACTCTTTCTAAAAACACTGTTATTAAATTGGTAAAACCTGACTT
>CAZTNS010000162.1:0-6462 GCA_964615585.1 uncultured Bacteroidales bacterium | reverse complement strand
AACGAAAATGACCTGAACGATTATGGATGGGGGATTTTTAATGTGATAGGTGTGCTGAAAAAGCCATAACATAGCTGAGGATGCTTATTATCTATACTTTAAATTATTTGTTTCATCAGCGTACGTGCTATAGATGAGAAAAATCCCGCGCCAGGGCGTAGCCGGATATCCTGCTGCGGCATCCGGGGTGGTTTTTCACCGGTAGCGGAGCGACAAAGAAGCTCCCGCTTACCGGTAAGAAAAATCTGCCGGATGACGTTGCAGATAGCAGGCGAAGACCGACCGGGCGCCCAAATAAATATAAAGATACAGGGAAAATTTATTTTGTGATGTTAACCATGGTTTGATGTGATTTCTCCGGCAATGGTTTCTCCCACTTGTTTTTCGAGGCGTTTCATTTTGGGACGGAAGCAGGTGAGGTAAATAATCAGGGGGATAATGATGCCGAGGATGATGAGTGAAATCCAGAACAGTATTCGTGCTCCGGGAGATGCCCAGGCTGCTTTGATGTGAATGTTGTTTTTTCCTGCATAAACTTCGGTGCCGATGGCTTTGTTTCTTTTAACAGTGGTCAATGAGCCCGAACGTCTTTTAAAGGCGAGGTGTGGATGATCCCTTTTGATGGCTTCTTCAAGTTGCTTGGATGTCAGCTTATTTCCTGTTTGTTTAAGTTTCATTGTTACTGATAATTTTGCCGAAAGATAACACATTTTTGTGAGTTATGAATGGATGTGTTTCGTGGATGGTTTAGCCATGTATTGTAAAACATAATGGTGTTAAAAGTATAAAAATAAGCGCATGAGGTAATGGTAAAGAGTCAAAAGGTTTGTTGTTAACGATTTTTAATGTTAATATTCTCAATTGTATGTTGTATAAAAGCATGGATCATGTATAAATCAGTATTTGAATACTTAAATTTGCTGATGCATATAAACCTTAAAATACCGAAATATTATGAAAACCTATGATGTAATAATTATTGGCAGCGGCCCGGCCGGGATCATCACCGGGGTAACTGCAAAAAAAAGAAATCCGGATAAATCCATTTTGTTGCTGGGTGAATCGCAGAAAGGCCTGGTACCATGTGGTATTCCTTATGTTTTTCACAGGCTTGACAGCGTGGATAAAAACAAAATGGGGCCTAAACCCTTTATGGATGCCGGTGGTGATTTTCAAGCAGATAAAGCCGTGGACATTGATCCGGAGAAAAAAGTTGTCACACTGGATTCAGGGCAAGCGTATGAATATGGCAAGCTGGTGTTTGCTACCGGTTCTACGCCTGTAGTGCCAAAGTTTATCAAGGGCTATGATCTGGATGGCGTTGAATACATCAAAAAGAATTACGATTACATTGAAGGCCTGGTACAAAAAGCCAAAAAAGTAAAGAACATTGTTGTGATTGGCGGTGGATTTATCGGTGCTGAAGTGGCAGAACAGTTGCAATTGAACGGAACGCATAACGTCAGCCTGGTGGAAATGGAAAAATATTGCTTTTGCAATGCGTTTTCCACAGAACTTGCAGACATTGCCACTGAGGAACTGAAAAAAACAGGTGTCAATGTGATGACATCAACCAAAGTAACTGAAATACGTGGCGAAAATGGCAGCGTTCAAGCAGTAAAACTTGATTCAGGCAAAGAAATAGAGGCCGATATGGTGATTGCTGCCATAGGTTATCGTCCCAACACTGAGCTGGCAAAGAAAACCGGACTGCAGTTGAATAAAATTGGTGCCATTGTAGCTGACCAATATGGCAGGACAAGCGTCAACGATATTTGTGCTGCAGGTGATTGTGCCGGTACTACCGGGTTTTTAACAGGCAAAGAAGATACCATCATGCTTGCATCAACAGCCACGGCAGAAGCCCGTGTTTGTGGATACAATTTGTTTGGCATTTGCCTTAAACGGCATTTTGCCGGTACGCTTGGGGTTTTCTCCACGGAAATCAATGGAATGGTGATGGCTGCAGCGGGGGTCAATGCCCGTACAGCTTATGAAGCCAACGTGAATCATGCAAGTGCTGTGTTCTCTGATGTTGACAGGCACCCTGGTGCTTTTGACGATTGTTCGCCCTTGTCTGTGCGTTTGTATGTTTCTGTGTCAGACGGCAGCGTCATTGGTGGTGAAGTTTGGGGTGGCAAAACTGCAGGTGAAATTGTTAATACCATTTCCATGGCGATACAGACAAACGTCACCGTTTATGAGCTTGTTTCATTCCAGTTTGGTACGCATCCGCTGTTGACAACTGCCCCGACAAAATACGTGTTGGTAAAAGCTGCAGAAGCGGTGATCAATAAAATAAGATAGTAGCTCAAATCTGTAAGTAGTAACCCACTTGTGGATTTGAAGTGTAATTCTGTTTTGTTCCTTTGGTTTAACAAATATATTCCGGCAGGAATCAATGTGTCGAATGATGGCGGAATGAAAGAATTGATAGCCTGCCGGATATTTTTATCCCCGATGACAGGGAGTTAGCCGTTCTGACTGATTTTTTTCAACAGGTCACTGTTTTTGATGATGATTTCTTTTCCTTTGATGTCAATGATGCCATCATGATGAAATTCAGATAATACCCGGCACACTTGTTCCCTTGAAACATTAATTAAATCTGCAATCTCACTTCGGCTCAACGGAATGGAAAAACTGTTGGTGTTGAATACCGTGCAGGAAAAATACACAAGCGTTTCAGCCAACAGCCCTTTTGCATTTTTCTGTGTTCTGTTGAAACAACTGCAGAAATGTTTCAATTCTTTACGGCACATTTCCTGTATGATCTCATAGGAAAACATGGCATTTTCACAACACATTTGTTTGAATATATTCAGGTCAATCATGCACATGCTACTTTCTGTCAGCGATGTCACTGAATATTGATTGATGTTGTTTCCCAGGGTGGTTGGAATGCCTATATAGGATGGTGCTTTGATGATTTCTATGATTTGTTGTTTGCCATTTAACCCTGTCATGTGTTTTTTCACAAGGCCGGATGTGAGGTAGGCTACGTTATTTGCAAACGCATTTTGCATAAATACCAGGTTTCCTTTCTTGTATTTAACTTCTGTGCTGTTTTTTGCAAGCAGCTCCTGTTGTTTCAATGAAAGCCTTTTTACTGCCGGACAGGAATGAAAATGGCAAATGGTGCATGTTGTTTCCATGGTGGTTTTTATTATGCCTTATTGAGGCTGATTAAACACAAAATAAAAGTATGTAAAATATAAACACAAACTTTAAAATGTGATAAATGTCACCAAAAAATGTAAGATCATTAACAAGTATTATATTGTATTATACATAAAGCTGATATAATTTTACTTCCGAATTTTAAAACAACAAATATGGAAACAAAAAAAATGTGTTTAGGCCTTTTTTCAGGCAGTGTTGACAAGCTAACAGCAGCCGGAATTATCCTGAGTGGTGCCGCTGCAGATGATATGGAAGTGGATGTGTATGTGTTGCTTCAGGGAGCACGAGCATTCCGGAAAGACATTGCAAAAGACGATCAACAATTGAATATGGCCGAAAATCCGGAACTTAAAAATGAATTTATGGCCTCACTGAATAAATTGAATGTGAAAAAGTGGCATGAATTTTTTCAGGAAGCCAAAGAGATTACGGATGTAAAAATTCACATTTGCGGCCTGGCAGGTAAAATCTGGGGCGCCGATAAACTTGAGGATTTTACTCCCCTGGCAGATGATATTGTAGGGATTAACGAATACATTACCGCAGCCGGTGAAGCGGATATTCACATGTTTATTTAAATATTTTGTAACAAACCAACCAAAATATATTTTTTATGATGACACAAGAAGAATTATTAGCACTCACAGCCGACAAGGTAGTAGATGCTCGAGGAACCGCTTGTCCGGGGCCTTTACTTGAAGCCAAAAAGGCGATTGGAAAAATACAATCTGGTGAAATCCTGGAAGTACTTTCATCCGATGAAGGTACCAAAAAAGACATCCCAAAATGGGCTGATAAAAAAGGCCATGATTTTATGGGAATAGTAGAAGATTCCGGATATTTTAAGGTTTATATGAAGAAAAAATAGATACGCCGGAAACTTTATAGTTTACGTTTTTTTTGGTGCAGGGGATGCATCCGGAATTGAAATTCGTTAATGATTTTAATGTAAGGTACTTGTTTTCTGAATGAATGATCCTCTTTATTTTAACGGTATCTGGGGATGCATCCTCTTTTGTCATCAAGGAAAGATTATTTATTTAACGATGATATATGGAGAATAAAACTGTAAATCAACAGCATAAGCCAAAAATTCTTGTCTTTTCAACCGATAAGATTTCTGATCCCGGCATTGATTTAGCCGGGCAGCAACATATACACTATTCTACGTGTACATGTTGTATTTCAGTTCCTTGCAGTTCAGGTATTAAACCAAGGTGGATATTGAGAGCATTGCAAAAAGGATTTGATGGGGTTTTTATTGCCGCCGACGGAACGGATTGCCCCTATACTCCAAATTGTGGAGAAATAACCGGCAATATCATGAGAAATACCCAGGCAATAATGAAGGATAAGAACATCAATCCCAACCGGCTGAAAATGGCAGCGGTTTGTTCCGTTTGTGCTGAGCCCTTCGCAAGACACATGGACAATTTCAGCAAAACACTTGCCGGATTGGGTGATATCAAAACAGAAAAATATCAGAAAGATGACAAAAAATAACAAGCAAAATCATCAGTATGATGTATTAGTTGTTGGAGGCGGTGTCTCAGGACAGGAAGCAGCTCTGAATATGGCCAACAATGATTTCAGCGTGTTGTTGGTGGAAAAAGATTTGTCCATTGGAGGTAAAATGATACAGCTCAGTAAGGTGTTTCCAACCCTTGACTGTGCTGCATGTATCGCGACACCAAAAATTTCGGAAACCGCAAGGCATCCCAACATAACCATCAAAACAAACAGTGAAATCAGCGACATTGAAAAAAAGGAAAAGGGGTATAATGCCATGCTCACCGAACATCCAAGGTATGTAAAAGCAGATTTATGTACCGGATGCCAGGATTGTGAAAATGCTTGCCCGGTGGTGGTTAAAGATGAATACAATTGGGATATTGTTGGCCGTAAAGCGGCTTTTGTTCCGTTTGACCTTGCCAATCCGAGGATTGCAGCCATAGACATCAACAACTGCACGCTTTGCGGAGCGTGTGAAAGGGCTTGTCCTGCTGATGCCATTGATTTTACACAAGAAGATATGGTGTCTCCGGTATCCGTAAAAACAGTTATCATGGCAACCGGTTTTGAATTGTTTGATCCGGAGCAGAAAAAAGAATACCACTACAATGAGTTGCCGAATGTGATTCATTCCATGCACATGGACAGATTGCTGGCGCCTACACGGCCTTTTACACATGCATGCCGGCCTTCAGATGGTCGAAAACCGGATAACATTGCTTATGTATTATGTGCCGGTTCCCGGGATAAATCCGTTGGCAATCCCATCTGTTCACAAATATGTTGTATGTATTCCATAAAACAAGCACAGTTGATTCTCGGGGCATTACCCATGGCTGATGTTACCATATATTACATTGACATCCGGGCCTTTGGAAAAGGATTTGAGGAATTTTACACCCAGGCCGTGGAAATGGGGGTTGAATTTGTGAAAGGAAAGATAGCTGACATCAAAGGAAAAGGTGATGGAAACCTTATTCTTTCTTATGAAGACATCGAAAATGGAAGCCATAGAACAGAAGTTGAACATGATATGGTAGTGTTGTCTGTTGGCGCGCTGGCCGTAAAAGGTGTAAAAACAATGTTCAAACACGATGCGCTTGCACTTGATGAGCATGGTTACGTGAATCAGTCCGATATTATTTCAAGCCCGGCTAAAACCAATATGGATGGTGTGTTTGTGGCAGGAGCCGCATCGGGGCCCATGGATATCCCGGATTCAATACTGTCTGCCGGTGCTGCATCATCAGAAGCTGCAGCTTATATAAGAAGTGAAACCAAACAATAGAAACAGATCAGTATGAAAGAAAAAATTGGAGTTTATATATGCCATTGCGGAGGCAATATTTCCGATTATGTGGATACAGATAAGGTAAGGGAAACCATACAACATGAGGATGGTGTATATATCGCCAAAGATGTGATGTTTGCCTGTGCCGATTCCACGCAAAAAGAAATTGTGGATGACATCAAAGCACATAAACTTGACGGCATCGTTGTGGCTTCGTGTTCTCCCAAATTGCATCTTTATACCTTCAGGAATGTCGCTGAAAGGGCAGGTTTAAATCCTTATAATTATGTACAGGCCAATATCCGTGAACAATGCTCATGGACACATACCGACAAACCCAAAGAAGCAACAATAAAAGCCATTCGCCTTGTACGGGGCGCCATAAATCGCGTTAAACATTCTCAGGCATTATCACAATTTGAGATATCCGCTCATAATGCCGTGTTGGTTGTAGGTGCCGGTGTTGCAGGCATGCG
>CAZTNS010000161.1:4806-6470 GCA_964615585.1 uncultured Bacteroidales bacterium | reverse complement strand
CCAATCACCACATCAAATCCATTTTTATCAGAGAAGACTTCGGCAAAATACACGGTCCAGAGGAAAAAGTCTTTGTCTTTGCGGCCATGGGTATAGGCAACGAGGTCTTTTTTAAGCTGCTCAATATCAAAGCCCAGCTTTTTGGTGAGTTTGGCTTTTTCTGCCCGCAGGTAGTTTTCGCGCGCCTCTTTGCCTGGAATGCGTTCAGCAAAATCTTCAATTTTACGCATTTCCGGAAAATGGGTGTTGAGTTTTTCATTGAAAATGTTCAGTATGGTATTTTCAATTTGCTTCCGCAATTTTCCTTTTTCTTCATTGTCCGGCTCATTCTGGTATTTATGTTTTAGCTCTTCGAAATCAGTAATTAGCTGCCTGTACTCTTCGTCGGAGCGGAACAATTTGCCTTTTTCTGTATCTTCTTTGGCATCAAAATCAATCCCTGCATAAGAAGAAATCAGGCTGTTGCCCTGCATGAGCTTAAATTCGAGGTTGGGTAGGGGCTGTATGCCAAAATTGTTTTCCTTGTTTTCAAAATCAATGTCTTCATCCACAAGCAGGGAAATGAAAAACCTGAGTTTGGCAATTTCCACGGCAATTTGCTGTATATCCACGCCGTAAATGCATTTTTCAATCAAATACAGCTTACGGCCATAGTCGTTGTTGGTTTTGGCAAATTGTTTTTTTACCTGCTCTATGGCATTACGTTGGGCAACCGGGTCTTTTACGTATTTATATATGCCGTCAATCTGTATTTGCTCCCAGAGTTTATTGTTTTTATCAATTTTGTTGAGAATAAATACCAGTTTGTTTAACACCGCCATAGGAAAAGCCCCGGAACCCACAGCAGGATCCACAACCCGGATATTGTCAATCAGTTGTATGAGTGCTTTTGTGGTGTTTTCATCAAAGGGGTTGTCATCTTCATGCGAAATAAGCCTTCGCAACAATGTCTCCAAAGTATCCTTGCTTTGGTTTCTTCCTGAGGCAGGGATGCCTTCAGGTACATTTGCTGAAGCAGGGATGCTTCGAGCCACATTGCTGGCCACATTGTTTTGGAAATGTACTTTTATACCGGCTTTTTCGGGATTCTTTCGGATGTAATTTCTTATAGCTTTAAAAGCATCTTCATTACGTACAATGTGGTCATAAGATTCACGCATCCAGAATTCGCCTTTTAATCCTTCTCGCTTATTTATTTCATTTGCACTATACGATTTCCATGAATGCAAAATATCAGAAAGTTTATATCCATTAAATGGTCTTACCAAGACATGTACATGATTTGGCATAATAACCCATTCATCAAGCTCATATCGTTCCCCTTCAAAATATTTTATTGCATCAGCAACGATCTTTGCGTTTTCTTTCTTTTTAAGCAAGCATTTCCCGTATCCGGCATTCATCCAATTTTCAACTCTTTCTGAAAAAAGCCGGTTGTATTGTATCCAATCTTCCTTTGTGTAATCTTTTTTGTCTTTTCCTGCTACAACTTTTTCCCAGTTTTCCCTGTCTCTTTTTAGTTGCTCCCGTTTTTCTTTTGGGATTGAATCTGCAAGTCTAAACGTGACAAAATAAAATACATTTTCTTGTTTCCAGTGGGGTAAGTCTCCTTCGTGAATGTTTATTTCTTCAGATGGGTCAAGGAATGGGGGTTTGTCAGGATT
>CAZTNS010000161.1:0-4706 GCA_964615585.1 uncultured Bacteroidales bacterium | reverse complement strand
CAGGTACATTGTTTCCTGAGGCAAGGATGCCTGCAGGTACATTTTCTGAGGCAGGGATGCCTTCAGGTACATTTCCTGAGGCAGGGATGCCTGCAAGGACATTTGCTGAGGCAAGGATGCCTTCAGGTACATTTCCTGAGGCAGGGATGTCTTCAGGTACATTGTTTGCTGAAGCAGGGATGCTTCGAGCCACATTAGCCACATTTTGGTTTTCCAGGTGGGTTTTCAGGTAGGCAATTAAGCTTTCTTCTACCATATAATTCACAATTTCCCTGGGGGTGTAATAGCTTCCTGTGGATTTTCGTGCGGTGGTAGCTGTTTCCGGGTTGTAGCTTGCCAGCAGGTTTTCAAAGATAGAACCCAGCAGCTCAGGATCAAGGGCTACTTCAATGTCATCGGGTTCGTTCTCATCAATTGTGAAATTAAATCGTTTTAGCAAGTGGATAAGGCCCTCTACCGGATATTGTTTATTACTTTCCCCATAAAACCGGCTGATGTCTTTTTTCTTTGCTTCAGAAAAGAATAGATCATTTGGCACTTTGGGCTGTTGTGATTTTATGGATGTAAAGCCATCAATGTATTTCCGGTCTTCTCTGTTTTCAACTTTTTTAATGTCGAGGCATTCAAATAGCCCGCCATTCAGGAAGGGAATTTTTTCAAAGAGTTTAAAAATGGCTTCCGGATCGTAAAACAACTCATGATGCCTGAATACATTATGATTGCCAAAATCAGGGTTATATCCTTGCCTGTTACGTTCTTCAGACCTGAATCTGCGATCAGAATGTTTGGTATTTAATGTTGCAAAAAACAGGTTTTGCAGTATGGCTTTGTAATACGTAGATTCTTCAGGCGAGAGGTCTTTGAGGATTTCTTCAAGTTTCTCCTGATCAAAAATATTTTCCGGGATCAGCTTACGCACTTTCATAAACCAGATGAACATGATGCGGGTAATCATACGTATAATGGCAATTTCGCGTCCATTTTTTTCCTGCTCTGCATGCTCCGGGAATTGGGTGCTGTCAATAGCCCAGAAATACCAGTGCTGGAGCATTTCATAAAATTCTTTGGTGATAGGTTCAACACTGAATGCTTCCTGGATGCTGTCAGCAGATGTGAAATCGCATTTAGAGATACGGTTTACAAAGGTTTTATTGGTTTGTTCCGGACTGACAAAAAAGGTGTATCGTTTGAAAGAAGTAAAATCCCGTTTGCTGCCTATATAATTTGTACGGATAAAGCTGAAGCGGAAACTTCCGGCATCATCATAAAAAATAAAAAAAGCGGTATCCTTATCTTCTTCTTTCAGGATTTTTTTTGCGATATCGTATTGCTTTTTCTTGCCGCTTTTGCCGGTAAGCTCATCCAGGCATCGAGCAGTAATAAGGATAAGGTCTTCATTATTTGTCAATTCGGCTTCACCGGCTTTTGCAATGTCGGTAAATTTTTGTTGAGCTTCCTCATCTTCATCAAAAAGGTAATCCAGATTATCATCTTCAGGTTTAAAAGATGTTATTCTTTCTCTGAAAAAATGTTTTAAATCGCTGATACTAAAATTATCGGCAATGCTTTGGATTTCCATGTTATAATGCTTTTAAAATATCTATAAAAATAAGGAAATAGGACTAGAAAACAAAAATCCCGGATGATTTCCACCAACTTCCAAGATCAACCGCCCAAATTTTGATAAATCTCAACAATTGCGTAATTTGCATGGATTTTTAAACCAACAAATTGCAGTACGCCTTGTCAGCCAGTTTGACGAAGAAAGTACCTGTGTTTTGGATGTGGAATAGTTAAAATTGTTAAAAAACATGTTAATAATTTTGTTTTGATTAACCTATAGCTTAATTTTGTAATGCGAGAATACGTTAAAATATTAGAATCTGAAAAACGTAAAATATGTATTGACAAGGAAAATTATCCCATATTTATAAATGCTTTTGAGTCTGATGAGAAATTGAAAGTTAAATTTCGCCAAAGGGCAGATGCAATTCTCAGAGGTTTTATTAAAAAAGACATTTATGAAAAAGTAAAGGGTTATAAAACTATCTGGGAGATAAAGTTGTTTAAACAAAGTAAAGGACGCAATTATCGTTTTTATTGTAAGCAAATTGAAACAAAAGAAAAAATAATTTACATTATTGTGGTTGATCTTTTCCAAAAGAAATCACAAGGCATACCAAAACATATTAAGAAAAAACTTAAAAAAATAGATCAGTATGAGTACAAAACACAATAACTCAGAAATCAAAAATTATTTCGATGATATTTTTACCTTTAAAACTTATGATGATAAGATTGAGCATGAAGCAATCATGCTAAATGCTCGTATCATGCAGCTTACAGAAAAAGCCATGGAAAGGAAAGGTTGGAATAAGAAAATTTTGGCAAAGGAAATTGGCACTTCTGCATCTTATCTCACTCAGCTTTTTATGGACAATAAGCTTGTAAATCTTAAAATGATGGCAAAAATACAAGATGCACTTGACATCAATTTTACAATGGATTATGAAGGAATAAATGAAAGTTGTTATTCTTTCAAACGTTTTAAAAACCCTGTTAAGGCTCCAATTAAAAGTGCCATTCAGGACTCAGCAAATGATGATAATTCAATGGTAGCATAATTATGAAAGCGAAATCATCCCCACTTCAATTAAAAGACTTTTCTGTCTTCGAAACAAAATTTGATGCCATTATCCCGGATGAGCCTGTGGATATTGATTTTAGCAACTTGCCTATTCAAATGGATTTTGATATACTTCAACCTGAAAATAGGGAAGATTACAGCAGGCTGTTGAACATTGAGGTGAAAATAAATGCAGCAAAAAAGCATCCGGGCTATTCAATTTATTTGCGAGCTGGTGCCATATTTGATATTATTGATCATAATAAGCTTGAAGATAAAACCATCAAAAACTTATTGGGTATTTCTGCATTAAGCATCAGCATCAGTCAGGTCCGTGGCTATTTGCAAAACATTTCTTCATACGGCTTTTGCGGGCCCTATTTATTACCGCCCATAGACATCAATGACCTGTTTGAAAAAAAGATCAAAGCTGAGCAGGAACAATAGAAAACTGGTAAATATTGAATAGGGCGTGACACAAACCTTCTCCCACATCCTCTCCCTCAAACGGGGCACCACAAAATACGGAGCGGCGCCGCACAAACCGGTGTTGCTGCTGGCGGTGATCAAGGGATTTGAAGAGGGTTTGTACCACAGCCGGGAGCTTGAAATCACCGACGAGCTGCTGCTGAATTTTCACGATGTCTGGAATGCGCTGGTAAAAACCGGGCATGTGCCCAATTTTTCCCTGCCGTTTTTTCACCTGAAAAATGAAAAAGGCCGTTTTTGGGAACTCATTACCTATCCGGGAAGGGAGATTCCTACCACAAAAAGCAAGTCCATCAAAAGTTTCAAAGCACTCACCGAAACGGTTTTCTGCGCCCGCCTTTCCGATGAATTTTACCGCATATTGATGGATCCGGTACAGCGGGAAGAACTGAAACAGGCCATGCTGCAAACCTATTTTGGAATCAAATCATCATACATACCGGCATCGGATTACACGCAAAACGTGGAATCCCAGATGCTGTACGACCCTGAAACCAATTACGTCCGGAAAGTAAAACGCCAGATCGAAGCTCAGCACATTGATGCCCGCGAAGAATACGTGGTGCTGCGCTCCTCCGTTTTCCGTAAAGCCATCATACAAATATACAATTACCAATGCGCCATAACAGGTTTGAAAGTACAGGACAGCAACAACCGTCCACTGCTTGAGGCGGCTCACATCAGTCCTTTTTCTGAAACATACAACGATTCTGTCCGCAACGGCATTGCTTTGTCGCCTACCTTTCACCGGGCTTTTGACAAAGGATTGGTTGGCATTTCAGATGATTACCGTGTGCTGCTCCACCCTCAGCTCCGTGACGAAAGCAGGGAATTTTCCCTCTCGCAATACGCCGGAAAGGAAATTTTTCTGCCGGAAAACAATGCCTTTTATCCTTCGTGGCAAAGTTTACAGCAACACCGCCAGCGGTTTGGTATTGAGGATGCATAGCATACAATCAGCATTTAAACGGGATACAATTGCCGGCTATCTTTTGGCAAAATAACACACATTCCCCATGCTATGTTCCCTGGTACTGTCAAATTGCCAAAAAAACATCACACCATCACCAATTTATCAGATTGTTGCACTGATCCGGAATGCGATAAATCGCATGCCTACAGTGCACAATCTCCCTATCACTCCCTCTCCCCATCTCTCCCTCTCTCTATCTCCCCATCTCTCTATCTCTCTATCTCTCCATCTCACCCGTCTCCTCAATCCGTGTCAATCTGTGCCAATCTGTGGCAAAAAACGTCGCGTCAAACCAATCCGTGTCAATTTGTGCCAATCTGTGGACCACAATCCAACAGCTGTCGCAGACAGCTAATCCGCGTCCATCATCTCTCCATCTCTCCATCTCTCCATCACTCCATCTCACCCGTCTCCTCAATCCGTGTCAATCTGTGCAATCTGTGGCAATAAACGTCGCGTCAAACCAATCCGTGTCAATTTGTGCCAATCTGTGGACCACAACCCAACAGCTGTCGCAGACAGCTAATCCGCGTCCATCATCCCTCTATCTCCCCATCTCTCCATCTCCTCAATCACCTACTACCATTTTCCCACTTGGCCCTATGGCTTTGATGTTGT
>CAZTNS010000160.1:0-6491 GCA_964615585.1 uncultured Bacteroidales bacterium | reverse complement strand
GCAAACAAAATATTGAGACAGGGGAAATTGATAAAAAAACACTAAAACTTGTTGATCTAATTGATTTTGCTCCAAAATATGACGATGCGTATCTCAACTCATTGATTAAAAAAGCTAAAGTTAACTGGAAAGGAATTAATCCCGACCAATGGTTGAACGAAATAAGAGGAGATTATGACGCATAGTGTTCTTTTAGATACCAGTTTTTATTCGATTGTTAAATGACGAGGATAATTTACATCAAAATACTCGTGACTATTTCAAGTATTTTTTAGATCATGAAACAACCATTAAAGTTTCTACTATTTCAATTGCAGAATACTGTGTGAAAGGCTCAATTGAAGAGTTACCTTTGAAGAATATACAAATAGTACCTTTTAATCTTGACCATGCAAAGAAAGCTGGAGAATTTGCAAATATTATTTTTGATGAAAAGAAATTTTCAGCAACAGATTTGAAACCAAGAGCAATTATTCCTAATGACGCTAAATTATTTGCTCAAGCTGATACTGATAAGTCAATTACACATTTCGTAACTTCTGATAGCAGATCACAAGGAACTTTCAAACTTCTGAAAAATAGAATTAAATCCAGATTTGAAATTATTGACATAAATAATCCCTATCATCAAGTATTTGGATTACTTGACTTGAAATAGCACGACGCCCCAATCGAGTTGGCTGCCCCGCTCCCAAATAATCGGGAAACAGACTGTACATATCCGAAGCTTTCCCACCAATCACAAACACACAATTTTTGGCAACAACGGTACATAGCTTCCCATCCAAAAGACAGCAATCCCTCTACCCTGATTTTTTCCATTTTTCTCCACCCCTCACCATCTTATCCATTTTCGTTGCTATATTTTAGCAGTGAATAAAAGGTGATATAAAAATCCACCTGCAGGTATTTGTGGCTATTTGGAAAGGGAAAGTGGGGTTGTGAAGGAAATGGACACCATGGCGCAGAAAATGAGCAATTGTCAACAGTCAAAAAAATACCTGTATTCGTAAATCAAGCTTTTGGAAACCAAAACCACCAGGTTATCATTCATATCCCTTAAATTTATATTTCACAAATTGTGAATACAATACAGCAAAAAGTACAATACAAACACTCATCACTGCAGCCGGCATGGCAACAACCGGTTCATCTTCGAAAAAGCGGAACGCCACCACCGCCGAAAAGACCGAGCTTTTAATTACCATCATAAATGTACTGCTGATTATAAAACTTTTTTTTGCCCGCGTTTTTATCATGATTAAATTATACACCCATCCCAGTAAAAATACTGAAATGACCAATACAAGTGCAGCGTAAACCAAAATCCGGGGTTCCTGTATGAGAATGTCCTTGTTCATGCCGATAATGGGCGTCACGACAAGGAAAAGCATCCATTTTGTGAATGTGCCGCTTATTTTTTTCGCATGCGGCAATACTTTTGGATGCCGGAGAAAACGGCTTGCAATTAATGGTATGATTATGAGTTGTGCCATGATTGAGAATATCATCAGAGGCGATATCATTGATGTACCGATAAAAACAAACAGAATCGCAGGCGTCACAAACATGGCCAGTATATACAAACCAAAAAGTCCGGCGGTAGCATAATTACTATCTCCTTTGAGCATAGACGAAAAAGGAAGTACAGCAGGCCCCGGCGGTGCCGCAACAAGCAACACAAAGCCAATCCACAATGCTTCCATGTCTGCATTATTATGAAACAACATCCACGAAATACCCAATGCAACTATCCCAAAAACCCCGTAGCTGAGCAAAAATGCGTTGCCTGCCGGTTTTAACACATCGGCTGGTTTTTTCCATGATTTAAATGAAAATGAAATGGTGGAGCTGATCATGGCCAGCATTAAAACATACAATGATATATCCGCCAAAAACTGTGTCCGGTCACCCAAAATCATGCCTGCCACTATGGCAAGAGACAGCACAAAGTCCCTGTGGTTCAGTATTTTTAATATTTTCTGCATACGCTTTTATGTAATGCTATGTCATTGCACATGAAACCTAAATATTTTGCTTAAAATTATTAAACTATTTTGATATGAAAAAAAATCTTTGTTTATGCCGTCAGGGCAAACGCATGAAATCGCAAAACATGTGCGGCGATGGAGAGAGGAGACGGATAAATTCCAATATTCAAGCACCAAATTACAAATAATTTCCAATATTCAATGATGTAAATTCCAAATCTCTGCTGAAAATTTACGACACTGAAAGCCATAACAAAAGTTGGTAATCGAATGCTTGAACCCTTAATCATCTCATCGTAACAACCTTCCATTCTCATCAGCTCCCTCAATCAACCTCCACCGTATCTTCCCGTTTGGTAAGCCTCAAAAAGCTGATTTTGCCTTTTGTGTTGGCCACCACCACCGTGGAGTCGTTGATTTTTTTGGGGGATGAAAACACATTGCCGCCGGTATCGTAACGGGCCAGCTCCTGCCCTTCCGGTGAAACCAGATACAGGTGATCATCATAAGAAGCCACCAACACATTCCCACCGGTCATGGAAACCGGGGAAGCCACAATTTTATTTCCGGTGTCAAATTTGTGAACAACCCTTCCCCGCGGCGAAATGAAATACAAACTGCCGTCAAAACTGCCGACAACAATGTTACCATCGGGATTTTCGATGGGTGTGCCATGAATTTTACCGCCAAGGTTTATTTTTCCCACGGGCACGCCGTTGAGTTTGGTGAAATGCAGGTGTTTATCGTAAGAACCAAACACAAGATACCCGGTACTCAATTCCACCGGCTTTGAATGGACTATCCAGCCATCCACTGTATATTGCCTCACTATATCACCAATTGAGCTGATGAAAAACATTTTACCGGCGTTGGAGCCGATGGCCAGCTCGCCGTTGCTCAACAACTCTATGCTGCCATGTAGCAAATTCCATGTGTTTATCTTGATGAACTCTTTCGTGTCAAAATCCAAAGACACCAGGCTGTTGTTGCAGCCGAAAATCAACTTTTCATCAATGTTTTCCACGATGTTGGTAAAAATGCGGCCGCCAATACGGAGCTTATCAAGAAACTTACCATCCGGTGTGAAAAAATACAAAAAGCGGTCGTAGCTGCCTATCGCTATTTGGCCGTTCTTAAGTTGAGACGGTGTAGCGTGTATCCACCCCCCGGTTTTATATGCATTCAACAATTCTCCATCGTGGCTGAAAAAATACACATGCTTATCATGATTGCCTATCACTACTGTTTTTTCCGTTACCAGTGGCGAACCAAAAAAGGCAGCCTCTGCATCAAAATGCGCTATTTCTTCAAAAGACCAGCCCTGGGCATACCCAGATCCGTTGCTCATCAGATAAGCAAAACACAAAACCGCTATTTTTGTCAACACCGTTCGCATCAGGAGTGCTGTTTATACGTCAAATATACCATTTTTTTGTGGATTGATCACCAGCTTTAATAAAAATTATCATGGTGAAGTGTGAAATGGTCATACCTGGCATTGAAGATAGACAAAAAACTTTTTTACAGGCCTCCCCAATCCTTAAATCTATGTGGAATCCTATGTGAACTATGTGCCTATTGTGGTTCCAACCTGAAATGTTTCCAGAATTTTTGAACCACAACATCCACATTACTTGCGTTTCAGAAGAATATAATTTTTAAACTGCCCCAGCCGTTTGCCTCCCAGCAGGTGTTTTTCAATAAAACTCACAACACGGTATTTCATCCTGTCGTGTTTGTTCTTTTCCCGTTGCGGGTTGATGTCTTTTGCAGAGTAATTGAGTTCATCAGCCCAGTCAAACTTGTTTATCCAATCCTGCATAACTTTAGGGTGCGTGCCTTTAAATGTCGTTGTTCGCCCGAGGGGCCCGTAATCAAAGGCGTTAGCCCGCTGTTTGTATTTTTCATCTACCAGCGATTTTCCCTGATGGATGGTGGCAAGTGATTTTTTCTTGGATTGCATAAGCTTAGGTGGCCTAACCCATCCGTAATGATAAATTTTTGCATGTGCCAGGGCGCATTTCAACCGGTATGTGCCCTCCTGTTGCCTGTAATTTTCCCCATCGAAACCGGGGATTCTTCTAAACGACTGAGCAGATTCCCACGAATGAATATCCGGGTCATTGCGGATGATGCGAATTTCGCGAGGGTACCACACGTGTGATGTCTGATGATGCTTATAATCACCCCAGAAATGCACGTAATCAAACACCAGCCCTTCCACCTCTTTGTCGTGTAGTAAATCCTCACAGCGTTTTGTAATCACCGGCAGGTATTTTTCATGCACCACCTCATCGGCTTGCAGGTAAAAAAGCCAGTCGCCGGTACAATGCGATTTGGCAATGTCAGTTTGATGCGCATTTTCAGTCCCTTTGGGATACTTTTCAATATCCCATACGGTATGTATGATTTTCACTTTATCCGACCCGATTGAACGTATCTCCTCTTCGGTGTTATCGTCTTCATCGCAATCACCCAGGGCCACCACAAATTCATCCACAATAGGCAGAATGGATTCAATGCTTTGCCTGATGGGATAATACAATTTGGTGGCATTTTTCACCATCGTAAAGCCTGATATTTTCATGTTCGGCTGTTTGTGAGAGTCGTGCATAAAACCGGGTGAAAACAACAATTATTTATGTACTTTACGGATAAACTCTTCCACTTCGGGGACACCACCCTGATAAACAAGGTAACCGTTATAAGGTTCCCGCATGGTGATGTCATCATTTATAGGCGTCAACATCATTTCTTGCACTTTCTCAGGGTCATCTGTCTGACCGAGTACCCAGCCAAGTTTAATATAAGCCACCTCCGGCAGCATATTGCCAAGAGGAACAACACCTTTGGCCATCATATCACGACCGGTATCATACACAAACATGTGTACATATCCCCAGATGGTCTGCAATGTCATAAATATGTGAACCCCTTTGGCGTGTGCACGCTCAATGGCGGGATACAACTCTTTGTTAACATGACCGAGCCCGGTTCCCACAATGATAACGCCTTTGTATCCTGCATCTACCAGCATATCCAATGTATCCGGTTTCATACCCGGATAATAATACAACATGGTCACGGTATCCTTGAAATAAGGCTTGATAACCACTTTTTTATCATCACTTCGTTTGTTGTATTTCTTTTTAATCGGGGTGATTTCTTTACGGCTTATCATTGCCACAGGCGTATCACCAATGGTACGGAAAGTTGACCGGTAGGATGAGTGCATTTTTCGCACCCGTGTGCCTTTGTGCAGCAGGCCATATTCATCCGAAGTAGGGCCAAACATACACACCAGCACTTCGGCGATATCGGATTCTCCGGCGGCTTTCATGGCGTGCATCAGGTTAAGGGCTGCATCAGAGGAGGGGCGGTCGGAACTACGCTGGGACCCAACAAGTATTACCGGCACGGGCAAATTCTGGCACATAAAAGTAAGTGCAGCCCCGGTATGGTGCAAGGTATCGGTACCATGGCCGATAACGATACCATCGATGCCGTTTTCAATTTCCTCACCAATGGCTTTAGCAAGAGCAACGTATTGTTTTGGCCCCATGTTTTCAGAAAACACGGCAAACACCTTTTCGGTATCCAGGTTGCAGATATCAGCAAGCTCCGGCACGGCACCATACAACTCTCCCGGTGAAAAAGCCGGTATCACAGCACCGGTTCTGTAGTCAAGGCGTGAAGCAATGGTACCACCTGTGCCAAACAACTTCACATGAGGTAAATTTTCAGTGTATGGAAATTCCTTTTCAGGAATACCATAACTGGCTTTTTTATAGCCCGCTTCTTTCATATCAGTGATGGTGTCAACATCCAAACCGATATTGTAGCCCGTGATAATCTTCATCACAATGTGCTTGTCATCGTCGTTTTCTGACCGCGGCAACACCGTCCCTTCAAATTTTCCTCTTGTTGTCTCTACTTTGGCATGTCCCCATACCCTGACCTGGTATTTTTTCAGAAGCTTCAATGCTTCCCCTCTGTATCCCTGGAAAAAATCTTCGCTCATTGCTCAATCCTTTTAAATATACTAAAACTGTTTTTCAATTTGTTCTGCCATGGTGGTAAGTTTCATGTTCCCCACAGCCATGTGTTTTATCTGACCGGCAACCCAGCATTTTCCAGCTTCTTTTGTTTGCTTGCGGCCTTCTTTTTTGTATTTTTCAACCAACATCGGTACGTTGGCCATGATTTCTTTGGCACTGCGTCTTTTGAATTTTATGACAGACAGCACCGAATCAAAATCCATTTTCGGATGCTCATAGACAACCGGCAACATTTTATATGCCAGTTCTTTTTCAAGCTTATGTTGTTTTAAAAAGTCAAAAAGCCCATACAAGGTATCAAAATCAAACTCATCGGCTTTTTTATAATGTCCTTCCACCAATTTCAGATGGTGCCCGATAAAAGTTCCAACAAAGGAAGCTTTATAAACCAGTTTTTTGACAATTTTTTCAATCAGTTCCGACAGGTTTCTTTTCAAAATAT
>CAZTNS010000159.1:0-6542 GCA_964615585.1 uncultured Bacteroidales bacterium | reverse complement strand
AACCCCTTCCAGCTGACGCTGAAAGGGGTTTTATGCTTGTCGGGATGGCGAGATTTGAACTCGCGACCCCTCGCCCCCCAGACGAGTACTCTAACCGGGCTGAGCTACATCCCGAACTTATTATTCAGGTTGCAAAAGTACATGCTATAATTGAATAAAACAAAAAATGTTTTTTTAATTCTTCAGATCTCTCCCATATCAGGAACAAAAGTAAAACAAAACAATAGGATTGTTGTTACAGATTTTGATTAAAATTGCAAACAATGCTATTTTTGTAAAAAATAAGATCATGAAATATGTTATTGTTACATTGGTACTGTCTTTTCTCTTCATCAGTGGGTTTGCACAGAAACATACCGTCAGCGGATATATCCGGGACATGACAACCGGGGAAGAATTGACCGGAGCCAATGTTGTCGTTAAAGATGCTTCACTGGGAGCTACCAGCAATGCCTATGGTTTTTACAGCCTTACCCTGCCCGATGGAGAATATACAGTCACATACAGCTTTATCGGATATAAAGAAGAAACTAAAACACTCAATATTACAGAAGATAAAAGAATAAACATAGAACTCACACCCAGAGCTTACCAAACAGAAGAAGTGGTTGTTGAAAGTGAACGCTCGGATGCCAATGTAAACAGCAGCAGAATGAGTGTCGAAAAAATTCCGGTTGAAGAAGTAAAAAAGCTGCCTGCTTTTATGGGAGAAGTGGATGTTATGAAAACCATGCAGTTGCTTCCGGGTGTGCAAGGCGCCGGTGAAGGCAATACCGGATTTTACGTGCGCGGCGGTGGCCCTGACCAAAACCTTATCATCTTAGATGAAGCCACAGTGTATAATGCTTCCCACCTGTTTGGATTTTTTTCTGTGTTTAACGCCGATGCCATCAAAGGTTTTGAATTGTACAAAGGCGGGATGCCTGCACGCTATGGTGGCAGACTATCCTCTGTCATGGACATCAAAATGAAAAATGGCAACATGAAAACCCATGATTTCGAAGGGGGTATTGGAACCATTGCCACCAGATTCACTGCACAGGGCCCAATAAAAAAAGACAAAGCTTCTTTTCTTATTTCGGGACGGCGTACATACATTGATGTCTTAATGAAACCTTTTATCAATAAAGATTCACCTTTCAAAGGTTCAGGATATTATTTTTACGATGGCAATCTGAAACTCAATTACAAATTTTCTGATACCGACAGGCTTTACCTTTCCGGATATTACGGAAAAGATGTTTTTAATTTTTCCAATACCGACGGGGACTTTAATATCAAAATTCCGTGGGGAAACGGTATCGGAAGCTTGCGATGGAATCATTTGTTTTCAAACAAGTTTTTTGTGAATACCACGGCTTTATTTTCAGATTACCGGTTCAAGACAGATGTATCGTTTGGCTCGGGAGGTGACAGTGATTTCAGGTTAATACAAAGTTCCGGTATCCGGGATTATCAGTTAAAACAAGATTATACATTCATGCCGGGGCCTTTGCATAAAATTCGTTTTGGTGTTGATTACCTCAATCACACGTTTTTTCCCAATACCATCAACATAGAACAGAATGATGAAGAAATTGACCTGGGAAAGGCTCAAAAACAATACGCCCATGAAGCTGCCGTATATGTAAGCGATGAGTACATTATCAATGATAAACTCACAATTTACGCCGGATTACGTGCCAGTGGATTTTTACAAGTCGGGCCATTCACCCGGTATATTAAAGATGAATACCTGCTTGATAATGTTGACAGTGTTTCTTACGACAAATCAGAAATGGTGGCAGACTATTATTCGCTTGAGCCCCGTGTAAATGTTAAATACAGCCTGGGGACGACAAGCTCTGTCAAAGCATCATACATCAGAAACAAGCAATACATTCACCTGGCTTCCCTGTCGGCCTCTACTTTACCTACAGACCTGTGGATTCCAAGTTCTGACGTGGTAAAACCACAAATCGGTGCTCAGTATGCCATTGGGTATTTTCGAAATTTTAAAGACAATTTGTTTGAAACCTCACTGCAGCTCTATTATAAGGACATGGACAACATGATAGAATATGCAGACGGGGCATTGCCAATGGATCAACTCAACGACAACCCCGACAATTATTTTTTGTTTGGCACAGGACAATCCTATGGAGCTGAAGTGTTTGTAAAAAAGGCCTACGGCTCCCTTACCGGATGGCTGGGATACACCTGGTCAACAACCACACGTGAGTTTGATGAAATCAATGACGGTGAACCTTTCCCGGCTAAATACGACCGCCGTCACGACCTGTCTTTTACACTCTCGTATGAAATCAATGATAAAATTACTGCATCAACGGTTTTTGTTTATGCAACAGGTAATACCACCACATTGCCCGTAGCCCGCTACGTCATCAACGGTGAAATCATTGAAGAGTACGGAGAGAGGAACTCCTACCGTATGGATCCGTATCATCGTCTGGATATAAATCTTACCTATCATCACAAAAAAACCAAAAAATGGGAATCATCATGGAATTTCTCCGTGTATAATGTTTATAACCGGAAAAACCCCTATTTTATTTATTTTGATTACGATGGAAATGCCGGGGAAGGGACGTTTCAAACTACAGCCAAACAAGTTTCGCTTTTTCCCATATTGCCGGCCATCACGTGGAATTTTAAATTCTGATGTACATGAAAACAAAAAAAATACACATACCCTTCCTGTTGTTAACAGTTTCGCTGATACTCTGGAACTGCGAAACTGACATCACCGTGGATTTACCAAAACCTGAAGATAAACTTATCGTGGAGGGGCGAATAGAAAGCGGGAAACCGGCCACGGTTTTTCTTACGCACAACATGGGATATTTTGATCCAGTTGAAATGCCGGATATTGATTCTTCAGACATGAATTTATCTGATTACGTTGCAGCCCTTGAAGCCAGCATTGGATTGATTTACGACAGCACCTTGCTGATGACCGTATCCGATGGAATTTCAACCGACACACTCAATGCGGGGTTTACATTCACCAACTTTCCCTATTTCGGGTATTTTGGCAACACAATCGAAGGCACTCCCGGACACAATTACAGGTTGGAAATTCACTATAACAACACATTGTACTGGGCAGAAACGGAAATTCTGCAGCCCGTACATATTGATTCTACATGGTTTACCTTTATGGAAGACAATGACAGCCTGGGGTTTCTGCACTTTTTGTTTAAAGACCCGGAAAGCCAGCGGAATTTTTATGCCCTGGAATTACAAACCATTGGCGAGCATTATGGCTACTTTCCACCTTATTATGGTACGACCGTCTTTGATGATGAAGGCCGTAACGGAGACACCCTGCATTACACGCCTTTAACAAAAGGATACGACAGCAATGATTTTTTCCAGGACGGTTTTGAAAGCGATACAGCCTGGCTTGAAGCGGTTTATCATAAATTTGGTGATGAAGTCAACATCAAGCTGAGCACCATAAATACAAGCCTTTTTATTTTTTGGGAGTCTTATTATAAACATTTGGGAACGGCCGGCAATCCTTTTACCAATCCGGCTACCCTGAAAAGCAACATCGAAGGCGGCAAAGCAGACGGCTACTGGGGTGGATACGGCGCATCCATTACCAATGTCACCATTGATAATACCATGATTCCTGATACATTACCTGAATAATATGGGAAGGATGGCCGGGTATAGTTTATTTGTTCGGTTCTACTGCATTTTTAATGGGTTATGATTAACCCGCTGCTTACCTAATCCTATTGTGTAATACCGGTAAGTTTCAATTCTGAAGTACGAAAACAGGTGTATAATTAGCTTTTCTATGTGGCCTATGTGACTACTGTGGTTCAATAATTTGGGAACATCTCAGTTTGGAACCACATTAGGCACTGAGAGTTAGCAACAAATAGTATCTGGTTAATCATTAAGTCCACTTTTCTAAAGGGTTATTTTCGCCACAAAATCACAAAATCACACGAAATTTCTACGGGTTGTTAATCTGTGTTTTGTGGGATTTAGAGCTTTGGTGCTTTGGTGGCATTTTTTTTAGGATGTACTCATCATTTAATGGATTAAAGAATATTAAAACGAATAATTAAAATCACATAAATTTTCACCTTTAGATATTTTTGGTTTTCCACTAAGTTTGCAGTAGAACCATTTGTTCTTTTATCATCTACAATTATCTTTGCAACATGGAAACTCCGCTAATAATATTCTGGATTATCATTGTTATTCTGGTTGCTGATTTTATTGCCGGAAAAGTTGTATCGGTAAAGAATTATGCATGGCGGGATAAAAAGCCTTCAAAGCACCTTGCCGATGTATATGACGCCAAAAAATACAAGAAATATCAGGCGTACAGCAAGGCCAACTATAAAATCGGAACCCTGTCATCTTCCTTGATGTTTATCCTTACCCTGGCTGTCTTCTTTTGGGAAGGTTTTGCCTGGCTGGATCAATTTTTAAGCCGGTATATTGATTCAAAAATATGGTTGAGCATGGCTTTTTTTGCTGCCATTGGATTGGTAACAGGCATCATTTCTTTGCCATTTTCCATATACGATACGTTTGTGATTGAGGAACGGTTTGGTTTCAACAAAACCACGCCCCGCACCTTTGTTTTTGATCTGCTCAAAAATTTGTTGTTATCAATTATCATTGGCGGCGGTCTTTTGTATGTGATTTTACAGATATACTACGCTACCGAAACATGGTTTTGGTTGTTGGCCTGGATAATCATAAGCCTGTTTTCAATTTTTATGGCGGAATTTTATTCCACATTGATTGTGCCGTTGTTTAACAAGCAAAAACCGTTGGAAGAGGGAGAACTCAAAGAAAAAATATCAGAATTTGCCAAACGTGCAGGTTTTCAACTTGACAACGTATATGTCATTGATAATTCAAAACGATCAACAAAGGCAAATGCATATTTTACAGGCCTGGGTAAAAAGAAACGCATTGTGCTTTTCGATACCCTGCTCAATGATTTCACCCCCGATGAAATCGTTGCAATACTTTCTCATGAAATTGGACATTACAAAAAAAGGCACATTCATAAAAGCCTGGTTTTATCATTAATAAACACAGGCATTGTACTATACCTTTTTGGTTTGTTTGTTGGCAAAGATGTATTCAGTCAGGCACTGGGGGCAGAAGAAGCAAAATTTCATTTAGGAGCCATTGTTTTTATGGTATTGTATTCTCCTGTATCCACAGTAACCGGCATCCTGATGAATAAATTATCAAGAAAAAATGAACGCGAAGCTGATGGTTTTGCGGCACAGCACGGACAAAGTCAACACCTGATCAACGCTTTGAAAAAACTTGCCCGCGAAAACTTATCCAACCTGACACCTCACCCGTGGCATGTTTTTCTGAATTATTCCCATCCACCACTGGCAGAAAGGGTAAAACAGCTGATGTATGATTCCAATGATTAAATGGTTCTACTGTTATTTTAATGGGTAAAGATAGAGTATGCGATTTAAACTGAGGTTCTACTGTAAACGGATTAGACAGAAAGTTGTTTAAGCATCAATTTTATTGATTTTGGAGATGGTTTTGGAATGCCTTACAGGCATCTGATTTAAACACCATTCTCTGGTATTTCTCTTCTGGATATCTGTACTCCCGAAAAATAATCTTATTTTTGCAAATATCTTAATTTGTAATGCAGAAAAAAACTGTCATAGAGAACACACAAAACAAACCTATAAGTTTGCAATTTCGCAAATTGTATAGATACAGGACTTTATTAAAGGATTTTACCATAAGGGATATAAAAGTGCAATACACACAAACTAAGCTCGGTATCTTATGGAGTTTCATTCAGGCAATCACAGCAGCAGTTATTATAAATTTTTTCTTTGGCGTATTGCTTAATGTCAAAACCGGAGAAACTCCTTATCTGGTTTTTGCTTTTCCGGGTTTGATAGCATGGTATTATTTTTCTTCAGTAATTAGTTTTGCCGGGACATCTCTTTTACAAGCCCAACATGTCATTAAAAAGGTATATTTCCCGAAACTAATTCTGCCATTTTCCAAATCCCTGGCAAGTTTAGTTGAGTTAATAATTTGGTTTATCGTTTATGTGGTTATACTTATATTTTACAAACAACCCTTTAATTTCAATATTTTATTGCTTCCGGTGCCGGTTTTTTTTAATGTTATAGCAGGATTGAGTATTGCCATTTGGATGGCAGCTATTACTGTGAAATTCAGAGATGCATTTTTAATAATCCCTTTTTTAGTGGGTTTTGGAATTTTTGTTACTCCTGTATTTTTTCCAACAATAATGATTCCTGAACAATATCACTTCCTAATACATTTTAATCCTATGGCAGGGGTAATAGCTCTTTACCGTTGGTGCTTAATTGGTACAGAGTTTAGTCTCTACTATTTGATGGGATTACTGCCAACCTTATTACTTTTTGTCGGAGGACTATATTATTTCAGAAAAATCGAGGCAAACATGTCAGATTTGCTGTAGAATTATACCTACAGACTTCTTAAAAACAATAAATCTGTTATTGTAAAACTATACAATTTTTAGT